>NZ_BMOM01000001.1 GCF_014647075.1 Deinococcus aerophilus | reverse complement strand
TCGCACTGCTTCATCTTGTCATTCTGCCCGCCTCGCTTGAGGCTCAGAAAAGATACAGGCCCACGCCCAAACTGTCAACCCCCACTTCCACGACCAGCTTCTCATTCGCCAAAAACCATCAGCATGAACAACGAAAACCTCCTTCCAGACGTTGAATCCCGATCCGGCGTTTTCGGGGCCCAGCCTGCACCCTTGTGCCCGCAAAAGGAGCTGCCGGCATCCACAGTGGACGCCGGCAGCCGACAAAGAGGGAGGCTGTGCTTAGGAAGAAGCTTCTTCGTCCTTGCCCGCTTCGTCCTGCAGGTCCTCGGCGGTGACGGCGGCTTCGGTGCTCGCCGCTTCGGCCTTGGCCTCTTCCACAGAAGTGCCGCCTTCCAGCACGGCAGCCGCGGCTTCCTCGGTCAGTTCGCCGGCGGCGACCAGTCCAGCCACCTGGGCAGCCTGGGTCTCGGCCTCGGCTTCCTCGGCGCTCAGACGCGGCGGCAGCACACTGATGACCACCTGGTCTGCGTCCACGGCCAGCTTCACGCCGTCGGGCAGCTTGATCTGTCCGGCAGTGACGTGCTCGCCGATCTGCAGCTTGGTCACGTCCACGATCAGTTCCTGCGGAATGCGGCGGGGACCGGGAGCGATGATGTTCAGGTTGTGGATCACGGTGTCCAGCAGACCGCCCATGACCTCACCCTGGCTGCGGCCCTGGGTATGAACCGGCACGGCGACTTCCACGGGCTCACCGTAGGTGACCATGTAGAAGTCCACGTGAATGGGCACGCGGCGGCGCTTGTCCATCTGCACGGTCTTGACCAGCGCGGGGAAGGTCTGGCCACCCTCGACGGTGATGTCGTACAGGCCCGTGGTGCTGGTCTGACGGAAGGCCCGGTCAAAGGACTTGCGGTCTAGGGCGAAGGAAACGTTGTTTTCCTTGTTGTAGGCGACGGCGGGGATCATGCCTTCGGCCAGCTTCTCTCTGCTGTTACGGGGTTTGGCGTTCAGTTCCATGTGCTTGTTTCTCCTTGGCGCGTTCCGCCTCTGCTCTCGCCGCGCACCGGCGCGCGCTGAGGGGCGGCGGACCGGCGGGCGGGGGCGAACGGGCAACCCTGGCAGCATAGCAAACCTCCCCACCGCCGGGGAAGGGTGTGGGTGGAAGCCCGCCCCCGCCCTCTGCTAGACTCCCGGGCGGCACCGCGCGGCCCCCCGTCCCTACGCCCGATTCCGCATCAGGAACGGCACGCAGGAACCGGAGGCGGCCCCGGTCAGGACAAGGAGAAACATGATCAGCGTAACTGAACTGAGAAACGGCACCAAGGTGGAAATGGACGGCGGACTGTGGGAATGCCTGGACTACTCCCACCTGAAGATGGGACGCGGCGGCGCCAAGGTGGTTACCAAGTTCCGCAACATGGAATCCGGCAGCATCGTGGACCGCACCTTCAACAGCACCGAGAAACTGCAGGACATCTACGTGGAAGGCAAGAAGATGCAGTACCTGTACAAGGACGGCGATGACTTCATGTTCATGGACATGGAGACCTTCGAGCAGGTCACGCTGTCTCCCAGCTTGGTCGGCGACGCCGCCAAGTTCATGAAGGAGAACACCGAGGTGGACGTGGCCATGTACGGCGACAAGGCCCTGAGCATCACCCTGCCCAATCAGGTGATCCTGAAGATCGTGGAGACCGATCCTGGCCTGCGCGGCGACACCGCCTCGGGCGGCACCAAGCCGGCCAAGCTGGAAACCGGCGCGACCGTGCAGGTGCCCCTGTTCGTGGAGCAGGACACCGACGTGAAGGTGGACACCCGCACGGGCCAGTACCTCAGCCGGGCATAATCCCCCTTTGCGCCGCCGCTCCTGCCTTCGGGTGGGAGCGGCGTCCGCTTGTGTGGCCTGCACTGCGGAACGGACCGGAAAGGCAGGCCGTCCCGCTGACAGCCGTGTCTGTAGACATCCACGTGGGCGGCAGAACCCTCTTCAGTTCGTTGCCTCTTTCTTAAACTTGAGCGCACTGCACTCAAGTCTATTGACTCAGGATAACTGTAGCCTTATGCTGTTCAAAGTTTCAGAACTGCTGCCCCCGTGGTGGCAGAAATCCCCCCCTAACGAGGAGTCAAACACATGGCTAAAGCTGTTGGTATCGACCTGGGCACCACCAATTCCGTTATCGCCGTCATGGAAGGCGGACGTCCCGAAGTGATCGTGAACGCCGAGGGCGCGCGGACCACCCCGTCCGTCGTGGCCTACAAGGGCGACGAGCGTCTGGTCGGGCAGATTGCCCGCCGTCAGGCCGCCCTGAACCCGGCCGCGACCCTGTTTGAAGTCAAGCGCTTCATCGGCCGCCGCTGGGACGAAGTGAAGGAAGAAGCGGCCCGCAGCCCCTTCCACGTCAAGGAAGGCGAGGGCGGCTCGGTGCGCATTGAGGTGAACGGCAAGGACTACGCTCCCGAGCAGGTCAGCGCCGAGGTGCTGCGCAAACTGGTGTCCGACGCCAGCGCCAAGCTGGGCCAGAAGATCACCGACGCCGTGATCACCGTGCCCGCGTACTTCGATAACTCGCAGCGTGAGGCGACCAAGCAGGCCGGAGAGATCGCGGGCCTGAACGTGCTGCGCGTGATCAACGAGCCCACCGCCGCCGCGCTGGCCTACGGCCTGGAGCGCAAGGGCAACGAGACCGTGCTCGTCTTCGACCTGGGGGGCGGCACCTTCGACGTGACCATTCTGGAACTCGGCGACGGCGTGTTCGAGGTGAAATCCACCGCCGGGGACACCCACTTGGGTGGCGCGGACTTCGACCACCGCATCGTGGACTGGCTGGCCGACGAGTTCAATAAGGAACACAAGTTCGATCTGCGCAAGGACAAGCAGGCCCTGCAGCGCCTGATCGAGGCTGCCGAGAAGGCCAAGATCGAGCTGTCCAACGCCTCCGAGACCTCCATCTCGCTGCCGTTCATCACTTTCGACCCGGAAACGCGCACCCCGATGCACCTGGAGCGCACCCTGACCCGCGCCAAGTTCGAGGAGCTCACTGCCGACCTGCTGCGCCGCGTGCGCCAGCCGGTCGAGCAGGCCCTCAAGGACGCCCGCCTGGACGCGAGCAAGATCGACGAGGTGATTCTGGTCGGCGGCTCCACCCGCATTCCCGCGGTCAAGCGCATCGTGCAGGACATCACCCACAAGACCCCCAACGAGTCGGTCAACCCCGACGAAGCTGTGGCCCTCGGCGCCGCGGTGCAGGCCGGCATCATCCAGGGCGACTCCAGCCTGGGTGACATCGTGCTCGTGGACGTGACTCCGCTGACGCTGGGTGTGGAGGTCAAGGGCGGCATGATCGCGCCGATGATCACCCGCAACACCACGGTGCCCGCCAAGAAGACCGAGATCTACACCACCGCCGAGAACAACCAGCCGGGCGTGGAGATCAACGTGCTGCAGGGCGAGCGCCCCATGGCGACCGACAACAAGAGCCTGGGCCGCTTCAAGCTCGAGGGCATTCCGCCCATGCCCGCCGGACGCCCACAGATCGAGGTCACCTTTGACATCGACGCCAACGGCATTCTGCACGTGACCGCCAAGGAAAAGACCAGCGGCAAGGAATCGAGCATCCGCATCGAGAACACCACCACCCTCGACAAGAGCGATGTGGAGCGCATGGTCAAGGAAGCCGAGCAGAATGCCGAGGCCGACAAGAAGCGCCGCGAGAAGGTCGAGAAGCGCAACAACCTCGACTCGCTGCGTGTGCAGGCGCTGGGCCAGATCGAGGAAAACGCTGACGCCCCTCAGGACGCCAAGGACAAGCTCAAGGCCGCCGCCGATCAGGCCGAGGAAGCCGTCCGCAACGACGACGACGCCCAGATCGCCGAGGCCCAGAAGACCCTGGAAGAGGAGCTGCGCAGCTTCATGACCGCCAGCCAGAACGCGGCGCAGGGCCAGACTGCTGAAGACGGCGGCGTGAACCTCGGCAAGGACAAGGCCGACGACGACGTGATCGACGCGGACTTCAAGCCCGCCGAGTAACGTCTCCCCGACCATCAACCACCCCACGGGGAGAGGACGGCTTGAGACAGCCCCCTCTCCCCTATCCTTGAACGAATGTTTAGAAGGCGAGGTTCCCGAATGACTGACAACGATTCCAAGAATGGCAAGGCCGCCGACCAGACCCCTGACTCCGAGACCGGCGAGAACGCGGGCGAGAACCTGAAGTTCACCCCGGCGCGTGACGGCGAAACCACCCTCGACCAGGACGGCGAGATCATTGACGCCGAGCTGACCGATGAGGAGGACGGCGAGGACACGGACTTCTCGGGCATCCCCGGCATGGACGAGGGCATGTTCGCCCAGGTTCAGGAAATGATGGGCAAGCTCGAACGCGTGGATGAGCTGGAAAAGGAAAACGCCGACCTGCGCCACCGGCTGGGACGGCTGGCCGCCGATTTCGAGGGCTACCGCACCCGCATGGGCCAGGACGTTGACGCCGCGCAGGGACAGGGGGTCGCCAAGGCCACCGAGCGCCTGATGCCAGTGTACGACGACCTCGAACGCGCCGTGACGATGGGATCGGAGGACCCGGCCAAGCTGATTCCGGGCGTGCAGGCCGTGCAGGGCAAGGTGCTGAGCATCTTCGCCTCCCTGGGGCTGGAGGCCACCGGCAAGGAGGGCGAGGCCTTTGATCCCCAGTGGCACGAGGCGCTGCAGGCGGTCCCCGGAGACGAGGACGACCGGATCGTGCAGGTCTATCAGCTGGGCTTCCGCATGGGCGACCGCCTGGTGCGCCCGGCCCGTGTGGTCGTCAGCCGCAAGGGGTGAGGCCATGAACCCGTCCGATCCCCTGCACGGCGTCACCCTCCAGATGATGCTGGAGCGGCTGCACGACGCCTACGGCTGGGACGGCCTGGCCCGGCGCATTCCGGTCAACTGCTTCGTGTCCAACCCGAGCATTCAGAGCAGCCTGAAGTTTCTGCGCCGCACTCCCTGGGCGCGGGCCAAGGTCGAGGCGCTGTACCTGGAGTGGGCCACCACCTGAGCCCCTTCAGCGGCGCCGGCTGACCACACCCGCATTCCTCTTCTCTCGCCACCAGGAGGCGTCCCCATGGCTTACAAGGACTATTACGACGTACTGGGCGTCTCCCGAGGAGCGTCCGACGCAGACATCAAGGCGGCCTACCGCAAGGCGGCCAAGCAGTACCACCCCGACAAGAATCCCGGCGATGACAAGGCCGCGGGCCGCTTCAAGGAAATCGGGGAAGCCTACGCGGTGCTGAGCGATCCCGAGAAACGCAAGGTTTACGACCAGTTCGGCCACACCGGGCAGGTCCCACCGGGATACGGCGGAATGGGCGGTGTTCCGGGGGGCGATTTCCAGGGCGGCGACTTCGCCGGGTTCGATCCTGGACAGTTCAGCGACTTCTTCCAGGGCCTGTTCGGTCAGGCGGCGCGGGGCCGGGCGGGAGGCGGATTTGCCGGAGCCGGCGGACAGCAGGTGCATCTGGAGGACCTGCTCGGCGGCCTGGGCGGCGCGGGGCAGCAGCGGCGCTTCGTGCAGAACGTGGAGGGCGAGTTGCAGGTCACGCTGGAAGAAGCCTTCCACGGCTCCGACGAGGTGATCAACGTGGATGGCAAGAGACTCAGCCTGCGTGTCCCGGCAGGTACCCGTGACGGCGCGCGGCTGCGGCTGGCCGGACAGGGACCGGGCGGCGGCGACGTGCTGCTCACCATCCGCGTGCTGGAAGACGCCCGCTTTGACCTCGACGGCGACCACCTGACCACCAGTGTGGACGTGCCGGCTCCGGTGGCGGCGCTGGGCGGCGACGTGACCGTGCAGACCCTCACCGGGCGCGGCAACCTCAGCATTCCCCCCGGCAGCAGCGGGGGCCGCCGCATGCGGCTGCGTGGCCAGGGCTGGCCGAGAAAGGACGGCACGCGCGGCGATCTGTACGTTCGCCTGAACGTCACGGTTCCTGCGGCCCTCAGCGACGAGGAAAAGGAGTTGTACCGCCAGCTGCGCGAGTTGCAGAAGTAACAGCACTGGCAAAGACGCAGGCCACCGGGGTTTTTGCCCAGTGGCCTGCTCCTTTTTGCCGGATTCCTGACGGCCCCAGCCTCAGTTCGTGGGCTGGCTGATGCCCTGCAACGCCTGCTCATCCGCGCCCGTCTTTGCCCGCACCGCGAGGTCGCCCAGACTGACCATGCCGACCACCCGGCCGTTCTCGGTGACGGGGAGGCGGCGCACCTGGCGGTGGGCCATCTCCCTGGCCGCCGCCTCCACCTCGGTCGCGCCGTCCATCGTAAACACGTCTCCCGTGGCGTAGTCGGAAGCAGGGGTGCCGAAATCGTGGCCGTAGGCGACGGCACGCACCACGATGTCGCGGTCGGTGATGATTCCGGTCAGGGTCTCGCCGTCCATGATCAGCACATTTCCGATGCCCTGCTCCTTCATGTGGGTGGCGACCTCTTTCAGCGTGGCCCGTGGGTCCACCGTGGTCAGGTCCGGGGTCATGATGTCCTTGAGGGTGGTCATGGCTTTACCGTACCCGGTGTTGTTCCGGCGTGGGTGGGACGCACCTAAAGGGCTGCCGGGAAGAGGGTGGGAGCCAGAAGAGGGGAAGGAGCACATACACTCCTTCCCCTCCTTGCTGTATGGCTGTGGTGCCCAATCTGCAGGGCCCCCGGTGGGCTCCTAGCGCATCAGCCAGTCGAAGGTGGTCTTCACAAGCAGGCTGCGGCTGTTGGGAGTGAGACCTTCCAGACCAAACCCCATGTTGACCGTGCGGTAGCGGCCCGCATCGTTGGCGACGATGGCTCCGGCGTTCTCGCCCGCACTCTGGGCACTGACCCGGCCGCCGCGCGGAGCCTGGGCCTGCTGACCGTTGTTGCCGAAAATCTGGCCCAGCGCGGTCCCGACGATGCGTCCGGCAATCTGCTCGATCAGGCCGCGCGGGTCCTGCTGCTTCTGGGCGGCGCGGCTCTTGTTGGGATCCACCCGGATGCTCTGGGCGGTAATGGTGCCTGCGTTGGCGTTGGCGCTGCCCCACGACGCAACGGTGGTGCTGCCGCCGAGGTCGGCAATCACGTCGGGGTAGAACTGATTGCCCGCGCTGCCCGAGGCGTTCAGGGTGTAGGCGGTGTTGCCAAACGGCCCGCTGGTCACGAACTTGGGCGTGCCGCTGCTGTCGGCGACCAGCCGGGTCTTGAGGACGCTGCGGTAGAAGTCGCTTTCGCCGATGTCGTAGCCGATGTCCTGGCCGGTGACGAGCAGGCGGCCCCCCGCCGCGAGGTACTGGCGCAGCGTGTTCTGGTCACTGGCAGTAATGGTGTTCTGGTACTGCTCACCGGTCGCCCAGATCACGATGTCGGCCTTCTGCATCTCACTCAGCGGCACGGACCCCTGCGACTGCGTGTTCCACACGAAGGCTCCGCCGCTCGCAGCGTTGGCCTTGATGGCGTCGCGCAGCGCACCCGTCACGTCCGCGCCCTGGCCCATGTCGTCATCGACCAGCAGCACGCGGGGTTTGCCCGCGCTGGGTGCAGGAGTGGGTGCGGGGGCCGGCGCAGGTGTCGGCTTGGGAGCAGGAGCCGAGGTACCGGGCACCGGCTTGATGAAGCAGCCCTTGCGGATACCGGGCGCAGGGTCGCGGCCCCAGTCGGCCACCGTGCAGTTGAAACCGTCGGTGCCGGTGCCGGTCAGGTACTTGCCATCGGTTCCGAAGGCGGCCTGGCGCTGCCCGCTGAAGTTGCACTTCTGGCCCTCCAGCGCGCACAACTCGTAACCGGCGGGGCCGGTGGGCGTGGCGGTGTTGGGGGGTGGGGTGGGCGTCGGTGTGGGTTTGGGCGCAGGCGTCGGAGCTGGGGTGGGCTGTGGAGCCGGGGTCGGCTGAGGCGCAGGAGCCGGCGTCGGTTTGGGAGCGGGCGCCGGGGTGGGGGCCGGGGCAGGCTGGGGCGCGGGGGCCGGCGCTCCGGCGTTCACGCCCAGCTTGCCTAGGGCGCCGGGCACGCTGATCAGGCCGTACCCCACGTTGTTGTTCTTGCTGCCCGCATTGCTCGCACTGGTGTACAGCGCGTTCTTGATGGCGTCCACGCTGCTGCCGGGTTTGGCCGAGAGCAGCAGGGCCACCGCGCCCGCCGTGATGGGGCTGGCCTGCGAGCTGCCGCTCTTGGCTCCGTACTTGCCGCCCGGAATGGCGCTGGTGATGTCCTGCCCGGGGGCCGCGATGTCGGGCTTGGTGAACACGCCGTTGATCTTGCCGCTCCACGCCACCGGTCCGCGGCTGCTGAAGCTGGCGACGTTGCCGTTCTGGTCAACCGCGCCCACCCCGACGGCATCGGGCAGGTTGCCGGGACTGCCGGTGCTGCTGGAGGCCGGGCCGAAGTTACCGATGGCGAACACCGGAACCACGCCCGCCTTGAGCATGTTCTGTACCGGCACGATGAACTCGTCGTAGGTGCCGGGAATGCCCAGGCTCATGTTCACCACGTCCGCGCCGTCGTCGGTATCGGCGTTGTTGTCCGGGTCCAGCACGTACTGCATCCCGGCAATAACCTGGGCAAAGGTGCCCTCGTTGTTGGGCAGCACCAGGGCGCTGATGACCTTGGCGCTGGGGGCCACGCCCACCGTGTCCCCGACGAGCAGGCCTGCCGTGTGGGTGCCGTGGTCGGTGGAGTCGTGCGGCTGGCTGTTCACCCGGTCCCCCTCGCCGTTGAACTCGGCGAAGGAAGCCACCTTGCCGTTCAGCTGCGGGTGGCTGGGATCTATACCGCTGTCCAGGTGCCCGATCTTGATGCCCTGGCCCTTGAATCCGGCCGCCCAGGCCTGCGGCGCACCGATCTTGGCAAGGTGCCACGGCTCACCGGCGGCGGCGGCAGCGGCGCTGAGGGCCACTGCCCGCTGGGGCTTGGGAATCTGAACCTTGAAGTTCTCGAACACGTCCGTCACGAAGGGCAGGGCCGCCAGCGCACGCGCCTGCACCGGCGTCAGCGGCAGGTAGATGCTCTGGTCAAGCCACAGCGACGTGGCCTGCCCGCTCTTGATGGCGCTGGCCAGAAAGCCCGCTGCCGAGCCAAGTTGATCCAGACGCCCGTTGAGCTGAGAACGCAGGTTCTTGAGCTGGGCCCGGCCCCGCGCGTCGTTGCCGAACTGAAAGCGGACAATCACGCCCACCTTGCTCTGGTCGCCGCGCTTGGCCCGTTCCAGCAGGGTGGGAGACAGGCCGGCTGCGCCCGCCGTGGACAGCGACAGGCCGCCCAGCAGCAGGGCTGCGCCAAGCATCAGGCTTTTTCTTCGTGTCTGGGTCTTCATGAGGGTCAGCGTACCTGTCCGCCCATGACTCCCCCTGAACGGCGCGTGAGGAAACCTTGAACCGGCATCAGGGGAGCATCAGTCTGGATCGGCCCAAAGGGGGGCGCCGCCGTGCCGCGCAGCGGCTGCCCACGCAGAGCGGGCCGCACGGGGGTCGCCCTTGGTCTTTTCTAGCGAAAACGGGGGTGGGGCAGAAAAGGAACTTAACGGGTATAGCTGACGATGATCTCGCCGGTGTTCATCTTGCGGTGGATCATGCTCGTGCGGGAGTAGTTCAGGACGATCTGTCCGGAACTCAGCTGCAACAGGTTCAGGGTGCCGCGCACGCCGTTGCCGCTGGTGGCGTCGGACCCGATCACCTTCCACTGAAAGCCGCTGCGGACGTCCAGCACACGGTCCTCGGCGCTGCTGGGCACCACGCTGGTCGGCATGGCGCCGTAGCCCTCGGGCCCACGCAGCTCCCCGGTTTTCAGGTTGATGCTGATGCCGTTCAGGATGCCGTTCAGGCCGGGAGCGTCCCCGAAATAGACGCGGTCACCGCTGCGGCTGACCGGCAGCCGGATGGTCTTTCCCGTGGAGGCCAGCACTTCCTGAAACACCAGGTACTGCCGGTAGTCCTTCTCGCTGATGCCCAGCCGGGCGTCATAGGGAGCGAGCACGCCCCTGGCCGCGCTGATCAGCACCGCCTGCAGGGCGGCGACACTGCCCCCGACCCGCTCGACCTGCAGTTGCAGGTCCACGGTAGACAGGCTGGGCCGCTTTTCCAGCAGCGTGGCCACCTGCCCCGCCACGGGCAGCAGCGCCGAGAGCCGGATCTGCCAGCCGGGCGTCAGCCCCGCAGCCGGGGCCGAGACGGTGGCTGCTCCGCCCCACAGGAACAGACAGAGCAGCAGGGGAAGAGGACGCAGAAGGGCCGCAAACATGCCATGGCGAGCATAGGGCCAGTGGGTGAGAATCATCCGACACCCTGCTCACCTGTTTGGAGGGGGGCCACCCGGTCGTCCCGGTGGCCCCCCTCACCCTGTTTGCGCGCCTTAGCAGCCTCAGGCCTTGCCGACGCTGCCCAGCACCCGCATCTTGTGCTCGATCACCTGGCTCATGACGTCGCGGGCGGGCCCGAAGATCTTGCGGGGGTCGAATTCCTTGGCATTGGCCTGCAGCGCCTCGCGGATGCCCACGGTGCTTGCCAGGCGCAGATCGGTGTCCACGTTGACCTTGGCGATGCCGTGCTGCGTGGCGCGCTGCAGGTCCTCGTCGGCAATGCCGGCCGCGTCCCCGATCTCGCCGCCCGCCTTGCGGAAGCGCTCCACGATTTCCTGGGGCACGCCACTGGACCCGTGCGCGACCAGAGGAATGCCGGTCAGGCCGGCGATCTTCTCGATGCGGGCGTGGTCAATGTACGGCCGGCCCTTGCCCTTGAAGGCGCCGTGGCTGGTGCCGATGGCAATCGCCAGGTAGTCGGTGCCGGTCTGCTCGATGAACTGCACGGCTTCCTCGGGATCGGTCAGGAAGGCGTCCTTCTCGTCCACAACGATGTGCTCCTCGATGCCGCCCAGGCGTCCGAGTTCCGACTCCACGCTGATGCCCATGGCATGCGCGGCCTCGACCACCCGTTTTGTCTCCTTGATGTTGTCCTCGAAGTTGTGGTGCGAGGCGTCGATCATGACGCTGGTAAAGCCCATCTTGATGGCCTTGAGCGCCGATTCGTAGGAGCTGCCGTGGTCGAGGTGCAGCGCGACCGGCACGGTGGCACGTTTCGCGAGGTCAATGACGATGTTCGCGAGGTCCTGTCCGCCGTACTTGATGGCTCCCTCGCTCATCTGCACCATGACGGGGCTGCGCAGTTTCTCGGCGGTGTGGATGATCGCCTGGGTGATCTCCATGTTGTTGGTGTTGAACGAGCCGACGCCATACTTGCCAGCGCGGGCGGGGATCAGGATGTCATTGCCGGTTACGAGCATAACTGCCTCCTTGAGAATTCCCCCCACTGTACCTGCCCCGCAGCGTGTGGGGCCAGAACCCCTGGACACAGTGGTGACCAGAGCGGTGAGCCGCCCATGTCCCGTCGGTGAACCGTGCCGCCAGACCAGGGCGGTTCCCAGCCGTTGTGGCCGCACAGTTCACGCCGCACGCGGCGGCGTAGCATGAACCTATGACCCCTGTCCGCTCCCCCATAGACTTCACGGCGCTGCTGTCCGACCGGGCGCGGCGCATGAACGCCAGCGCCATCCGCGAGATCCTCAAGGTCACGCAGCAGCCGGACGTGATCAGCTTTGCCGGAGGCCTGCCCGCCCCGGAACTGTTTCCGCTGGAGGAGGTGCGCCGCGCCGCCGACGCCGCCCTGACGAGATACGGCTCCGCCGCGCTGCAGTACAGCACCACCGAGGGCCATCCGCCGCTGCGCGATTGGATCGGCCGGCAGGCCGGCATTCCCGCTGCTAACGTACAGATCGTGACCGGCAGCCAGCAGGGGCTGGACCTACTGGGCAAGATCCTGATCTCGGAGGGCGACACCGTGCTGGTAGAAGCCCCCACCTACCTGGGGGCGCTGCAGTCCTTCCAGCCCTACGGCCCGCGCTATGTCGAGCTGCCCACCGACGACGGCGGCATCGACGTGGACGCGCTGGAAGCCCTGCTCCGCACCACGCCGGCCAAGCTGCTGTACGCCGTGCCCAATTTTCAGAACCCGACCGGCCGCACCCTGGACGCCGAGCGCCGCCGCCGCCTGGTCGAGCTGACCGGGCGGTACGGCGTGCTGGTCATCGAGGACGATCCCTACGGACAGCTGCGCTTTTCGGGCGAGGCGGCCCCCAGCCTGTACGAACTGGGCCTGGAGTACACCGGAGACGTGAACACCAACCACGTGATCTACTGCTCCAGCTTTTCCAAGACCCTGGTGCCGGGCCTGCGGGATGCCTGGATACAGGCCGCCGCGCCGCTGATCGCCAAGCTGGTGCAGGCCAAGCAGGGCGCGGACCTGCACACACCCACCCTGAACCAGATGATCGTGACCGAGCTGCTCGACGACGTGCTGCCCCGGCAGATCGAGACGGTGCGCCAGGCCTACGGCGAGCGCGCCGGAATCATGCTGCGCCACATCAGCGAGCAGTTTCCGCAGGACGTGGAGTACACCTCCCCGCAGGGCGGCATGTTCCTGTGGGTCACGCTGCCGCAGCACATGGACAGCACCGTCATGCTTCAGCGCGCGCTGACCCGCAACGTCGCCTACGTGCCGGGCAGCCCGTTTTTCGCGCTGGGTGGCGGACACCACACCCTGCGCCTGAGCTACAGCAGCGCCACACCGCCGCAGATTGAACGCGGCATCACGGCGCTGGGCGAGACCATCCGCGAGGCGCTGGACCAAGGATGACCACACCGGACGTGCTCGCCGAGGTCAGCAAGGAACGGGAACGCCAGGATGCCCGCGGGGGCGAGCAGAACCACGCCCCCGCCGCGTGGCTGATGGTGCTTGCCGAGGGGAGGTGGGCGAGGCCAATCAGGCGGTTTTCGAGCACCTGTTTCCCCGTTTCGACAAGCGGGCGGCACAGCGCGGTCCACGGACCCTGGCCGACCACCGCGCGGAACTGATTCAGGTGGCGGTCGCGGCGGTGCAGAGCCTGGACCGCCAGCAGCGAGGACTACGGTCCCAGGAGGACTGACCTATCATCCAGCAGATGAATCCCGCGGCCCCCATTGGTGTCTTCGACAGCGGCGTGGGGGGGCTGAGCGTGCTCGCCGAGTTGCGCCGCACCCTGCCCCACGAAGACTTTGTGTATCTGGCCGATACCGCCCATCTGCCCTACGGCGCGCGGCCCGGCGAGGAGATCCGCGAGCTGACCGCGCGGGCGGTGACCCAGTTGCATGCCCGTGGGGTCAAGGCCGTGGTGGTCGCCTGCAATACCGCCTCGGCATACAGCCTGGAACACCTGCGCGCCCGCTTCGAACTGCCGGTCATCGGGCTGGTGCCCGCCGTCAAGCCCGCCGTGGCCGCCACCCGTTCGGGCGTGGTGGGCGTGCTGGCAACCCCGGGGACCCTGCGCGGCACGCTATTGCAGCGGGTGATCCGGGAGTTTGCCGACCCGGCGGGCGTGCAGGTTCTCACTGCCGTCAGCGCTGACCTCGTGCCGCTCGTCGAGGCGGGACAGGCCGACAGCGCCCGGACCCGGACCGTGCTGCGCGAGACGCTGGCCCCGCTGGCACAGGCGGGGGCCGATACCCTGGTGCTCGGCTGCACCCACTATCCCTTTCTGACCGGCAGCATCCGCGCGGAATTCGGGGAAACCTTCACCCTGCTCGACAGCGGCGCGGCGGTGGCCCGCCACACCCACCGGGTGCTGATGCAAGCGCGCCTGCTGAGCGGGCGCGGTACGGCGGGCACGGTCACCTACCTCGTGACCGGCGACTTGGAGGCGGCCCGTCCGGTCATCATGGCCCTGGCCCCTGACCCGCCCACCGCCGCGATGGGGCACAATGGTCCGCAGACCAGCGGCGCAGGCTCCTCTTCCGGAGCGCTGCCCAGAATCGAGCGTATGAATCCATGAGCACCCCCACTTCCGCCTCCGGCAGCAAACATCCCATTCGCGAGGGCCGCGGCCTTCTGGAACCGCGTCCCATGACGGTCAAGCGCGGAGTCAACCCGCATGCCCCGGGCAGCGCCCACCTGTGCATGGGGCGCACCGAGATCCTGGCGACCGTGACGCTGGAGGACAAGCCCGCTCCGCACATGCGCGGCAAGAAGGAGGGCTGGCTGACCGCCGAGTACTCCATGCTCCCGCGCGCCACCAACGACCGTCAGGCGCGCGAACGCAATCTGCAAAACGGCCGGCGCCATGAGATCCAGCGCCTGCTGGGCCGGGCGCTGCGCGCCAGCGTGGACCTGCGGCCCTTCAAGAACCAGACCCTGTACGTGGACTGCGACGTGCTGGTGGCCGACGGCGGCACCCGGGTGGCGAGCATCCTGGCCGGGCACGCCGCCCTGCACGATTTCTGTGACCGGCTGATCAACAACGGCACCCTCAGCGAGTGGCCCATCCAGCATCTGGTGGGGGCCATCAGTGTGGGCTACGTGGGTGATGAACTGCGCGTGGACCTGGATTACAGCGAGGACAAGGTGGCGCGGGCCGACCTGAACGTGGTGGCCACCGGCACGGGGCTGATCATCGAGACGCAGGGCGGCGCGGAGGAAGGGCCGATGCCCGTTTCCGAGTACGTGGCCCTGCTCGACGCCGGCACCATGGCCGTTCAGGATCTGATGCGCGACCTGAGCCGGCAGCTGGCAGTCATTCAGGGCGTCCAGGAATAAGCGGGCGCAGTCCACAGGGAAAACCTTTGGGCACGCCCCGCTCCGTGCGGTAAACTCCCTCACACTCTCAAGCCGGGCATTCCCCAGGAGGTATCACCATGAGCGTGACGAAATTTATCGGGCGGGCGCTGCTTGCCAGCATTTTTATCAAGAATGGCCTGGACCACCTGCAAAATCCCGAGCCGGTTGTGCGGGCCGCGCGGGGCGCCGAGGTGCCGCAGCCGGAACTGGCCGTCAAGGTCAACAGCGGCGTAATGCTGGGCGCGGGCGCACTGCTCGCTCTGGGCGTTGCACCCCGCCTGGCCAGCACGGCCCTGGCGACCAGCCTGATTCCCACCACGGTCGTGGGTCACCCCTTCTGGGACAAGAGTGGCAAGGAGCGCGTGCAGCAGCAGACCCAGTTTCTCAAGAATCTGGCCCTGTTCGGCGCCTTGATGTACGTCAGCAGCTGAGCCGAGGGGGGAGGGCGGCACAGGGGTCGGCTCCTCGCGGGTGCGGACCTCTGTTTGCTGTCTTGAAGGACCGGATTCCGGACGGTGACGTGTTCGGGAACCGTCCCCGCCCTAGAACACCCGCCAGCGGTAGAACAGAAAGGCCAGCCCGGCTGCCAGTCCAGCTGCCAGTCCCAGCACGATCCAGATGCCGTTGGGGTCGTCGTGGAACGGCACCGGGACGTTCATGCCGAATACGCTGGTCACCAGGGTAGGAATCGCCACAAGAATGGTCGTCACGGTCAGCACCTTGACCACCTGATTGACGTTGTTGCTGATCACGCTGGCGAACGCTCCGGCCATGCTCGTCAGGATGTTGCTCGCAATGGACGCCATCTCGATGGCCTGCAGGTTCTCGATCAGCACGTCGTCGAGCAGGTCGCTGTCTTCCTCGTACATCTCGAAGATGCGGTCGCGCTTGACCCGCTCCATCATGGCCTCGTTGGCCTTGAGGCCGGTCATGAAGTACACCAGACTCTTTTCCAGCTTCAGCAGGTTCAGCAGTTCGCGGTTCTGCTGGCTGTTTTCCAGCTTGTCCTCGATGGTGTCCACGCGCTTGTTGATCTGCCGCACGTCGATCAGGAAGCGCTGGGCGTTGCGCAGGAACAGTTGCAGCGTCAGGCGGTTTTTCTTGACGGTGCTGACCCGCCGCACCAGCCCGTTGATCACGTCCTTGATCACCGGATTTTCTTCGAGCGTGCACACCGTCACCAGGCAGTGATCGGTGTGCAGGATGCCCAGCGGCACGGTGTCGTAGGGAATGTCGCTCTCGGGCGGCAGGCGGTAGCTGGTCTGCATGATGATCAGCAGCTGTCCGTCCTCGCGCTCGAAACGCGAGCGTTCGTCCGGATCGAGTGGGTACGACAGGTAATCGAGTTCCAGGCCCGTTTCGCGGCTGACGCGGGCGAGTTCCTCGGGGCTGGGGCTCGAGGCATTGATCCAGCAGCCGTCGATGTACCCGTCAACGGTGGTCAGCTTGCCGCCGATGCTGCGGTAGTACGTCAGCACGGGCCGCCCCCCGGCGTCAGCGGTGTCTGGGTTGTGGTTGGGCGCATGGCGTCCTCCGGTGTCGGGATGGCGCGAAAAACAGTGAATGCAGACGGCAACTGGGCGGGTCAGCTTCCAGCGGTTCAGGATTCACGTCATCACCTCCTTGGTTCGGGGACGCGGATGGGGGAGCGGCGGGGCTGTGCGGATCGCTTCGCTTCTGGAGCGCCGTGTAGCGAGGGCCATGCTAGCCCCCCACGCGGGCCGGAGGCAAGCTGACGTGTAGGGGCTGCCCCCGACACAGCACAACTCCCGGCCTGGAGCCGGGAGCGCGGGGAGAAAACGAGGGATTACAGCCCGAAGAACTCGCGGTTGCGGGCGATGAACGGCTCCTCGCCGGCGGGGGTGTCCTCCTCGGGGAAGATCGCGCTCACCGGGCATGCGGGCACGCAGGCTCCGCAGTCGATGCACTCGTCGGGGTGAATCAGGAACATTTCTCCGGCATCGTAGATGCACTCCACCGGGCAGACCTCGGTGCACGCCTGGTCCTTGGTCCCGATGCAGGGGCTGGTGATGATATGCGGCATGGGGGACAGTATGCACAGCCCGCCGGAAGGGCGCAAGGGCGAATGAACACAGGATTTTCAGGGTGGGCGGCGGGGAATCTTCTCCCCGGGCCCGGGGGCACCCCCACACCCTGAAGGGCCCTTTCAGGGAACGCTGTCCCCACGCAGGTGCGCCGCGGCCAGCGCCAGATCCTCGTCCTGATCCACGTCGGTGCCCACCGAGGCGTGCGGCGTGATCAGCGCCCGGGCCGGAACGCCCAGAATCTCCGACACCCGCGTCTCCAGGGCTTCGACCGTCAGGCGGCCCAGCAGCAGCCGCAGCAGCACCCCCGGCCCGATCAACCCGGCCAGCTTCAGAGGGGCTTTGCGGGCAGCGAGAACCTCCCGGAGCCGGGGCAGGAACTGTTCAATCAGCGCCGGGTCAAGGATAAACAGGTTGCCCCCGGTAAACGAGCCTCCCCGCAGCCGGGCATAGGTGCGCCGCACGCCGGGATAGGCGGCCTCGCAGACTTCGCGGCGTACCACCGGGTAAACCAGCGCCGCCTCCAGGGGAACCGCGTCCAGCACGTCACGTACCTCGGCAGCCCGCAGCATGGGAATGTCCGCCGTGACCACCAGCACCCGCTCGCCGGGCTGGACGCCGCCCGCGTACAGGGCATCTACTCCTGCTTCCAGGTTGCCCAGCAGGGAGCCGTGGTCGGTGACCCGCTCATCGATCAGGGCGTTGATTTCGGGGGTGGTGGGCCCGACATACGCGACCCGGCCCACCCGCCCGCTGCCGCGCAGGGCACGCAGCACCGGCAGCGCCATCGGCTCTCCCCCCACCGGAATCAGTGCCTTGACCGCCACGCCGTGCGCCGCCGCGAAGGCGTCGCCGGGGTCGCCCCCGCCCAGCACCACGGCGCAGTACTGCGTTCCCTCAGTTTCACTCATTGGCTCAGAGCGTAGCAGACGGCCCCGGCGCAGACCGCGCGGCTCCTTCCGCCGGCAGCCGCAGGGTGGCCGTAAACCCCTGCCCCGGCGCGCTGTGCAGGTCCAGCGTGCCGCCGTGGACCTCGGCAGCGCGGCGGGCCAGCGCCAGCCCCAGTCCGTGGCCGTCGCCGCTGCGGCTGGCGTCGGGCCGGTAGAACGCCTCGCCCAGCCGCGCCAGCGTGCCCGCGTCCACACCGGGGCCGTCGTCGTGGACCGTGACCGTGACCTCGTGGCCGGCCTGTTCCAACGTCACGGTCACGGTCGCGCCGGGAGCGTGCCGTACGGCGTTCATGGTCAGGTTCCACACTGCCTGACCCAGCAGCACGCGGTCGCCCAGTACCCTGACCGGCTGCGGCGCGCTCAGGTCCACGTCGGCCTCGGGAGCCAGTTCGCGGGCGCGGTCCACGGCGTCGGCAGCCAGCTCGCGCAGCGGCACGGGCGCGCGGGCAATCTGGGAGGCGTCGCGCGCCAGCAGCAGCAGGTGGTTGGTCAGCGCCGACAGCCGGGTGAGGTCGGTGCCGATCTCCTGCAGGTCGGCCCGGTAGCGCGCGGCGCCGCGCTCGCGGGCCAGGCTGCCCTCCACACGGGCGGTCAGGGCAGCCAGCGGGCTGCGCAGGTCGTGGGCGGCGGCGCGCAAGAAGGCCTGCTCGCGGTCGCGGGCGTCGGCCAGCCGGGCAAAGCTGCCCTGCAGGGTCAGGGCCAAGCGCGACAGCTCATCCGAGGTGCCCGCTCCCGGCAGCGGACGGCGCAGCTGCCCGCCCTCGCCCACCTCGCGGGCGGCATTCTCCAGCGCCCGCACGGGCCGCAGCAGCCGCCCCGCCACGGTCCATCCCACGGCAAGTGTGAGCAGCAGGGCCAGCGGCAGCAGCCACGTCAGCGCCCGCGTGAAGGCGGTCCTGGCCTCGGCCAGCGCCCGCGCGTCCGAGACCACGGTCAGGCGCAGGCCGCCGCCGCGCAGGTCCTGCACGGTCAGCAACTGATCGCCGCGCACCCGCACCCCCACCTTCAGGTCCATCGGTACGCCCGGCGGAAAGCGGGTGGTGTGCAGTTCGGCCACCCGCCCCCCCTGAAGGCCCTGAATCCGGACCTCCACCGTGCGGTTTTGTCCGCGGGTGTCGGCGAGTTCCTCCAGGGTCTCTTGCGTGATCGCCACCCCGCTGAGGCCAAACGGCCAGTTACGGTCGCTGGCCCGCTGCAACGCACCCTCCATCTGCGCGGCGATCACACTGCTCGTCGTCAGCAGGCGGTCCACCTGGGCCTGACGCAGAAAGCCGTTGACCGCCACGTACAGACCCGCCGCCACCAGCGCCACCGCCAGTCCGGTCGCCAGCGCCGCCCACAGGGCCAGCCGGGCGCGCAGCGTCAGGTGCATGGGCAAAAGCGGCGCGTGCAGGGACGCGGGCGATCCGGGGAGACCGCCCTGCTTCCCCTCACGCCCCGGACCCGCCGGATCACTTCTCCACCCGGTAGCCCCGCCCACGCTCGCTGGTGATCGCCTCGGGGGCCAGTTTGCGGCGCACGTAACGCACATACACGTCCACGATGCGGGCCTCGCCGCCAAATTCGGGGCCCCACACGCGGTCGAGCAGTTCCTCACGGGCAAACCAGCGTTCGGGGGCCAGCGACAGCACCTCCAGCAAGGCGTATTCGCGGCCCGTTACGGCCACCTCGCGGCCGTCCCAGGCCACCGTGCGGGACACCGTGTCCAGCGCGCCGCGCCCGCCGGCAAAGGTGACCTGCGGGGCCGCCTGCCCCCGCTCACGCCGGGAGAGCGCCCGCAGCGTGGCGAGCAGTTCGGGCACGGCGAACGGCTTGACCAGGTAGGCGTCGCCGCCCAGGTCCAGGCCCTGCACCCGGTCGTCGAGTTCCCCCCGGGCCGTCAGGAACAGGATGGCGGCCTCAATGCCGCCGGCGCGCAGCTCTCGTGCCAGCTCAAAGCCGTCCAGACCGGGCAGCATCACGTCCAGCACGATCAGCGGAAAGTCGCCCAGCAGCGCCGCCTCCAGCCCCTCGGGACCCGTCTGCGCCCAGGTGACCGCATATCCGGCCTCGCGCATCGCCTCCACCGTCGGCTCGGCGATGCGCGGGTCGTCTTCCACGAACAGCAGTCGCATACCGGACCAGTTTACGGGAGGGGGTTAAGGCAGGGTTAGGGGGCGGCAAGCGGCCCGCCGGCACGGAGCAGGCGCCGGCGCAGTGATGCAGAGGGACTCAGCGAAACAGGGAGAAGGTGGAAACCGACTGGAGATGCTGGCCTGTAAGGCCACCCTTACCCTCGTTCAGAAAAATCCACTGCGCCTCTACTGGAGCACCGTTGCGGATGGTCAGGGTAGAGGCATCCTGCAAAGACAGGGAGGTCATGTTCCAGCCTGGCGACAATTGCAGATTGACGTCTGTCGTGGAACTGCCCCCCGCTGTGGCACAGGTCTGCCTCCCGGTCATCCGCACAGCCCGGTCAGCGTAGATCAAGATGCCCTCGCTGATGGTCTGGGTGGCGCTGTTCAGGGCAAGCAACCCGATGGACCCCGCCTTCTGTGCAGAAACAGAGACGAACGCGCTGGTTCCACGCGCGGCAGGGTCGCTCACGCTGATCGTGCCGGTGCAGCTGGCGCTGGGCGAATCGTTGAAGTCTCCCAGTGCGGAAGCGGCGGGAGCGGGCAGGGTGGCAAAGGCGAAGCGGCCCTCCGCCCCGAGGCTGGTGGAAATCAGTACGGCAGGCGCCGACCCGTCTGCGCTGCTGTCGACCCTGGATAGCACGGCCGACCCGGCCCCACCCGTCCAGGCACCCGTGCTCAGCACAGCCTGACCGTTGCTGTCGGCCCTGATCTGGCCCTCGAACACCGTGCCGCCCAGCGCACTGGAGATGGGTGACGGTCCGGGTTCGGAAGGTCCAGTGACCGAGGGGCCTCCGCAAGAAGCGAGTGCCAACGTACCGGCCAGAGACAACGCGATCAGGTTTTTCATACCCGGTCAGGGTAGGGGATGCTGCACCGATCGGCGGGCAACTTTGTGGCCAAGGCCAGGCATGACCTCTTTAGCCCCCGCCTACCGCGAACAGCAGGGCCAGGCCATCACGCCACAGGGACCAGAGATGGCTCATCACCCCAGGATCACGCGGTCTGACGGAGTTCGCTCCACTCCGCAGCGGCCCGGTGGCGCGCCTGCACGGCCATTCCGTGCTGCTATGCTGTGACCTCGCAGCGGCCCCCGCCACCCCATCCGGTGACAGGCCGCGCCGGAGGCCAGAGAACACACGACTTGCCCGGCGCAAGTTCAGGTGTACCGCGAGGACACCTTCAGGAAAACGGGAACACGCACACCACACATCTTTTGCCCCTTACCGGGGCGCGTGTCCTGTGTCGCCCCGTTTGCCGCAAAGTGGTCTTTGCTCCTTCGGCAGCGGGAACGTTCCCATGCCCCATTCCTGAACAGGCCCGCTTGTGTTAAAATCCCAGCTTGGTGATCCCTGTCCCCCAGCTTCTGGTGGGCGGTGGAGGCGCGAGCAGGTGCCACAGGCCACGTCCGGCAGCGTTCCAGAGACGGCGGCTGGCAGGAGGAAGTAGACGATGTTTGCAATTATTCAGACCGGCGGCAAGCAGTACCGCGTGCAGGAAGGCGACGTGATCCGCGTCGAGAGCCTCCAGGGCGAAGCGGGCGACAAGCTCGACCTGACCCCCATCTTCGTGGGCGGCGAGTCGGCCCTGTTCGGCGACGCCGTGAGCAGCTACGTGGTGAACGCCGAAGTGGTCGAGCACGGCCGCGGCCCCAAGATCTACATCCGCAAGTACAAGAGCGGCATTCAGTACCGCCGCCGCAACGGTCACCGCCAGGACTTCACGGCGATCCGAATCACGGGCATCAAAGGCTAAGGGAGGCTGAATCCAACATGGCACACAAGAAAGGCGTAGGGTCGTCCAAGAACGGACGCGACAGCCAGCCCAAGTACCTGGGCGTTAAGAAGTTCGGCGGCGAAGTTGTCAAGGCCGGCAACATCCTCGTCCGTCAGCGCGGCACCAAGTTCAAGGCCGGCCCCAACGTGGGCATGGGCCGTGACCACACCCTGTTCGCTCTGGAAGCGGGCCGGGTCGTGTTCACCAACCGGGGCAGCACCGGACGCTTCATCAGCATCGAAGCCGTCAGTGCGCCCATCACTGAAGTCGCCGCCGACTGAACGACGGCGAGTCTTCACCGCCCTGCCCGCGCGATGGGCAGGGCGTTTTTCTTGGCAGTCCATCCGGATTGCGCGCAGCAGGATCACAGGCTCAGCAGACAGTGGGACGGGAGGGTGCCCGGCGACATGCCGCCATTTCCCTCCGAATCTTCTTCTGACCCAGGAGGGAAAACATGGCTTTTCGTGACGTACTGAACATTGAGGTCGCGGCCGGAAACGGCGGCGACGGCAGCATGAGTTTTCACCGTGCCAAGTACATGGAAAAGGGCGGCCCGGACGGCGGGCACGGCGGACGCGGGGGCAGCATCATCCTGCGCGCCATTGAGGGCGTGGAGTCGCTGGAGCGCCTGGTGGGCCGCCGCAAATTTAAGGCTCCCAACGGCGCATACGGCGAGGGCCGGCTGCGTCAGGGCTCCGACGGCGAGGACATCTACATCGACGTGCCGGTGGGGACCACCGCCTTTGACGAGGACAGCGGCAAGGTCATTGCCGATCTGGTGCGGGTGGGACAGGAAAAGGTCATTGCGCGCGGCGGCTACGGCGGACGCGGCAACAGCACCTTTGCCAGCAGCACCCGGCAGGCCCCCCGCTTTGCCGAGCTGGGCACGCCGGGCCAGAAGCGCCGGGTCCGCCTGGAACTGCGCCTGATCGCAGACGTGGGACTGGTGGGCTACCCCAACGCGGGCAAGAGCAGCCTGCTCGCGGCCCTGTCTCGCGCCAACCCGGCCATTGCGGACTATCCGTTTACCACCCTCTCCCCCATCCTGGGTGTGGTGGACCGCCGGACCGAGGATGGCCAATCGCTGGACGAGCGCTTCACGCTCGCCGACATCCCCGGCATCATCGAGGGAGCCAGCGAGGGCAAGGGCCTGGGCCTGGAATTCCTGCGCCACATCAGCCGCACGCGCGTGCTCGTGTACGTGCTGGACGTGACCCGTGACCCGGTCGAGGAACTGCGCTCGCTGCAGGCCGAGCTGCGCTCCTACGACCCGACCCTGCTCGACAGCGTGGCCCTGATCGCATTGAACAAGGTCGAACTCGTCGAAACCGACCTCGCCATGATGGTGGAAGACGAGCTGGCCGAGTTTGGCCTGCCGGTGCTGCGCGTCAGCGCCAAGGAAGGAAACGGGCTCGATGGTCTGCGCGAGACGGTGTTCCAGATGCTGCCCGACCGCGAACTGTGGGCACAGCAGCACTCGCTGGAAATCGAGCCCGACGAGGTGCGCGAGGAAGGCCTGAGCGTCACCTTCCGGGAAGATCCGCCGGCCCGGGGCGTGGGCATCGTCACCACCGGCGAGAACGAACGCGTCTGGGTGGTGCAGGGCGGAGGCTTCGAGGAGCGCATCACCCGCTTTTCACGCTACATGGAAGACGCCGCCGAGTACCTGGGCAACGTCTTCAAACGCCAGGGCCTGTACAACGCCCTGAAACGCGCCGGAGCCCGCGAGGGCGACACGGTGGAAATCGGCACCTTCCGCTTCGAGTACTTCGACGACGAGGCTGAGCGGAACTGACCTTTCAGGGCATCCGCTGACCTCAGCGGGTGCCGCCATACCCCCCGCTGCAGGCCGCGCCCCTCTCCGGAGCCGTTGCCCCCTGCTCGTAGGTGTCCAGGAAGGACTTCAGGCGGGGGTCGCTGGCCTGATCCACCTTGAGCTGTGCACCCCACGCGCTGGCGGCCACCGGCGTGTCCAGGCCGTCGTAGGGACTGAGCAGGGTGTAGGGTCGCCCGTCGACCAGGGTCTTGAGCTGCGCGACCTGTGCCGGGTCCAGATCCGGACGGTAGGTGATCCACACCGCGCCGTGCTCCAGGCTGTGCACCGCGTATTCGGGGTACAGCGGCTGGTCGTAGACGCCGCAGTTCTGCCACAGCGCGTTGTGCGGGCCGCCAGCGGGCGGGTTTTCCGCGTACACGAGCGAACCGTTGCGGTGGTCGCCGCCAGAGTAGGTGAAGGTCTGCAGGCCCTCCAGCTCTTTGGAGCCGCAGGCCGTCAGGAACAGGAGGGATACGAGGAGGGCACGCTTCATCGGTCCCAGCGTAACCGGCAGCCCCCCCCAGTCCCAGAACGAATGCCCCGGCCTGGCCTATTCTTCTGTCCCGGCTGGCCGCTTTGGATCGGGTCCGGCGCGCACCAGTCCCAGAGGGTGCGCTCCCCTAAAGCCTCCGCCCAACAGCTCGACCGGCTGACGGTCGGGCACGAGATCGCCCTTCAGGCCGTGGGCTCCCAGCACCGGCACGAAGGCGTTCATCACCTCGACCTCGCCGTGCACCAGCCACACATGCGGCGTGCCGGCCGTGCTCAGGAAGGCGAGCAGGTCGTCCTGATCGGCGTGGGCCGAGAACCCGCCGATGGTGTGGACCTGGGCCCGCACGGCGAGGTCCTCGCCCATCAGCTGCACGCGCTCGGCCCCGGCCACCAGCTGTCCGCCCAGGCTGCCCGGTGACTGGTACGACACGATGATCACGCTGGTGCCCGTCTTCCACAGGTGATGCCGCAGGTGGTGCTGGATGCGCCCACCCGTGAGCATTCCGTTGCCCGCCAGGATGATGGCCGGGCCGTCGTAGCGGTTGAGCCGCCGCGACTCGTCACCGGTCAGGACGACGTGCAGGGTGCTGGGCCGGAAGGGGTCCTCTCCGGCGTGCAGGGCGTCGCGCACGGCCGGGATCAGTTCATCTCCGTATTCAAAGTATGCGTGGGTGGCGCGGGCGGCCATCGGCGAGTCCAGAAACACCGGGATGCGCGGCACCTCGCCCGAGTCCATCAGTCCTTTCAGGGTATGCAGGATGGTCTGGGCGCGTTCGATGGCAAAGGAGGGAATCAGGATCTTGCCCCCCGCCCGCACGCTGGCGCGCAACACCTCGCTGAACTCGGCCAGGGTGCCGGGCCACGCGCGGTGGCTGCGGTTGGCATAGGTGGTTTCCAGAACCACGGCGTCGGCCTCTGGCGGCGGCGTGAAATCCGGCTGCAGGCCGCTCTCGCGGTTGCCGAGGTCGCCGCTCAGGATCAGGCGGCCACCGGAGCTCTCGAACACCAGAGACACGCTGCCCAGGATGTGTCCGGCCCGTTGTGGCGTCACCCGCAGGCCCGCTACCGCCGCCGGCTCCCCAAAGCGCAGCACCGGGCGCAGCAGCGCCAGCGCGTTGTGAACGTCATGCTCCTCGTACAGCGGCGGGGCCACCTCGTCCTCGCGTCCCTCTCGGCGGGCGTGGCGCAGGGCATGCCGGTAGCCGTCCACCTGCAGCCGCGCCGAGTCCAGCAGCACTGTCTCCGCCAGCGCGGCGGTGGGCGGGGTGCAGTACACCGGCCCCCGGTAGCCCCGTTGCACCAGCAGCGGCAGGCGGCCCACATGGTCTAGGTGCGCGTGCGTGAGCACCACCGCGTCCAGATCGGCAGGGTCAAAGGAAAACGCTTCATGGTTGCGGGCCTCGAGATCCTCGCTGCCCTGAAACAGACCGCAGTCCACCAGCACCCGCCAGCCGTCCAGCGTCAGCAGATGCATGCTGCCGGTGACCGTGCAGGCCGCGCCAAAGCTCTGGAGTCGCATGAAGAAGTGTACCTCCCGCCCTTCCCCGCAACGGAGCCCACCCGCTTTATTCACCTTAAGCCAGTGGCGGTGGGGGGCGGGGGCGGTGTACGGTGCAGGACATGACCGGTAACAATGGTGCGTTTCAGAAAATCGCCGTGGGCGTGGATTTCTCGCCCTCCAGTCAGCATGCGCTGGACGTGGCCCGCGTGTCGTTTCCGGGCGCACAGATCCGGCTGCTGCACGTCACCGACGCCCGCGTGACCGCCTCACCGGACCTGATGGGCGGCGTGACCCCGGCTGTCTTCGACGCGGGCCTGCTCAGCTCGCTGGAGGACGCCGACGCCCGGCGACTGGCCGCCCTGATGCAGGACGGCGAGGAAACCGAGCAGCTGGTGGGCGACCCGGTGACCGGCATCGTGGAGGCTGCCGAGCGCTGGGGCGCAGACCTGATCGTGGTGGGCACCCACGCCCAGGGCGCGCTGGAACACTTCTTTATCGGCAGCAGCGCCGAGAAGATCGTGGGCCGCAGCCACCTGCCCGTGCTGACGGTGCGCGTGCCCGAGCGGCACGCCTGAGCGCGGTGCACGCTGTGGAGGCCCGCGCATGAAGGTGGGCATTGTGGGAGCCGGGCTGGTGGGAGCCACCGCCGCCTACGCCCTGACCCTGCGCGACTCGTGCAGCGAGGTGGTGCTGGTCGATCAGGACACCGAGCGGGCACGCGCCGAGGCCCTGGACATTGCCCACGCCTCGCCCATCAGCCACGGAGCACGGGTCAGCAGCGGGGATTATCCAGACCTTTCGGGCAGCCGGGTCGTCATGATCGCCGCCGGAGCCAACCAGAAACCCGGCGAGGGCCGACTGGAATTGCTGGACCGCAACGCCGCCATCTTCCGCATGGTGATTCCGCAGGTGGCGCAGCATGCCCCCGGAGCGGTACTGCTCATCGCCACCAATCCGGTGGACGCCCTGACCGACCTGACCGTCCGGCTGGCCCCGGACCACGCCGTGATGGGCTCGGGTACGGTGCTCGACAGCGCCCGCCTGCGCTACCTGATCGCGCAGCGTGCCCGGGTGGACGCCACCAACGTCCACGCCTACGTGCTCGGCGAACACGGCGACAGCGAGGTGATCGCGTGGAGCACCGCCACCGTGGCCGGATTGCCCGTGGCCGAGTTCATGCGGGCGCGCGGTCTGCCCTGGACTCCGGAGATCCGCGCCGAGATCGAGGCGGGCACGCGCGACGCGGCGGCGAGCATCATCGGGGGCAAACGGGCCACCTACTACGGCATCGGCGCGGCGCTGGCCCGCATCACCGAGCGCGTGCTGGGCGACCGCCGCGCCGTACTGACCGTGAGTGCGCCCACCCCCGAGTACGGCGTCAGCCTGAGCGTGCCGCGCATCGTGGCGAGCGGCGGCATAGAGGCCAGTATCCTGCCCCAACTGACCGATGACGAAAAAGCCGCGCTGGAGCGCAGCGCGGCCGTCCTCAGGGAGACCCTGGCACGGGTGGAGTAGCCGGGCGGCCCGGAGCAGGAGCCGGCGCAGAGGGTGACTCGGCAGGACTGTCGCCCTCCTCCCGAAACTCGCCGGTGATGGTGCCGCCCTCGGGTTTGACGGCATAGACCTCATTCCGGTCAAGGTCATACAGGATCATGCCCGCGCGCAGGGTGTCGCCGCCCTTGACGCTCTCGGCGGGCTGCTCGGGGGTGCCGAACAGCCGGGCCACGTTGGCCGCGTCGTCGTACTCCACCCGCGCAGCCCGGCTGACCCGCCCCCCCTCCGAGTTCAGGACCACGCTGCCGACCAGGGTGGTTTTCTCCTCATCCACGTTCACTTCGATGCGTTCGCTGCTACCGGTCAGCGGATCCTTCTCGTTGGCGCGCTGGAAGGTGATCGGACCGTCAATGCGGGCGATGCCGTCGGTCTCGTCGTAGACCAGTTTCTGGCCCCTGAGCTCGGTTTTTCCCTGGGTGACGAACACGGTATCGGGCGCGGGCTGGGGCGTGGTCTCCACACCACAGCGGGTCAGACGTTCGGTGGCGTCCGGGGGCACCGTGTCCAGAAAACGGGCGCTGCCCGCGCTCGCCTCCACCCGGCCGTCGCTGCCGTCCTCACCGTCCCCGGGCGGGCGCTGCGTGACCAGCGCCAGCGGTACCCGGATCACGTTCTTGTCGATGGTGATCTGCACACCGCCGGCCCCCGTCTCGCTGAACACAGCCAAGTTGGGCGCGTCCTCCGGATCGTCTTCCTGTGGCCCACAAACCGTAAAGATGCCGGTCTCGTCGCTGGTCCCCGTCCGCACGATGCGGATGCGCCGTTCCTTGCCGTCCTTGTCGCTTCTGCGGACCAGTTCCAGGCTGGCGGTCTCTGCGCTGGCCCCTGGGGCAGGCGTGTCCTCCGGCGCGGTGGGATCGGGCTGATCCGGCGTCGCCTCGGGGGCGGTGGGGTCCTCAGAAGGGGTGGGGTCTTCGGGCGTGGTGGGCTCGGGTGAAGCCGGGTCGGTCTGCGCCGGAGGTGTCGGTGCCGCAGGCGGCGCATCCTGTGCCAGCACCCAGACGGGCAGGGCCAGCCCCAGGCACAGGGCCAGCGTCACCGCCGCACGACCGGACCTCAAGCTCTGCATGCCCGCAGTCTACTTCTCGCCGCTGAGCTTGAACTGCTCGGTGGGAATCTTGAAGGCCGAGTTCAGGGCGCGCACGCGGGCCAGATCGGTGCGCTGTTCCAGATACCCGCTGGCCGGGGCACGCACCGTGACCTTGCTCTTGCTGTCCACACTCACCGCGTTGCCCACCACGTAGGCCACGTTCTTCTTGTCATCGTAGTACACCGCATTCCCCGTGGTGGTCTGCGTGCCCTGCACCAGCTTCACGCCGCCGCGCACATACAGTGTCTTGGCCTTGGTGAGCGCACGGACCTCCTGCCCGGTGATCGTCAGCTCCTTCTGGCTGCCCTTGGCGGCGCGGGTCAGGCTGGGGGTTCCGGTCAGCTGGGCGAGTTCCTGGTCCTCATCGAACACCAGCTTGTCGGCCTTGCCGGTCTGGGTGCCGTTGGTCAGCCGCACGCTGCCGGTGCTGGTGGACACGTTGTTGTCCACATCCAGGCTCATCTGCGCGGCGTTGATGGTCACCTTGTCGCCGTCCTCTTTGCTCTCGGGCACGAAGGTGGCGCTGGGATTGCCGGTCAGCACGCCCTGCCCGGTAACCTCGCTATAGGCCAGGGCCCCGCCGGTGGCG
Organism: Deinococcus aerophilus; assembly: GCF_014647075.1. Taxonomy (NCBI): domain Bacteria; kingdom Thermotogati; phylum Deinococcota; class Deinococci; order Deinococcales; family Deinococcaceae; genus Deinococcus; species Deinococcus aerophilus. The sequence continues at coordinate 279,648 of NZ_BMOM01000001.1, read as the reverse complement.
GTCAGGCGGCCCCGCTCCACGTTCACGTTGCCGGTGAAGTTGGCGGTGCGCTTGCCCTTGGCCTCGATCAGGGGGGTGCCCTGCGGCGCGGCCAGGATGGCCTGAGCGGCCTCGATGTTCAGGGTGCTCACGGTGGCCTTGACCGGGCTGCCGGTGAAGGTCAGCGGCCCGTTGCGCAGGTCACCGCGCGGCCCTCCCTGGATGGTGATGATGCGCTTGGCGTTGTCGGCCTGGGCGAAGGCGAGGGAGGTGCCCAGCAGGGCGAGCAGCGTGAATTTCTGAATGTTTTTCATGGAAGGCTCCTGGGGAGAGGGGGGATTTCAGAGGGCGACGCGCTGACCGTCACGGCAGGTTTCGGTGGCGTCGGGGTCGAAGCTGATGCTGGAATGGTCGTTGTCCGAGTCCTCGATCACGAAGCCAAAGCTCATGCGCAATTTTTCGGCGTGGCCGCTGAGGTTGGGCGACTGGATCTCGGCCACCGGCGCGCTGAAACCGTAGCCCTGCTCGATCTTCACGGGCTGCTGAGGCGTGCCGCTCAGGTCGATATCGGCACACTGGCTGACCAGCGTGATGCGGGCCTGACCGGTGGTCATGTCGTCCTGACCGTCAATGGTCAGGTCCGGGGCCTCCAGCGTGGCGTCCAGAACACTGCGGCCCGTCAGCTGGCCTGCCGCGTTCCGCTCCTTGATGATCCGCTGGCCGTTCGACAGGCCGGTCAGCTGCGTTTCGTTCGAGACCGGATCACTGGTGACGTTGCGGGCCGCAAAGCTCCACACCGCGTCCGCGTCCCGGGCGGGGTACAGCCGCAGTTCCACGCCCTGCAGGGTGGCCCCGGTCCTGGGACCGCTGCGGTCTGCGCCCGGCAAGAAGGCGAAGATCACGGCGAAGATCACGATCGCCAGCAGCGCATAGAGGCCGGTTTTCTGCACGGGGGCACTCTAGCGTCCGGCCCTCATGAGAGTGGTGGGCCGCAGGTGGGAGTTTGGGGAACGGCCGCATACAAACTTGGGGAACGGCCTCCCCCACGCCGCCAGACCATTACCCTGCGGCACATGATCGACACCCACTGCCACCTGGATTACCTCGACGACCCCGCCTCCGCGCGGGGAGAGCTGGGCCTGACGGCCATGGTGTGTATCGGGGCCAGTCCCGAGCACGCCCGCAACGCCGTGGCGCTGGCCGAACAGTTCCCGGACGTGTACGCCACCGTGGGCCTGCACCCCACCGATGCGGCCCAGGACAGCGCGCAGGCCCGGCAGGAACTGGAGGAGCTGGCCGCACATCCGCGCGTGGTGGGCATCGGCGAGAGCGGGCTGGACGATTACTGGGACGCCACGGCGCGGCCCGCGCAGCTCAGCGCCTTCGAGTGGCAGCTGGACCTGGCGCGGCGCCTGGGCAAACCGCTGGTGATCCACACCCGCGATAAGCCGGGCGAGGACCGCGCCCACCACGGCGTGATGGACGTGCTGCGGCAGTGGCCGGACGTTCCCGTGATCCTGCACTGCTTCAGCGGCCACCCGGAGCTGCTGCGCTTTGGCCTGGAGCGCGGCGACCACACCTACTTCGGCTTTGCCGGCAACACGACGTACAAGAACGCCCCCGACATCCACGCCGCCGCCCGCACCCTGCCCGCCGGACGGCTGCTGCTGGAAACCGACGCTCCCTTCCTGGCCCCGGTTCCCAGACGTGGCAAGCCCAACCGCCCCGGCTACGTGCGCCACACCCTGGACTTCATCGCCGGGTTGAGGGGCGTGGACGCGCTGGAGCTGGAGACGATCACGGACGCGAACGCGCGGCGGGTGTATCACCTGCCCGACACCTCCGCTTGAGATACATCCGGTCCAGAGGTATGCTCCTGTCATGAATGCGCGCGAGCAGTTGCGTCTGCTGATCCTGGCGGTGCTGGACCGACAGCCGGAACACGGCTACGCCATCGCGCAGGCCATCAAGGCGCGCAGCGAGGGCTTGCTTCAGGCCCGAGAAGGCACCCTGTACCCGGCGCTGCACGCGCTGGAGGCCGAGGGGCTGTTGGAAAGCCAGGAACAAGAGATCGGCGGACGGATGCGCCGCGAGTACCGACTGACCAGGAAGGGCGGCGGGGCGCTGGCTGCCTCGCGCCAGAACTGGGAAAAACAGGTGCGGGCCGTCGGCGCGGTGATCGGGGAGGAGCATGAAGGCGCGCGAATGGCTGGTTCGGGCCACTCAGGATTTGCCCACCGGGGTCACGGCGCGGGTGGAGGCCGACACCCTGGCCCACCTTCAGGACGCCGGGGTGGACGCCGAAGGAGATGTGAGGCCTATGCTGGGGCCTCCTGAGGCCACGGCGCTGGAGTTGAAGAGGCTGTATCTGACGAACGCAGCGTGGCTGGCTCTCAGAGACGGCGGCAAATCGAACACCGGGCTGAATCTGTCCGAAGGGATGGCCGTGCTCTTCTGGCCCGGCTTTCTGGCATGGTCGCTGCTGGAGTCCCGCGTTCCCCTTCACGGAAACTGGCCCAGTGCTCGGTGCTCATCGCCAGCGTCGCCATGATCCTTATGACCCAGCGGATCCATCCCCTGCGGCGCAGAGGCTGGCGCCTGTGGACCACCGTGATGTTCGGACTGACCTTTCAATGTCCGTATTTCACGGAAGTCCTACTGAGAGATCAATGCTGGCTTGCCTACCCGCTGCTCATCGGATGCCTGGCCCGCAGCGCCACGCTTCAATTTCGCCGGTACGCCCGCCTCGCCCACACCCTGACCCTGCAAGGAAGGCAAGCATGAACACAGACCTGCAACGCTGGCTGAACGAGGTGACCGCCCCCTTTGCCTATGCCACGGCCCAGCGCCTGCGCCGCGAGCTGGAAGCGCACGCCGAGGACACCGCTCGCAGCCTACTTGATGGCGGCCACCCCGCCCCTGACGTGGCAACCCTGCAGGCACTGGGACCAGCGCACGAGGTCCGCAGGCAGCTGGAGCAGACGCACTTCACGCTGGCCGAGCTGGAATGGCTGAGGCAGGACGGGCCAACACGCCGCGCTCTGGAGGAAGGATCTTCTTCTCACGGCTGGAGACGTGTTTTTAACCTGCTGGCGTATGCGTTCGTCGTGCTGCTGCCCCTGCTCCACTGGTGGGTGAACGGCGTATTCAGTGCGCTGCCGTCTGTTCTGTGGTGGGCTTTCTATGCGGCGACGGCCTGTGCCGGACAGCTCATGATCAGAAACTATTCCAGAGTGGCCGCCGCGATCCTGTGGCGGGTGTTGAGCATGCTGTCGGTTCCACTCGTCCTGACCCTGTATCAGCCCTTCATGCCCGACGCTGCTCCGAACTGGATGACTCCGGACTGGATGGCAATTTTGGGAAGCTGTTTCGTCCTCTGGCTCGGACGCCCCCGCGCCGCCTTTGCGCTTCTCCCCAAAGCCCTGTGGAAGGCCGCCTGAATCCGGCTACACCTCCTGCGTGGTGGGCCGGATCAGCAGTTCGTTGACGGCCACATGGGGCGGCTGGTTCAGGGCATACAGCACCGCGCGGGCCACGTCGTCGTCCTGCAGGAAATCCACGCCCTCGGGTTTGCGGCCCTCGGCCCAGAACGGCGTCTCTACCCGGCCCGGCTCGATGTTGGTCACGCGCACGCCGCGCCCGCCGACCTCGCGGCGGATGCTCTCGGCCATGCCGCTGACCGCCCATTTGGTGGCGCTGTAGGGTCCGGGCGTGGCGACCCGCCCGGCCACCGACCCCACCAGCAGAAGGTGTCCTTTGCTCCGCAGCAGATGGGGCAGCGTGGCCCGCGCGGTCAGGGCCGCGCCGAGCACGTTGGTCAGGATCATGCTGCGCCACTCGTCCGGGGTGGGATCACCCTCGGCGTAGCGTGGAGTTCCAGCCGTGAATCCCGCGTTGGCCAGAGCGGCGTCGAGCTGCCCGAAACGCTCCAGGGTCGTGGCCACTGCCGCCTCCAGCTCGGACCACTCGGTCACGTCACAGGCCACGGGCAGCGCCGCGTCTCCCAGTTCGGCGGCCAGCGCCTGAAGCCGGTCCAGACTGCGGGCCGTCAGCACCACGCGCCACCCCCCGGTGACGGCGTGCCGGGCCACCGCCGCGCCGATGCCGCTGCTCGCCCCCGTGATGAACAGAACCTTGCCCTTGCCGGCCGTGTCTTGGGTCATGGCAGAAGTATGCGCTACAGCTGCTCCCTGAAAAACGCCACGCTGCGGTCCAGGGCCAGGCGCAGGTTGCCGCTGAGGTTGTGGTTGTCGCCCGGGTACCGGTAGGCGGTGAAGCGCTGACGGGCCGCACGCAGGTCCGCAGCAAAATCCTTCTGGAAGCGGTACGGCACGTCCTCGTCGTCGGTGCCCTGGTGCAGCTGGATGGGGCGTCCATCCAGATCCTGCAGGTAGGCGTTGGGGCTCAGGGCGCGCAGGTAGCGGCGGTTCAGGGGATCCAGCTCCGGCCGCTGGTCGCCGGGCGGCGGGTTCCAGTCGGTGGCCAGGATGTCGTAGCTGGCGACCACCCCCGCCCACAGCGAGGCGGCCTTGAGCTCAGGGTCCACGAGCATCGCCCGCAGGGACAGCTGCCCGCCCATGCTGTGCCCCCACAGCCCCAGGCGCCCGCGGTTGACCCGCGGATCCTTCTTGAGGCTGGCGGCGGCGTTCAGCACATCCACCGTGTAACCGGGATCGTTGTAGCCGCCGCGGGCCTGTCCCTCGCTGTCGCCGTGGCCCCGGTAGTCGCTCTTCAGCGTCACGAACCCTGCCCGCGCAAAAGCGTCCTGGTACGCCACATACCGTTCGGTGGTGCGGTAGACGTCCGGCGGAATGTAGCCGTGGTTGAACACGATGGCGGGCCAGCCTCCCTGCGGCGGCGTTCCGCTGGGCACCGTCAGCAGAGCAAAGATCTTCAGACCGTCGGACCGGTAGGACACCACCTGACGCGAGTAGTTGCTGCCGGGGTTGAGGGTCCGGACCACCTGCAGGGCGCTGCCGGGATACTCGCGCGCCCGCAACGCCTGAATGCTGATGGGCTGACGGGCCACGAACGTCCTGAGGGCCGCGTCGGTCAGTTCACCCAGGGGGCCGGAGGGAACGGTGGCGGCCGGTGAGGACGGGGCCGTTTCCGGCTCCGGCGGGGCCGCCTGCGTAGTCCACGGCACCTGGAAGGGCAGGTTCTCCGGCTGGGTCCAGACGAAATACCCCGCGCCGAGCAGCAGCAACACGGCGGCAAAATGGACCACGCGCCGGACCACGGCCTACAGGTGCTCCTGAAAGAAGACCACGCTGCGGTCCTGCGCCGAGAGCGTCGCGGCGGACCGCGCCGCAGCCGGGGTTCCGGCCGGGTCCGTCCGCACGGCAAACATCAAGACAAACACCTTCATCCGCCCAGGCTAAGGGCCGCCCGCAGCGCGGAAAGCGTCGTGAACAACGTTCGGACCTTGAGCTGGGCTTGGGGATTCGGGTCGGGCCGCCCCCTTTCCCCCACGCCTCAGCGGCTCAGGTCGTAGCCGGTGATGCGGGTCACGACGCGGGGATTGCTCTCGCCCAGCGCCCGGCTCCGGTCATACAGGTTCCAGCCGCGCGAGACAGTCATCTCGGGCAGCAGTTCGGCCCCGCCGCCCGGCCAGCTGTCGGGCACGTTCAGGGGACCGAAGGTGCCGCCCAGCAGGCTGAAGACCAGCCACAGGCGGTTGCGCGCCACAGGCTCGCCCAGGTTCAGGCGGGCGTCGTTGTTGGCGTCGTCGAAGACCACAACCTGATACACCCCCGCCACGTTCGGAATGCCCGGCAGGTCAAAACCGTACTGCCAGGAATTCACGCCCGTCGCCACCACGTTCTGCGCGACCGCGCTGTCGTTGGTCACCGCCACCGGAACGCCCGTGCCGACCAGGGCCAGGCGCAATTTCGGGTCCGCACCCCAGTTGCCCGCAATCTGGCCGCTCAGGGAGTACTCGGCAGGAGGTTTGACCTCCGCACGGCCGCACGCGGCCAGGGCGAGCGGCAGGAGCACAGCGGCAGACAGGACAGGGCGCATGCCCCCAGCGTACGGGGTGCCGGGCACAGAAGGATGAAGGTGGCCCCTGCGGACCACCTCTCTTCTGCCTCCCTGCTGCCCCCATCCTGTGCCGGCGGGGTGTGAAGCGCGGGACTGGATTGTGAGGCGCGGGGATCTAGCTGAACAGCGTGCTGACGCTCGCGCCGGTGTGGATGTTGCTGATTGCGCTGGCGAACAGCGGGGCCACGTCCAGAACGGCCAGTTTGCCGCCCGCTTCCCGGATCTTCGAGTCGGGCACGTGTACGGTGTTGCAGCTTGCCACCTGGGTCACGTCCAGGCCGGCAATACGCGCGATGGCCGGCCCGGTGTACACGCCGTGGGTCACGGCCACATACACGTCCCGGGCGCCCATGCTGCGGGCGATGTTGACGGTCTCGACCAGGCTGCCGGCGGTGCTGATCTCATCGTCCACGATGAACACGGTCTTGCCCTCCACGTCACCGATCAGGGCGCGCGGCACGACCTCGGTGTCCGAGACGCGCTCCTTGTCGATCATGGCCAGACCGCTGTCGAGCAGGCGGGCGATGCGGCTGGCGCGCTTGATGCTGCCCGCATCGGGGGCGAGCACCACACCCTCGTTCGCATTCGGCACGCAACCCTTGAAATGCTCGGAGAGCACCAGATCGGCAGAGAGGTGATCGACCGGCACCTTGAAAAAGCCGTGAACCTGCGGGCTGTGCAGCGTCATGGTCAGGATGCGGTCGGCGCCCGCCTCCTGCAGCAGGTCGGCGACCAGACGTCCGGCGATGGAGATGCGCGGGCTGTCCTTCTTGTCGCTGCGGGCGTAGCTGTAATACGGAATCACGGCCGTCACGCGCCCGGCCGAGGCACTCTTGGCCGCGTCGATCATCAGCATCAGTTCCATGATCGAGTCGCTGACCGGGGTGCTGAAGGTCTGCACGATGAACACGTCCCCCTCGCGCAGCGACTCCTCGTAATGCACGATGATGTTGTCGTTGGTGAACTTCTCGGTGGTGCTGTGGCCCAGCGGCACGCCCAGGTTGTCGCAGATGGCCTGCGCCAGCGGACGGTTGCTCTGCCCGGCGAAGACCAGCAGGGGCGAGCGGCGGCTTTCGAGCGCGGCGGATGACGTACGGTTCGACACGGACAAGGGAAATTCCTCCGGGGACTGAGGGTGGGGATACGGGAGGGCCTGCACACAACGCAGGCCGGCACGAAACGCCCGAAGCATACCCGTCCGGGGCAGGGAATGTCAGGGACGTGTGGCGTTCCCGATGAGGGAACAGGCCCGGAACTTTAACCGACCGCAAGGTACGGTGCCGGGCCCGACGGCGGAGGCTACGCTGTGGCCATGACCCTGGACGCTGTGGTGGTGGGAGCCGGGCCCAACGGACTGGCAGCGGCGCTGACGCTGGCCCGCGCGGGACTGCGAGTGCAGGTGATCGAGGCGCACCAGACGGTGGGCGGTGGCCTGCGCAGCCTGCCCCTGACCCTGCCGGGCTTCGTGCATGACTACGGCAGCGCCATTCACCCGCTGGCCATTGCCAGCCCGGCCTTTCGCCGGTGGCCGCTGCACGCCTTCGGGCTGGAGTGGGTGCAGCCCGACGCGCCGGTGGTTCATCCGCTGGGGGACGGCAGCGTGACCCTGGAGCGTGATCTGGAGGCCACCGCCGACGGTCTGGGCGCGGACGGTCCCACCTGGATCCGGCTGATGCGCCCCCTGCTGAACGACTGGGAAGGCCTGCTGCACGACGTGCTGCGTCCCCTCCCGCGCGTGCCGCGACGTCCCCTCACGCTGGCCCGCTTTGGCCTGCGCGCCCTGCCGCCCGCCGCCGCGCTGGGACAGCTGCTGTTCCGCACTCCACAGGCCCGCGCCCTGTGGGCCGGTCTCGCCGCGCACACCGCGCAGCCATTGACGGCTCCGGGCACCTCGGCCATGACCCTGGCCCTGGGTCTGTTGGGGCACGCGGTCGGCTGGCCGTTTCCGCGCGGTGGGGCCCAGGCCATTGCCGATGCCATGCGTGCCCACCTGGAGTTTCTGGGAGGCTCGGTGGTGACCGGGGTGCGGGTGGGCAGCGCGGCCGACCTGCCCCCCGCCCGCGTCACGCTGGTGGACAGCAGCCCCGCAGCGCTGCTGCAGCTGCTGGGCGACCGCGCCCCCGCGTCCTACCGCGCGGCGCTCCAGGGCTACCGTTACGGTCCCGGCATCCAGAAAATCGACTACGCCCTGGGCGGGCCGGTGCCGTGGTGTGACCCCCGGGTCGCCCGCGCCGCCACCGTCCACCTCGGAGGCACCGCGCAGGAGGTTCTCCGCTCCGAGGCCCAGCTGACCACCCAGGTTTCCCGGCACCCCTACGTCCTGGCCGCGCAGCACACGCTGTTCGACGCCACCCGCGCCCCTGCCGGACAGCACACCTTCTGGGCCTACGCGCATGTGCCCAACGGCAGCGCCGAGCCCATCGGGGACCGGATCGAGGCGCAGATCGAGCGGTACGCGCCCGGGTTCCGCGACCGGGTGCTTGCCCGCCACGTCACCACCGCCCCGGACCTGCAGGCGTACAGCCCGGTGTTTCAGGGCGGCGACTTCAACGGCGGCCTGCTCGACCTGTGGGGCCTGCTTGCCCGGCCGGTGCCCACCCCCACGCCGTACCGCACGCCGGTCCGGGGCTTTTACCTGTGTTCGAGCAGCACCCCTCCGGGCGGCGGCATTCACGGCATGCCAGGGTTTCATGCGGCGCTGGCCGCCCTGAAAGACGAGTTCGGCATTCAGGACTCAGAGGGCCAAGCAGCCGACCCGATACGGGGCTCTGCCGAAGTACGCCCCTGAATCCGCATCAAGCTGTGTTGAATCCACGTGCCCAGAGAGCAGGGCGCGCCAGGAACGGATGAAGCCGGGTGGGGACATGTCCTGGGCCCCACCGCGCTACAGTCAGGGACGCCATGACCCAAACCTCCAAGACCCAGCCCCGCCTGACCGTCTGGAACGAATACCGCCACGAGCTGGACAATCCCAGGGTCAGCGCCCACTACCCACAGGGCATCCACACCGTGATTGCCGACGGGTTGCGGGGCCACGGCTTTGCAGAGGTCCGCACCGCCACGCTGGACGAACCCGAACACGGTCTGAGCAACGCCGTGCTGGACGGGACCGACGTGCTGCTGTGGTGGGGCCACAAGGCACACGCAGAGGTGTCCGATGAGGTGGCAGCCCGCGTGGTGGCGCGCGTTCTGGGGGGGATGGGCCTGATCGTGCTGCACTCGGGGCACTTCAGCAAACCGTTCAGAACCCTGATGGGCACCGGCTGCGACCTGAAGTGGCGTGAGGCAGGCGAGAAGGAGCGGCTGTGGGTGATCAATCCGGCCCACCCCATCGCGCAGGGCGTGGGCGAGCACATCACGCTCGAGCACGAGGAGATGTACGGCGAACACTTTGACATCCCCGCCCCCGACGAGCTGGTGTTCGTGAGCTGGTTCGCGGGCGGCGAGGTGTTCCGCAGCGGCTGCACCTTTACACGTGGCAGCGGCAAAATCTTTTACTTTCGCCCCGGCCACGAAACGTACCCCACCTACCACAACCCCGAGATTCGGCGGGTGATCGCCAACGCGGCGCACTGGGCCGTCCCCACCGCCAGTGCGCCGCGCTCGTTCGGGCACCGTCCGGCGCCTCTGGAAGCTGTTCTGGAGTCCCGGTGACCGAGGCTCCCCTCCGGGTCGGCATCATCGGGGCGGGGACCATCTCGCAGCGCCACTTCGAGGGTTACCGCCACGCCGGGGCCAACGTGGTGGCCTTTGCTGAACTGCACGACAGCATCCTCAAGCGGCGCGAAATCGAGTGGAATGCGCGCGGCTACCGTGACTTCGTGGCGCTGCTCGACAGCGGGGACGTGGACGCCGTGAGCGTCTGCACGCCCAACGCCTTTCACGCCCCCACGGCCCTGGCCGCCCTGCGACGCGGCATTCACGTGCTGTGCGAGAAACCGCTGTCGCTGGACCTGGCCGCCTGCGACGAGATGATCGCGGCGGCCCGGGACAGCGGGGCCGTTCTTCAGACCGGCCACCACCTGCGGTCCAGCCCCCTGGTCGAGACTGCCAAACACCTGATTGACGGGGGCCGCCTGGGCCGCGTGACCTTCATGCGGCTGCGTCAGGCCCACGACTGGGGCGGAGCACCGGAGGTGCGCGGAGCGTTCGGCAGCCTCGCGGCCAGCGGCGGGGGCACGCTGCTGGACAACGGCTGCCACATGCTGGACCTCGCTCGGCACTTCGGCGGCGACGTGGGCAGCATCTATGCCCGCATGGGCACCCTCAAGTTCGACATCGAGGTCGAGGACACCAGCATTGCCACCCTGGAATTCCGCAGCGGCGCCTTCGCCAGCGTGGAGACGGCCTGGACCGCCACCGGCTGGGAGGAGAGCTTCGCCGTCTACGGCAGCGAGGGCGCGCTGGAATGCAGCAACCGGCTGGGCAAACCCCGGCTGCGCTTCGTCAACCGCGCCTCCGGCTTCAGCCAGTGGGACCGGACCGATGAACTCTGGTACGACTTCGCCGAATCCGCCAACGCCCATGTCCGCAGCGTCACGCGCTTCGTCGAGAGCGTCACCCGGGGTGCTCCGGTGGTCTGTACCGGGGAGGATGGCCGCGAGAGCGTGCGTCTGGTGCTGGGCAGCTACGAAAGTGCGCGGACCGGCCTGCCGGTGCGGTGGTAAGCCACCGGCCCTCGCCCGCCGCCGCCCCACAACAAGCCGAATCCGGACTGCCCGCCCGTACACTCCCGGCCTGAGGCAGGCAGAACCAAGTTAAAGACCCTGGACGGCGGTCCAGGGTCTTTCTTCAACGTGCCGGAACTTCAGTCCCCCCGGAAGATCTTGCCCACCTTGCCCAGAAAACCCTCGTGCTTCTCGTTGACCTCATCGCCCACCGCGCGGGCATAGGCAAGCAGGGCCTCGCGGGCCTCGGGAGACAGCTGGGCGGGCTTGGGAACAGTCACGTCGTATTCGACGATCAGGTCACCGCTGCCCCGTCCCTGCAGCCGGGGCATGCCCTGGCCCGTCAGGCGGTGCAGTTCGCCGTGCTGGGTACCGGGCCGGACCTCCACCACCTGCTCGCCGTCCAGCGTGGGAACCGTGACCTTGCCGCCCAGCGCCGCCTTGGCAAACCCGATGCGCGCCGTGTGAATCAGGTGCTCCTGCTCGCGGCGCAGCTCCGGGTGGGCTTCCATCTCGATGTGCACGTACAGGTCACCGTTGCCGCCGGGCCCCTCGTTGCCCATGCCCGACACCCGGATGCGGTAGCCCTCGTCGATGCCGCGCGGCAGCTTCACGCCCACCCGCTCGGCCTTCAGGGTGCGGCCCCGACCCTTACAGACCGTGCAGGGGTCCTGGATGATCTGGCCCTCGCCCCGGCAGGTGGGGCAGGCCTGCTGGGTTTCCACCACGCCGAAGATGGTCCGGGCCTGGGCGCGCACCGCTCCCGCCCCCGAACACGTCGGGCAGGTCTTGGGCGGCTGGCCTCCGGGTTCGGTCTTGCTGCCGTGGCAGTGCTCGCACTCGGTCAGGCGGTCAATGACCACCTCCACTTCCTCGCCGGCGCGCGCCTGCAGCAGCGTGACCTTGACCTCGGTTTCCAGGTCGTCGCCGCGGGCCGGTCCACGCCGGCCACGCCCGCCGGCCATGCCGCCGAACAGCTGCTCGAAGATGTCCATCGGGTCAAAGCCTGCTCCGCCCATGCCGCCCATGCCCCCAAAGGGGTCACCGGGCATACCCGCACCGGGAGCCGAGCCGAAGCGGTCGTAGTGCGCGCGCTTCTCGGGATCAGACAGGACCGCGTAGGCCTCGCTGATCTGCGCGAACTTCTGCTGCGCTCCCTCCTCCTTGTTGCGGTCGGGGTGGTATTTAAGCGCCAGCTTGCGGTAGGCCGATTTGATTTCGTCGCCGTTCGAGGTTCGGGTCACGCCCAGCAGTTCGTAGTAATCCATGTGTCGTATTTCGCCGGGCACGCCCCAGTGCTCTGGCCGGTGCCGGGCCTCCACCGAGCAGGTTAACATGACCACACTCAGGAAAAGTAGGTGCGGCAACAGGAGGCCCACCTGCCCCACACACCCACGGCAGCGCACCCTTCGCGGCAACGGGGCCGATGCTCCGCAGAAATTTTCTCTCGGCTGGGTGGCCTGCCCTGGCCCACACCGTGTCCGCAGCACGGCCCAGACGCGGCTTCGTGGGCCGTTTGCCGAGAACTCAATTCCGGCGGAGCGCATGTCCCCCGCCGCTCCGTCAGGGCTTCACCCCGGAGTGCAGGAGGAACAGAGCAGCAGCTTTACTTCTCCCAGTCCAGAATGACCTTGCCGCTGTGCCCGCCGAGCATGTCGTCAAAGCCCCGCTGGAAGTCGTCGATGGCGTAGTGGTGGGTGATGACGGGGGTGAGGTCCAGCCCCGACTGGATCAGGGCGACCATCTTGTACCAGGTCTCGAACATCTCGCGGCCATAGATGCCCTTGATGGTCAGCATCTTGAAGATCACGCTGTTCCAGTCGATGTCCACCCGCCCCGAGGGAATGCCCAGCAGGGCGATCTTGCCGCCGTGGTTCATCAGGTCCACCATCTGCGCGAAGGCCGCGCCCGAGCCGCTCATCTCCAGGCCCACGTCGAAGCCCTCGGTCATGCCCAGCTCGTTCTGGGCCACGGCCCACAGGTCCTCGCGGGCCACGTTGACGGCGCGGGTCACGCCCATGCTGCGCGCGAGGTCCAGGCGGTAGTCGTTCACATCGGTGATCACCACGTTGCGGGCGCCCACGTGCCGGGCGACGGCAGCGGCCATCACGCCAATGGGCCCCGCGCCCGTTACGAGCACGTCCTCCCCCACCAGATCAAAGCTCAGGGCGGTGTGGACCGCGTTGCCAAACGGGTCGAAGATGGCGGCGAGGTCATCCGGAATGTCGGCCGGAAGCTTGAAGGCGTTGAAGGCAGGCAGCACCAGATACTCGGCAAACGAGCCGGGCCGGTTGACTCCCACCCCCTGGGTGTTGCGGCACAGATGGCGGCGGCCCGCGCGGCAGTTGCGGCAATGGCCGCACGTCACGTGCCCCTCGCCGCTGACCCGGTCCCCGAGTTCGAAGCCGCGCACCTCTGAGCCCATCCCGGCCACCACGCCCACGTACTCGTGGCCCACCACCATCGGCACCGGGATGGTGCGCCGGGCCCAGTCGTCCCAGTTGTAGATGTGCACGTCGGTGCCGCAGATGCTGCTTTTCTTGACCCGGATCAGCAGGTCGTTCGGGCCGGGCACCGGCACATCGGTCTCGGTCATCCACAGGCCGACGGCGGCCTCCCGCTTGCTCAGGGCGCGCATGGTGGTGGGCAGGTCAGGGGTCAGGGGGGCAGCAGTCACGGCAGCCGTTCTACTCCCTGCCGGGGCCTGTGGGTTGTGACGGCGTTCACCTGGGCCGGACAGTGCCGCGGTCTGGGGGTCTTCGGGCCATACGTTTCCCAACAGCCGTGCGGGGCTCAACATTCCCACAAGCCCGCCGCCTGACACCCGCCCGCCCGCGTGTCGTACCCTGACCCATGATCAAGTACCGCCGGCAAAATCCCCTGGAACCCGAAAAGGACACCGAGATCAGCCTGAATGTCACGCCGCTGCTGTTCTTCGTGGTCGGCTATCTGGCTGTCCGGGCCCTGATCCGTACGGTGGGCAGCACCGGGGAATGACGGTCACGGTCGGTCCACGGCACGCTAGTCTGCGGGCATGTCCCAACCTTCCCCCCAGCAGTTCAAGAGCAATGGCAGTGGCCGCTTCGTCGTTCCCGGCTGGACCGGGCTGATTGCCGACAAACCCGACACCATCGAGGTCCAGATTGATCTGGAACAGGGCGACTGGGGCCGGGAACACGCCTGCCTGCTGGTCGAATACTGGGCCACCAACGCGGACCTGACCCTGCAGAGCATCCTGCCGATGCGCGCCTTTACCACCACGCCCGATGGCTGGTGCGTCTTCGTGCCCGCGCAGGGACGCGTGCTGGTGCGCGCCATTGATCCGCAGCCCACCCCCCCCGTGCTGGCCAGCCACTGGATCAACATTGACCCCGGCACCCCGGCAGGGACCACGGTCAACGTGAAGGTGCGTTTTCCTGACTCCACCGACGCCCCGAACACGCCCGCGCTGAACAGCTGAGCGCAGTTTCGGCTTAGCCCTGGCCCTCACTCCAGAGGTCCAGCGCCGCCTGCACGCCCCGGCGGGTGGCGGCCAGGGCCGGGGCAAGCTGCCACGCGGCGCGGTCACGGGGACCGACGGCATTGCTGACGCCGCGCACCTCCAGCGCCGGCACTCCGGCGAGCAGGGCGGCGTGGGCCACTCCGGCTCCCTCCATGCCTTCGCTGAGCGCGCCGGGAAAGCGGGCCTCCAGGCGGCGGGCCGTGTCGTGGTCGCCGGTGACCGCCGCGAGGGTCAGGGTCGGCCCCAACGAGGCACCCGCCCGGCGGGCAACCTCGGCCGCGCGTGTCCACGCGGGAAATTGTCCGGCGTTCGGGATATCCGGCAGCACGGACAGGCCCAGGGTATCCAGGCCCAGCAGCTGCCCCGCATCCCACGCGCCCAGATCCGCCTGAATGATCGTGCTGGACACGGCGAGATCGCCTGGAATCAGGCCGGATCCGGGGTACGCCCCGCCGATGCCCGCATTGAGGACCAATCCAGCCGGTTCCTGCGCCAGCGCCCGTACTGTGGCCAGGGCCGCCGCCACCGGCCCCACCCCGGAGACGACCACGCGGGCGGGTAGGTCCCGTAGCCGCCCGGCCTCGGCAGGGGTGGCCACCACAATCAGCACCGTCATGAACCCATGCTAGTGCAGCGCGCGGAGGCCGGGCGGCCCCTGGAGAGGAGTGCCGCCCGGCCTCCGCGCTACCCTGAAGCCATGACTCCCACCACGACCCTGTTCCGGTTGGACGGCAAACGCGCTCTGGTCACGGGCGGCAGCAAGGGCATCGGGCTGGCGGCGGCGCACGACCTGATCCGTCTGGGCGCCCGGGTGACCATCGCCGCGCGCCATGAAGCGGCGCTGCGAACGGCGGCAGACGCCCTGGGCGCACGCTGGGTGGTGGCCGATGTCAGCACGCCGGAGGGTGTGGCGGCGGCGGTGCAGGCGGCGGGCGAGGTGGACATCCTGGTCAGCAATGCGGGCGGACCCCCTCCGGGCAAGCCCAGCGAGGTCAGCGAGGCCGCGTGGCAGGCCGGCTACGACACCACCTTTCTCAGCACCGTGCGGCTGGCGAACGCCACGCTGCCGGGCATGCGTGAACGGGGCTGGGGACGCATCATCGCCATCACCAGCCTGACGGTGGGGCGGCCCTCTCCCACACTGCCGGTGAGCAACGCCATGCGCGCCGCCGTGACCAACTACCTGCGGACCCTGGCCCTGGAGGTTGCCGCTGACGGCGTGACCTGCAACACGGTGGCCCCAGGCTACACGGCCACCGACCGCCTCAAAGCCCTGCATGACGACCCCGCACAGGCCGAACAATTGACGGCGCGTATTCCGGCCCGCCGTTTCGGACAGCCCAACGAGGTCGCGGCGGCGGTGGCCTTTCTGGCGACCAGGGAGGCGGGCTACATGACCGGCCAGGAACTGCTCGTGGACGGCGGCTGGAGCATCTGAACGGGGGGCTCTCCCAGGCCGTGCGCTTCATGCCAGCCCCCGCAGAATGTCTCCTTGACCCCCGCCTCTTGAGGGCCATTAAGGTTTAATAGGCAATCCGACCCGCGCCGCGCCGCATATGTACACAGCAGAGAGCCCGCCAAGAAGTCCCCAGAAACAACTCTGGAAACAACACCACCGTCCTTCATCTCTTCACCGTCCAGCCGTCCCGGCCAGCGCGCCGGCACACAAGGGAGCAACTCATATGGGTCCACTGGAAATCATTCTGATCGTCGTCGTCATCGCCCTGATCTTCGGGGCCCGGAAGCTGCCCGAACTCGGCAAGGGACTGGGGCAGGGCATCAAGGAATTCAAGAAGGAGACCGGCAAGACGGGCGAGACCGACCCGACCGAGGTTATGCCGCCGGTCACCGATGTGCCGTCGCGTCAGCTTGACCCGGTGACCGGCGCGCCCATTCACCCCGAACGCGAGAACGCGGGCAACCGCCGCGTCTGAAGGGCGGAGTCGCCATGTCGCAGAAGATCACCACCGATCTAAAAAGCGCCCCGCTGTTCGACCACCTCGATGAGCTGCGCCGGCGGCTGATCTTCAGCGTGATCTTTCTGGCTGCCGGGATGTCCATCGCCTTCGTGTACCGCCTGCAACTCATCGACTGGGTCAAGGGGCCCCTGCAGTACTCGGAGCTGTACCGTGAGGGCAAGGTCCAGGTCGTGACCTACAACCTGACCGAGCCGCTGATGCTGAGCCTGAACCTGTCGTTCTGGGCAGGCATCGGGCTGGCGCTGCCCTTTATCCTGGGACAGGTGTGGGGTTTCATCGCCCCGGGGCTGTACCCGAGCGAGCGGCGCTGGGCGTGGCCGTTCATCGTGGGAGCGGGGCTGTCGTTTGTGGGCGGGGCCGTCTTCGGCTATCAGCTGGTGCTGCCGAGCATGGTGCCGTTCCTGGTCCAGTTCCTGGCCGGAACCGTGACGCCCATCCTGGGGCTGGGCAGCTACATCGGCACCGTGACCACCTTCCTGGTCGCCTTCGGCCTCGCTTTTGAACTGCCGATCCTGTCGGTGATTCTGACCCGCATCGGCATCGTGAACCACGTGATGTTGCGCAAGGGCTGGCGCATCGCCATCGTGGCGATCATGGTGGCGGCCGCCGTCATCACGCCCACGCCCGATCCCGGCAACATGATGCTGGTGGCCGTGCCGCTGTACGTGCTGTTCGAACTCAGCGTGCTGCTCTCGCGGGCCTTCCGCCTGCCGCCCCCCGAGGAAAGCGAATCCCCCGCTCTGGGCCTGTGAGCGAGCGAACCACGCTCCCGCCCGCCGCAACGGCCCCCCTGTTCGGGGCGGGCCGTTTCTCATGCCTGAAAAACCCTAGACTGGCGGACGACTTATGAATCCTGTTTTCCTTCAAATCGGCAGTTTCACGATTGCCTGGTACGGCGTGTTGATCACGCTGGGCATCGTGGCAGGCGCGTGGATCGGCACCCGCATGGCGCGGGAGCGCGGCCTGAACGTCAACCTCTTCAGCGACATGATCCTGTGGATGATCATCTGGGGCCTGATCGGCGCGCGGCTGGTCTTCGTGCTGACCTCCTGGGGCCAGTTCTCGGGAACCCCCTTTCCGCGTATCCTGTTCGACATCATCAACCTGCGTGCGGGCGGCATCAGCATTCACGGCGGCCTGATCGGCGGCATTCTGGTGCTGATCTACTACACCCGGCGCTACAAGCTCAATTTCTACCAGTACGCCGACCTGTGCGTGCCGGGCGTGGCCTTCGGCATCATCGGCGGGCGCATCGGCAACATCATGAACGGCACCGATACGGTCGGGCGCGTCACCGGCTGGGCAGTCGGCTACCGCTGGCCCGACAGCGCGCGGTCCTTTCACAACGGCATGTGCGTGCCCAATCCCAACCCCAACATGGACCTTTCGCAGTACTGCCAGACCATCGGCGGACAGCTGGTCATGACTGCTCCGGTTCACTTTGCGCAGCTGTACGGCGTGATCATCGGCATCATCCTGAGCGTCGCGGCCTTCTTCTGGCTGCGCTCCCTGAAGCCCGGCTGGACCTTCTGGCAGTTCTGGCTGTGGTACTCGGTTCTGCGTGCGGGCTGGGAAGAAACCTTCCGCCTCAACCCGCTGCTGCCCAACGTCTACCTCAGCCAGGGCCTGGACAAGTCGGGCATCGGTCTGCTTACCGAGACGCAGCTGATCAGCATTCCCCTGATCATCGTGAGCATCTGGATGCTGATCCGCATCCGCAACCGCCCCGACATGCCCGCCCCAGTGGAGGCAAAACCCACCGTACCGCCGGCCGGACCGGCTGGAACACGCTGAGCCAGAGCGGTTTGGGCGCGTTGTAACGGAAGGGGACGGTCTGTGCAGGCCGTCCCCTCCGGCATGTCTGGAACGGCCCGGCTCCTCCCCCCTCTGCCGGTTGCCGGGGTCGGAACAGGAGCAGACCGCCCCAGACCCCACGACAGTTACGGTCCAACGGCCTGTCTAACTAGATGACAAACTTACTCAACTTGTCTGCTAGAGTCGTCCGCATGAAGAGCGTCTCTCCCCTACTGGCCCTCGCCACCCTGGCCCTGACCCTGGGAACTGCCCACGCCCAGGAGGCCAAAGAGCTCCGGCTGGGGGTCTTTCCCAACGTGACCCACGCCGCCGGACTGGTGGGCATTCAGCGCGGCCTGTTCCAGAAAGAACTGGGCGGCGTGAAGCTGACGGTGCGCGAGTTCGCCAACGGCAGTCAGATCAACGAGGCCTTTGCCGCCGGCGCCATTGACGCCGCGTATGTCGGCCCCGGCCCGGCCATGAACGCCTTTATGCGTGGGGTGCCCATTCAGGTGTACGCGGGCGCGGCGAACGCGGGCGCGGTGCTCGTCGGGCGCGGGGACAGCGGCGTCCGCACCGTCAAGGGACTGGCCGGCAAGAAGGTCGCCGTGCCCACGCGCGGCTCTACCCAGGACATCAGCCTGCGTCATCTGCTGCACGAGAACGGCTTGAAGGCCAGCGACGAGGGAGGCAACGTCACCATCGTGCCCATTGATCCGGCCAACATGCCGGCCGCCTTTGCGGGCAAGCAGGTGGACGCCGCGCTGGTGCAGGAACCCTGGGGCGCCGTCATGGAGGGCCAGGGGGCCCGGCTGATCGCGAACGAAAAGGCGATCTGGGCGGGCGGCAACTACACCACCACCGTGCTCGTGCTAAACACCCGGTTCGCCGCCCAGAACCCGGAGGTGGTGAAGGGCCTGCTGCGCGGCCATCTCGCGGCCATCCGGTACATCTCGGGCAGCAATGCGGGAGCGCAGAAGGCTGTGGCCGACCAGATTGCCGCCTTTACCGGCAAACGCCCGAGCACCAATGAGCTGTTCAAGGCGCTCGCGCGTACCCGGGTCACCTGGGACATCAACCTGGGAACCCTGGCCGAATACGCCCAGCTCAACAAAGAGGCTGGCTTTGCCCGCGACGTTCCGGACCTGAACAGATTCGTGAACCTGAGCGTGGTTCGGGGCCTAGCAAAGTAAGCCCGCCGCCCATTCCCTCACAGGGCAGACCGGCGGACCACCGCCCTGCACCGCCGCTGTGAGAGACGGGCAACCTTAGGGTTCCCACCGGGCCGGTACACTACCCGCATGACCGGACCAAAGAAGGGATCTAGAGGCCGCGCGCCCAAACGCAACACGGCGCAGGGACGCGGCGGCAGCACGCGGGACACCGAACAACCCGCCCGTGAGCGCACCACGTCACGCGGCAGCGAGGTGGAGCGTGCCGGAGGGCAGGACACCCGCAAACCCGGCGCCCGCGGCGCACGGACTGCAGGAGACACCGAACGGCGCCCAGCGGGAAGCCGGAGCAGTGCTGGCACAGGCCGCAGCGCCACTGGCAAGGCAGCGACCAATCCGGCGCGGCGCGGCCCAGGGGAAGGCGAACGGGGCCAGCGCGATGAGAAGGCGGCGGGAGAGCGCTCCTTCAAACCCGCCGCCGGACGCAAGCCCCCGCCGCGGGTGGGCCGGGGCAAGCCGATGCCCGAACTCAAGCGCGTGCAGTTAGACGCGCCGCCGCCCGACGCGGTGTTCCGCGACCGCGACGGCGAACGCCTGAGCTTTCCCGACAGCAACCTCAAACGGGTGGCCGCCGCCATCCTCAGCGAGAAGCGCAAGGCGTGGCGCTACCGGCCCTTCTCGTTTCCACTGTTCACCGACAGCGGCAACGAGCAGGCCTTCCATTTTGATTTCTACATCTACGATGCCGAGGACAGTGTGATCCGGCTGCTGCTGGTCATTCCCTTCGAGTCGCGTGAGGTCTGGGACCGGGTGGGGCGCTTCAAGCGGCAGTACCCGATGTACACCTACGAGCTGTGGACCCCCGAGAAACTTGCCAAGCTCAGCGGGCCGCGCGGCCACCTGGACTTTTGAAGCAGGCGCAGTGAAAACGCCGCTGGCACGGACTTAAAACCCACCCAGGGAACCGGGCATACAGAAGCTGGAGAGGGTCTTTGGTAGCGTTTCCATTAAGGATTGGGGGTGGATGACATCCGCCCCCTCCCCGCTATTCTTTGACCACCTCGGGGCTGTACTGCGCCCGCCAAGGAGTTCCCTCCACATGACAACCACAGAAAAAACCACCGCTGCTCCCCGCGTGCGTCCCGGCCAGCCCTATCCTCTGGGGGCCACCTGGGACGGCAAGGGCACCAATTTCGCTCTCTACAGTGAGAACGCCACCCGCGTGGAACTGTGTCTGTTCGATGACCAGGGCAACGAGACCCGCTACGAGCTGCCCGAGCAGACGGCCTTTGTGTGGCACGGCCACCTGCCCGGCGTGGGGCCGGGGCAACGCTACGGCTACCGTGTCCACGGCGAATACGCGCCCGAGCGTGGCCTGCGCTTCAACCCCAATGTGGTGCTTCTCGACCCCTACGCCAAGGCGCTGGACGGCACCGAGCAGTTTGACAAGGGGGTCTTCGCCTACGTGCCCGGCGGCGACGACACCGTCATGCAGACCGAAGAGCAGCGCGGCGCCCCCCTGGGCATCGTGGTGGATCCCATGTTCAACTGGGTGGGCGACCAGAAACCCGATATTCCCTTTCACCAGTCGGTGATCTACGAGGCGCACGTCAAGGGCCTGACCATGACCCACCCCGACGTGCCCGAGGCCCTGCGCGGCACCTATGCGGGCGTCGCTACCGAGCCGGTGTTGCGCTACCTGCGCGAACTGGGCATTACGGCCATCGAGTTTCTGCCGGTACACCAGCATGTGGACGATCCCTTCCTGCTCGACAAGGGGTTGACCAACTACTGGGGCTACAGCACGCTGAATTTCTTTGCGCCGGACGTGCGCTACTCGGCCGAGGCGCGCAAGGGCAATCCGGCGGGCGCGGTGTCGGAGTTCAAGAACATGGTGCGTGCGCTGCATGACGCTGGCATTGAGGTCATTCTGGACGTGGTGTACAACCACACTGCCGAGGGCAACCACATGGGGCCCACCATGAGCTTCAAGGGCATCGACAACCCCACGTATTACCGGCTGGTGGCCGAGGACCCGCGCTTCTACTTCGATTACACCGGCACCGGCAACAGCCTGAACGTGCGTCATCCCCAGACCCTGCAGCTGATCATGGATTCGCTGCGCTACTGGGTCACCGAGATGCACGTGGACGGCTTCCGCTTTGATCTGGCCTCTACGCTGGCCCGCGGGCTACACGAGGTTGACCAGCTCTCGGGCTTCTTTACCATCATTCACCAGGACCCGATCATCTCACAGGTCAAGCTGATCGCCGAGCCGTGGGACGTGGGCGAGGGCGGCTATCAGGTGGGCAACTTCCCGGTCAACTGGGCCGAGTGGAACGGCATCTACCGCGACGACATGCGTGCCTTCTGGAAGGGCGAGGGCGGACTGGCTTCCGAGATCGGCTACCGCCTGACCGGCTCCTCGGACCTGTACCAGAGTGACGGCCGCAAGCCCTACGCCTCGATCAATTTTGTGACTGCCCACGACGGGTTCACGCTGCGCGACAGCGTCACCTACGAGGAAAAACACAACGAGGCCAACGGCGAGGGCGGCAACGACGGCCACAACCACAACATCACGTGGAACTGCGGCGTGGAGGGCGAGACCGACGATCCCGCCATCAACCAGTTGCGCGGCCAGCAGCAGCGCAACTTCCTGGCAACCCTGCTGCTCGGCCAGGGCACCCCGATGATTCTGGGCGGCGATGAGATCGGGCGCACCCAGGGCGGCAACAACAACGCCTACTGCCAGGACAACGAGATCAGCTGGTACGACTGGCAGAACGTGGACGAGGACCTGCTCGCCTTTACCCAGAAGGTTATCGCGCTGCGCAAGGCCCACCCCTCGCTGCACCGCCGCAAGTTCTTCTCCGGACGGACCATCCGGGGCGAGGACGTGCGCGACATCGTGTGGCTGCGCTACGACGGCCAGACCATGACCGACGAGGACTGGAGCAACGCCCAGACCCAGAGCCTGGGTCTGTTCCTGGACGGCGACGGTCTGGACGATGTGGACGCCGAGGGCCAGCCCCTGCACGACGACGACCTGCTGCTGCTGCTGAGCAGTTCCTATGTGGACCTGCCCTTCCGCCTTCCCACCCTGGATTCCTGCAACAACTGGGAACTGCTGCTCGACACCAGCGATGACAATGCCAGCGAGCAGATTTCCTCCGGTGAAGAAACCACGCTGAAAGCCCGCAGCGTCAAGTTGTACCGCTGCGTGCGCGACGCGAAGTAGGCGCTTTAGGCAGGGCCCAAGTTCCAGATGAGGAGACGTCGGTGCGCTGCAGGGTGCGTTGGCGTCTCTTCGCACAGTTCTCACGGACCGCCCGAGCTCACCCCTTAACTTGAAATATTGTCCGCCCCTCTCTCTCAGCGACGCCGCAAGGAGACCCATGATCCCGTCACATCCCGAATCCGCCGCGCCGTCCGCCGCTGCCACTGCCGCCCACGACCTGTCCTCACGCCTGGGCGCCCACCTGCTGCCCGACGGCAGCGCTACCCGTTTCCGGGTGTGGACCACCCAGGCCCAGACGGTGGAGGTGCGGGTGGACGGCCAGACGTATCCCATGACCGCCCAGGGAGAGGGCTTTTTTGAAACCGTGCTGCCCGTGGGGGCCGGGGCCCACTACCTGTTTGTGCTGGACGGCGAGGCGCGGCCCGACCCCTATGCCCGTTTTCTGCCGGGCGGTGTACACGGCGAGGCGGAAGTGCTGGCGCCGGACCAGTGTTACGAGTGGCAGCACCCCGACTGGCAGGGTCTCGCGCTGGCCGAGTGCGTGTTCTACGAGCTGCATGTGGGCACCTTTACACCCGAAGGCACCTACCGCGCCGCACAGGAAAAACTGCCCTACCTGAAGGAGCTGGGCATCACGGCCGTGCAGCTGATGCCGCTGGCGGCCTATGACGGAGAGCGCGGCTGGGGTTACGACGGCGTGGCGATGTACGCGCCGCACGCCCCCTATGGCCGGCCCGAGGAACTGATGGCCTTCATCGATGCCGCGCACGGTCTGGGGCTGGCCGTCTTTCTGGATGTGGTGTACAACCATTTCGGGCCGGCGGGGAACTACCTCGCCGCCTACAGCCCAAGCTACTTCACCGAGCGCTTTCATACCGCGTGGGGACAGGGCCTGGATTACGCCGAGGTCCACATGCGCCGCTACGTCACGGACAACGCGCGCATGTGGCTGAGCACCTACCGCTTCGACGGGCTGCGGCTGGACGCCACCGCCGCCATGCAGGACGACAGCCCGCTGCACATCCTGGATGAGCTGGCGCAGGAGGTCCACCGCCTAGGCGGCACCCATATCCTGCTCGCCGAGGACCACCGCAACGAACCCTCGCTGGTCACCGAATCCGGCCTGGACGGCATCTGGGTGGACGACTTCCACCATGAGGTCCGCGTGACCCTGACCCACGAGCAGGAAGGGTATTACGGCGGCTTCCAGGGCGGCGCTTCCGAGCTGGCGCAGGTGATCAACCGGGGCTGGAAGTACGAGGGGCAACTCTGGCAGGTGACGGGCGAGGAACACCACCGCGGCAAGCCGGCCGACGGTCTGGAAGCGCCCAGTTTCGTGTACTGCATCCAGAACCACGATCAGGTGGGCAACCGCGCCCTGGGGGACCGGCTGCAACAGCATGACCGGGTCAGCCTGCAACAGTTCCGGGGGGCGAGCATGCTGCTGCTGACCTTGCCCATGACCCCACTGCTCTTTCAGGGTCAGGAATGGGCCGCCGAGACCCCGTTTCCCTTCTTCAGCGACCATTCCGGGGAACTGGGCGAGCTGGTCACCGAGGGCCGCAAGAAGGAGTTTGCCTACTTCAGCGACTTCATGCACATGGAAGTGCCCGATCCGCAGGACCGCCGCACCTTTGAGAGTGCCAAGCTGAACTGGTCCGAGCGGGAGCACGGCGAACACGGCCGCACGCTGGCCCTGTACCGCGCCCTGCTGCAGCTGCGGCGTGAGGACCCCGCGCTGCAGCACCGCTCGCGCCGGTACCTCAGCGCGGGCAGTGCGGGCGAGGTGCTGTGGGTACGTCAGGACACGCCGGACGGTGAGCGGGTGCTGCTGTGGAATCTCGGGCAGGAGCCCGTGGCCCTGGGAGCCCTTCAGCTGCCGCACTCCCTGCCCACGCGCGTGCTGCTCCACTCCGAGCAGGACGGCGCGCCGCCGCCACACCTGTTCAGCCTGCCGCCGGGTGAGGCCGCGCTGCTGGGGAACGCATGACCGCCCCGGTCCCCGAAGCCGTGGCCCCCGGCCAGGAGGCGCAGGCCCCGGTACCCCACCTGCCCTCCTCCACCTACCGCCTGCAGATTCACCAGGGCTTTGACTTCACCGCCGCGCGCAGGATTCTGCCGTACCTCGCACGGCTGGGGGTCTCAGACGTGTACCTGTCGCCCATCTGGGCGAGCACGCCGGGCAGCCCACACGGCTATGACGTCACCGATCACGCGGTGGTGAACCCCGAACTGGGCGGGATCGCCGGGCTGCGCCGCTTCTCGGCGCGCGCGCGTGAGCTGGGGCTGGGTGTGGTGGTGGACTTCGTGCCCAACCACATGGGCATTCAGGGCGGGCACAACCCGTACTGGGAAGATGTGCTGATGCACGGGCAGGCCAGCCGTTTCTCCCATTTCTTTGACATCTCGTGGCACCCCCTCAAGCGGGCGCTGGAGGGCCGGGTGCTGCTGCCGGTGCTGGGCGATCAGTACGGCCGGGTGCTGGAGAAGGGTGAGCTGTCCGTGGAACATGCGGATGGACGCTTCTTCGTGCGCTACTGGGAGCGCAAGCTGCCCATGTCCCCGCGCAGCATCGGCGTGCTGCTGAACATGGTGCGCGGGCAGTTGCCGGCCTCCACCGACGCCATGACCCGCGCCGAGCTCGCGAGCATCGCCCGCAGCATGGAGACCCTGCCGCGCAGCACCTCGGACACCCTCACCGACGAGGACCGCGTGGGCCGCGCGCAGGAGCTGGAGGTCATGACCCGCCGCCTGCGCGAGCTGCTCGACGCCTCGCCCGAGGTGCACGGGGCGCTGGACGCGGCGCTGGCAGCCGTGAATGCCGACTCCGCGCAGCTCGACGCACTGATCACCGAGCAAAACTACCGCTTGGCCTTCTGGAAGGTGGCGGCCGAGGAAATCAATTACCGCCGCTTTTTTGACATCAACGACCTCGCGGCGCTGCGGATGGAAGACCCGCGGGTGTTTGCGTGGGCCCACGCCACGTTGTTCGAGCTGCTGCGCGAGGGAGTCATCCACGGCGTGCGGCTGGACCACACCGACGGCCTGTACGACCCGGCCGGCTACTTTCAGGCGCTGCAGGCCGGAGCCGCCCAGGCGCTGGGTGTGGAGTGGGACCCCGAGGGCGACGGCCCGCTGCCACTGTACGTGGTGGCCGAGAAGATCCTGGAACCGGGAGAGAAACTGCCCGAGGCGTGGGCGGTGTATGGCACGACCGGTTATGACTTTCTGGCTGAGCTCAACGGCGTCTTTGTGGACGCCAGCCACGAGGAGGAACTCACGGCGGTTTACCGGCGTTTCACTGGTGACCGCCTGAGCTACGGCGACCACCTGTACCGGGGCAAGCACCTGATCCAGCGGGTCAGCCTGCCCGGCGAGGTGAATGTCCTGACCGAGTCGCTTGAGCGGCTGGGCGAGGCCGATCTGAGGTCACGCGACTTTACCCTGAGCACGCTGCGCAACGCCGTGCGCGAGGTGATCGCCACCTTCCCGGTGTACCGCACCTACATCCGCACCGACGGCAGGCGCGAGCCGGGCGACAACGCCAAGATTGCCCAGGCCGTGCGCGACGCCAAGGCCCAGAACCGGCGCGAGGGCGGTCCGCTGGACCCCAGCGTGTTCGACTACCTGCAGACCGTGCTCACGCTGGACGCCTCCGGCGAGGGCGAACAGGCCGAGGCCACCCGGGCGGCCTACGCGGACTTTGCCCTGAAGTTCCAGCAGCTCACCGGTCCGGTGACCGCCAAGGGAGCCGAGGACACCGCCTTCTACCGCTACGCCCGGCTGCTCTCGCTGAACGAGGTGGGCGGCGACCCGGCACATTTCGGCACCCGCTTAAAGGACTTTCATGCGGCGGCGCGTGAGCGGGCGCGGCGCTGGCCCCAGGCCATGCTCTCGGGCAGCACCCACGACACCAAACGCGGCGAGGACACCCGCGCCCGCATCAGCGTCCTGAGTGAACTGCCCCAGGCCTGGGGGGCTTTTGTGCGGCGCTGGGCTCCTCTGATTCTGCAGCACAGCCAGGAACTGGAACTGGGGCTGGCCCCCAGCCCGCTGGACGCCTACACGCTGCTGCAAACGGCGCTGGGCGCGTACCCGCTGTCGGGCAACCTGACGGACTACCCGGACCGCCTGAGCGCGTACCTGCTCAAGGCCAGCCGTGAGGCCAAGCTGCGCACAAGCTGGGCCGCCCCCGACGAGGAATACGAGGCGGCGCTGAAGACCTTTGTGGACGGTCTGCTGGGCGACAGCGGGTTTGCAGCCGCCCTGCGCGACCTGCACGTCCTGATCAGCCCCTACGGCGCACAGAACGGACTGAGCGCCACCCTGGCCCGGCTGACTGCCCCCGGCGTGCCCGATACCTACCAGGGGTCCGAGGGCTGGAACCAGAGTCTGGTGGACCCCGACAACCGCCGTCCGGTGGACTACGCGGTCCGCCAGCGCACGCTGAGCCGCTTGGAAAAGCGCCCTGGTCTGGACCTCGCCCGCACGCTGCTGGACAGCTACGAGGACGGCGCCGTCAAGACGCTGGTGACCTGGGCCGCGCTGCAGACCCGCGCCGCGCACCCCGAACTGTTCCGCGACGGCGGCTACCGTTCCATCGACGCCGGACGACATCTGCTGGCGTTCGCCCGTGAGCACGACGGGGAAGCGGCCATCACGGTGGCGCCGCGACTGACCCTGACGCTGACCCGTCAGGCCGTGCCGTGGGCACTGGGCGAGGTCTGGGTCAACCGTCAGCTGCCCCTGCCCAGCGGGTCCTACGAGAATGTCCTGACCGGCGAGCGCTTCACGGTGCGCGGCGGCCGGATCCCGGTGGCCAAGGTGCTGGAGGACTTTCCGCTCGCGCTGCTGGTGAGGCGCTAGACGCCCTCCCCACTGGCCAGCCGCGCGAGTTCGGCGGGGTCGCTGACCCGCACGGTGCGCCGCTCCAGCACGATCAGGCCCAGGCGGTAGAACTCGCCCAGCTTGCGGCTGACCAGCTCCGGCACGGTGCCCAGCAGCGCGGCGAGTTCGCTGTTGGTGGGCAGCTGGTGCGGCGCGGCGGCATGTTCGAGCAGGTAGGCGGCCAGCCGCTCGCCCAGTTCGCTGAAGACCAAGCGGTCGACCCAGCCCAGCAGCTCGGCCTGCCGCCGCGCGAAGTACGCGATCACCGCCGCCGACAGTGCGGGCGTGTGGAACACGGCCTCCCGAACCGTGGCCAGCGGCAGGGCCAGCACCTCGGTGGGGGTCTGCAGGGCTTGGGCGTGGGCCGGGTAGGTCGCGCGGCTCTGAAAGGCGGCGATGCCGGCGATCAGCTGGCGCGGTCCCTCCACGTGCAGGGTCAGCTCGCGCCGCCCTCCGCGCGACAGGCGGTAGACCCGCACGCTGCCGCCGCTGACCAGGTGCAGCGCCTCAATGGACTCTCCCTCACGGAACAGGTGTTCGCCGCGCGACAGGCACGAGAACCGGCCCAGCGCCGCCAGGGGACGCAGGTCACCTTCCTGCGCTCCCTGAAACACCGGGGCATTTTTCAGCAGCGAAAGTGCGCGTGCGGGCTCGGAGGTCACCAGGCCATGCTGGCACGGCCGACATGTGTACGGCCAATACGGGTGCGGCCCGTCACACCAGTTTCAACAGCGTGACCAGCAGCTGTGCGGATCGAAGGGCCAGCACACTGATGACGTGGTCGCCGTCGTGGGTCACCACCCCAGCGGCTCCCACGGTCTGCGGCCCAGCCTCCCCGGCCCGCACCTCAACCTCACCCGACAGCACGGCCAACACCACCTGTGCTCCCGGATGGCGGTGCGGCGGGAGGCCCTCGCCGGCTTCCAGGGTGAACAGCAACGCGCGGCCTCCCGGCGTGGCGGCCAGCACCTGGGGCGCGGCGTGGTGGCCACCGGGGGCCATCTGCGGTCGTGAGTCTGTGGTCATCAGGGTTCTCGTTCTCCTTCAGGAGAGACGGCGAAGCGTTGCATGCTGACCCGCACGCGCCGCGCCAGCATGAGCAGGGCGTGCGCCCACGCCGGGTCCGGGTACCGGTCCAGCACCTCTTCCCTCACGCCCACCAGCAGAACGTTGAGGCCAGGAAGCCAGGAAAACGCCGTCCTTCGTACCTCTCCCCTACGCTCCGAAGAATTCGTGGTTGCGGGCGATGAACGGCTCCTCGCCGGCCGGTACGTCCTCCTCGGGGAAGATCGCGCTGACCGGGCACGCGGGCACGCACGCTCCACAGTCGATGCACTCGTCGGGATGAATCAGGAACAGCTCTCCGGCGTCGTAGATGCACTCCACCGGGCAGACCTCGGTGCACGCCTGATCCTTGGTTCCGATACACGGACTGGTGATGATGTGGGTCATGCCAGCAGTGTGCCGCGTGGCGCACGGAGCCGCCATGACGTAGGTCAAGGGCCGGGCAAGACGGGGGTGCCCCTGCGCGGGAACTTTCCTCAGCATCCCCCCGTATGCTGGGGTGTATGCAGACCTACCTCATGTCGAAAACAGGCACGCAGGACCTTGTCCGCACCTTTATGGCCCGCACCTATTCGTGGATGGCGGCCGGTCTGGCCCTGACCGCCGGCATCGCCTACCTCACGGCCCAGAACGAGGCCTTCGCCTTTCAGGTGATGCAGTGGCGGCTGCCGCTGATCCTGGCGCAGCTGGGACTGGTCTTTGCCCTGAGCCTGTTCGCCGACCGCCTGAGCAGCGCGGTGGCCGGCATGCTGTTTATCGGCTACGCCGCCCTGACCGGCCTGACCTTCAGCGCGCTGCTGTTTGCCTACAGTCCCTCGGCGGTCATCAGCGCCTTTGCCACCACGGCGGGCACCTTCGGCGCGATGAGCGTGCTCGGCTTCGTGATCAAGAAAGACCTCAGCGCCATGGGCCGGTTTTTCCTGTTCGCCCTGATCGGCCTGATCGTCGCCATGATCGTCAACCTCTTCGTGGCGAGCAGCATTCTCACGCTGGGCATCTCGGTGATCGGGGTTCTGCTGTTCGCGGGCCTGACCGCCTACGACACGCAGATGCTGCGCAACATGGCCCTGAGCGGGGTGAGCGGCGAGATGGCCGAACGCGCCGCCATCAACGGAGCGCTGCGCCTGTACCTGGACTTCATCAACATGTTCCTGTTCATCCTGCGCCTGTTCGGGGGCAGCCGCGACTGAGCGCACCCTGATCCCTGAAACCGCCCCGGCCCCCGCCCGGGGCGGTTTCCTGTGACGGTCACCGGCCGTACAGCTCGGGGTAATACGGCGAGGCCCGGTTCGCGCCGGTCCGGAGCTGTCCGTAGGGCACCATCACCGTCTCGGCGCAGGCGGCGATGACGTGGGGCAGGGAGTCGGGGGTCAGGTTCAGCCCGGCGGGGGTCAGATAGACGGCGAAGCTGGGCTCCATTCCGTGCAGGATGTCGTCGCACTCGGAATCAGGCTCGGTGCCGGGCAAGGCGAGGTACAGCGTCTTGAGCCGGGCCGGCGTGAGGCTGGGCCACAGCGTCTGCAGCGGTATGTGGCGTCCCGTGGCGCGGTCGAGGATCAGGCCGGTGGTGGAGCTGTCGGGATGGGCGCCCCCGCACGAGTAGCCCACGTCCTCGCGCAGGCTCAGCAGCCGGGAGGTGAGCAGCGTGACGCCGACATTCAGGGTGTAGCCGTCGTCGCCCTGCGCTCTTTGCGGCAGCCATGACTTGCAGTTCAAACCCGCGGCGGCGTGCTCCAGCAGCCGGTCTTGCAGGACAAGCTCCAGCGCGGGGCTCGCACCCGGCACCCGCGGATAGCTCAGGCCCGACAGCGGTTCCCGGGTGCGGCGGCCATCCGCCGTGTTCGTCCACGGGCGGTTGAGTTTCAAGAAGGTCAGCGGATCGCTGCGCCGCAGTCGGGTCAGCCCCGGCGAGGCCGGCAGCTTCAGCGCCACCTTCGCCACGTTCATGGCCTCCAGAGTCACCTTGAGGGTCCGGGCGGTGCCGGGCACCTTCCAGGTGCCGCGCAGCGCCGTTCCGTCGCGTTCCAGCGTCAGGCAGCCGGACACCGTGGTCTCTGCCCCATAGTCCAGCCGGACCTCCTCCTGCAGGATCAGGGTGTTGCCGGACCGGAACGGAGTGAGAAACAGATCGGCGGCGCGGCCCGCATAGAAGTAGCGGTTGGCATCGATGTTCCGGGGACTCAGCCCCAGCGTGACGGTGGAGCTACCCAGCGTGCCCGAGTAGACGCCCGCCTGCACCCAGGCGGGCAGCCCCGGCGTGCCGCCGCACGCCTGCACGTTCTGCGCCCCCGCCGTGGCACCCAGCAGGCAACCGACCACTCCCAGCCATCTGTACATGAACACAGCGTAAAGCCTGCGGCGGAAAAAGGGGCGTCAGCCGCCGCGCCCGCTCATGGTGCCGGTACGCAGCAGGGCCGCCTCGCCGTCCCCGAACGGAGAATGCAGCGCCGACCAGCGCACCGCGGCCTCGATGTCGTAGGGCACCGTGCGGAAGTCCACCGACCAGTGCCCCGCCTTCTCCTCCAGCACAGTCCAGCGGGCACGCGGGTCGCTGTCCACCTGATCGCTGACCGAGCCGGCGTTCACCACCAGCGTGTCGCCCACGCGGGTCGCGCCGGGCCGGTGGGTGTGGCCGCACACCACCACCGCGGCGGCCAGGGGTTCAATCACCGCGCGCAGTTCCCGCGGGTCGCGGGCACGGTAGAAGCCGTGGCCCGGCGGACCCTCCGGGGCGTCCTGCCAGTGCCACAGCAGCATGTCCCAGGCGCTGTCGGGTGTGCCGTGACAGGCCAGAAGCCGCCCTTCCAGTGCGCGGGCCGTCAGGGGCAGGTCAGCGAGGCGGCTCAGGGCTGCGGCGTCCAGCTGGGTGTCCAGCCACGTCCCCAGTGCCACAGAGATCGGGGCCCGCCGCCCGCCCGGCCACAGCTTCTCCTCGTTGTTGCCCCGCACCTCCAGCGCGCCCAGACCGGCCTGCAGCGCCGCCGCGCGGGCCGGGTCGGCGCTGCCCTCGATCTGGTCTCCCAGGTTGAGGATCAGGTCGGGGGCCGCCCGGCGCAGCTCACGCAGCACGGCTTCCAGGGCAAAGGCGTTGCCATGAACATCGCTGATAACGGCCACCCGCACGCGCCCAGGCTAGCTCATCTCAGGGGCCGTATTCGATGTTTCCGGTCCGGGACGCTAGCATTCACGCCATGAGCATCCTGCCCGACTGGCGCATCCGGGAACTCGCCCACGCGGGCATGATCGACCCCTTCGAGGACCGTCTGGTTCGCACGGCCGAACAGGGGCAGGTCATCAGCTACGGTCTGAGCAGCTTCGGCTACGACCTGCGCTGCGCCGACGAGTGGAAGATCTTCACCAACGTCAACAGCGCCATCGTTGACCCCAAGCACTTCGATGAGCGCAGCTTTGTGGACATCCAGGCCAGTGAGATCATCATTCCTCCCAACTCCTTCGCGCTGGCCCGCAGCCTGGAATACCTGCGTATTCCCCACAATGTGATGGTGGTGGCGCTGGGGAAATCTACATATGCCCGCTGCGGCATCGTCGCCAACGTGACGCCGCTGGAACCCGGCTGGGAAGGCCACGTCACGCTGGAGTTCTCGAACACCACGCCGTTGCCCGCCAAGATGTACGCCTTCGAGGGCTGCGTGCAGCTGTTGTTCTTCGAGGGTGAGCGGCCCGAGGTTACCTACGGCGACCGCCAGGGCAAGTACCAGGGCCAGAGGGGCGTGACCCTGCCCAAGCTGTGAGCGCGCCCGCCTCCGCCGTGCGCCCTCGCACGGACGCCGACCTGCCCGCGCTGGTGGAGGCGCTGCGCCGGACCCACCTCGCCAACGCCTATCCCTCGGGCTGGCCGGACGACCCCGCCGGCTTTCTTGCCCCGCCCGCGCCGCTGGGTGCGTGGGTGGCGCAGGTGGGCGGCGTGGCGGTGGGACAGGTGGTCCTGCGCCCGGCCCCGCCGGAGGGCGAACCCCTGCCCGCGTGGATTGCGGCCAGCGGGGTGCCGCGCGCTGAGGTCGCCGTCGTCTCGCGTCTGTTCGTGGCCCCCGGGTTCCAGGGCCGGGGACTGGCCCGGTCGCTGTTCCGGACCGCCTGGGCTGAAGCCCGGAGCCTGGGGCGGCGCGCCATTCTGGACGTGCATACCGCCAGCGCTGTCCCCATCGCCCTGTACGAATCCGAGGCCTGGCGGCAGGTGGCCACGCTGGCCGCCCCCTGGACCGAGGCCGACGGCCGGGTGCCCCAGGTTCACGTGTACGTCTCGCCCGCGTGACGCTGGCCGCTTGAGCGCCCCTTCATCTGTGAACGCCGCTTGAGCTTTTCCTGTTCCCGCACGCGGGGCTAACTGTCAGGCTGGCCGGTATGCCAGACAAAGACGACAAGAACAGCGGCCATACCAGCCTGCCCGATCAGTACGACCGCAACAAGAAAGAGGTCCACGAGATCGAGCACGACAACAAACCCTCCTTCAAGGGCAACAACGACCGCGAGGCCAACGCCGCCCGCAACAACGAGCACGACGGCCTCAAGGAGCAGGAGGACCTCAAGGAGGCCCGCTCGGTGCCTGCCACCAACCAGGGCTGACCCACCCGCACCCCACATTCCTCCACCGAAGGCCGGACTGCCGAAGTCCGGCCTTCTGCTGTGCGCGCAGGGGCGGCGCGGTGCGGATGTGCTGGACTGGGCCATGACCCCACCCGACCGACCGACCCCCGGCCTGCTCGCCCTGGCCGCCGTGTTCACTATCGCGGGAACGCTGCATTTTCTCATTCCGCAGAGTTTTGACCGCATCGTGCCGCCGGGGCTGCCGCTGGATGCACGTGCCGCGACCCTGCTCAGCGGAGCGGCCGAGCTCGCCGGAGGCCTGGGCCTGCTGCATCCCGTCACCCGCCCCGCCGCCCGCTGGGGCCTGCTCGCGCTGCTGGTCGCCGTTTTTCCGGCAAACCTGTACATGGCGCAGGAGCCGCAGCGGTTCGGGGTCCCCGCCTGGGCCACGTGGGCCAGACTGCCCCTTCAGCCGCTGCTGATGTGGGCGGTCTGGCGCGCCGGGCGCAGGCCAGCCTAGGCCCGCGTCCTTGTCGCCAGCACACGTATACTCCGGGCGTAAACAAATTCTTAAGGAGCGACTTCGTCGCGCGGCCAGGGGCCGCCAGCAGGGTCGTTCAAAGTGAGGTAGGAATGCCGGCATTGCTGGGACTTGCACGTGCCATAGACCGCTTTTCATCCTGGCTGGGTGTGGTGATTGGCGGCATCACCCTGTTGATGATCGCCGTGGGCCTGTTCAACGTGTTTGGGCGCTTCGCCGACCGTTACCTGGGCACACAGTTCAGCAGCAACTCTTTGCTGGAACTTCAGTGGTACCTGTTCAGCGTGATCTTTCTGCTGGGCGGCGCATACGTGATGAGCCTGGACGAGCACGTGCGGGTGGACGTTCTGTACGGCCGTCTGCGGCCCAGGCAGCGGGCGCTGATCAACCTGCTGGGCACGCTGCTCTTTTTGCTGCCGTTCTGTGTGATCGCCCTGTGGGTGGCCATTCCGTGGTTTCAGCTCAGCTACGGCATGCAGGAAAGCAGCTCGGATCCGGGCGGGCTGCTGCGCTGGCCCGTCAAACTGCTGGTGCCCATCGGTTTTGTGTTGCTGTTCATTCAGGGCATCAGCGAAGCGATCAAGGCGGCAGGGGCGCTGAGCGGCCACTACGAGTACCGCACCCAGGATGAACTTGAAGCCCTGCGCGCGGAGGTGCAGCTGGACCGCGCCGGCCTCGACGGCCTGCTGGTGGGCCTGCCGGATGAGGCAGAGGCCGGCACGGACGCCGCAGCGAAAACTCCAGACGAACAGAGGAAGAAATAATGGATGCCATCGGTCTGTGGATGTTCTTTGGGGCCTTCATTCTGATCTTCAGCGGTTTCCCGGTGGCGTTCTCGCTGGCCGGAACCGCCATCATTTTCGGCCTGATCGGCCTGAGTACGGGCCACTTCGACGCGCTGCTGCTGCGGGCCATTCCTGACCGCATCTTCGGCACCATGAGCAACTTCACGCTGCTGGCCATTCCGTATTTCGTGTTCATGGGCGGCATCCTGGGCAAGAGCGGGCTGGCCGAGGACCTGCTGCGAACGGCTGGGCTGCTGTTCGGACGGTTGCGCGGCGGCATCGCGGTCGCCGTGGTTCTGGTGGGGCTGCTGCTGGCGGCCACGACCGGCGTGGTGGCCGCCACGGTGGTCACCATGGGCCTGATCAGCCTGCCGATCATGCTGCGCTACGGCTACGACAAGGGCCTGGCCGGCGGCGTGATTGCAGCCTCGGGGACGCTGGGGCAGGTCATTCCGCCCAGCGTGGTCCTGGTGGTGCTGGGCAGCGAGCTGGGCGTATCGGTGGGAGACCTGTTCCTGGGTTCGATGGTGCCGGGCCTGCTGCTCGCGGCGCTGTACATCGTGTACGTGGTCGTGCGTTCGGCCCTGAACCCCAAGCTGGCTCCGGCGATGCCCGCCCACGAACTGAACATCAAGCCCAGTGCCATGGCCCTGCAGGTACTGCGCGCCATGATTCCGCCGCTGCTGCTGATCTTCGCGGTGCTGGGCTCGATCTTCTTCGGCCTCGCCACCGCCACCGAGGCGGGCGCGGTGGGGGCGCTGGGCGCGGTGCTGCTGGCCCTCGCCAACCGCAAGCTGACGCGCGCCGGGCTGTGGGAAGTCACCCTGTCCACCGCCCGGCTGACCACCTTCGTGATCTTCATCCTGATCGGCTCCACGTCGTTCTCTCTGGTATTCCGGGCGCTGGACGGCGACCTGTACATGCAGAACATCCTGGCCAACCTGCCGGGCGGGGTGCTGGGCTTCCTGATCCTGACCAACCTGGCGATCTTCGTCCTGGGTTTCTTCCTGGATTTCTTCGAGATCGCCTTTATCCTGCTGCCCATCTTCGCGCCCGTCGCCCGAGAGCTGGGTGTGGACATGATCTGGTACGGCATCCTGCTGGGAATCAACCTGCAGACCAGCTTCCTGACACCGCCCTTTGGGTTCTCTCTGTTCTATCTGCGCGGCATTGCCGGCAAGTACTTGGCGACCACCGACATCTACCGGGGCGTGATTCCGTTCATCATGATTCAGCTGTTCGTGCTGACCCTGTGCATCATCTTCCCCGGCCTGACCGGCCTGAGGGCAGCGGGACCGTAACCCCGGGGGGGGGGGCGGAGGCGATGCGCCTCCGTCCCATCAGACCCGGCAGTCAAGAAGGAGGCCCGCACAGAAATCGTGCAGGCCTTCTCCCTTGTACCGTGCCTGGGCTTCGTTCAGCCGTTGAAATCCATCAGCGGCTTCTCGTTGATCTGGTGCCAAGCGTGAATGTTGCGGCGGAAGGATTCCCAGGGGGTATAGACCTTCTTGTATCCAGCGTTCTTGGCCGAGTTCTCGGCGTGCAGTTCCTGGGTGGCCTTGTTGCCCGCCTTGAGGATGTCGTTGGAATAACGGCGCAGCTGGGTGCCGCCCTTCTTGAGGCGCTGCAGCGCCGCCTGGTTCTTGGCGTCGTAATCGGCCGCCACCGCGAGGTTGGCCTCGGCGCACGCGCTCGCCAGGATTTCCTTGTAGGCCTTGGGCAGCGCGGCGTAGGCCTTCTTGCCCACCATCATGTCGAAGGTGGCGCCGGGTTCCCACCAGCCGGGGTAGTAGTAGAACTTGGCGGCCTTCTGCAGTCCCAGTTTCTCGTCGTCGTACGGCCCCACCCACTCGGCCGCGTCAATGGCTCCGCGGTCCAGCGCCAGATAGATCTCGCCGCCGGGCAGCACCTGCACGTTCACGCCCAGCTTGGCCATCACCTGCCCGCCGATGCCGGGGATCCGCATCTTGAGGCCCTTGAGGTCGGCCGCCGACTTGATTTCCTTCTTGAACCAGCCGCCCATCTGCGCGGTCGTGTTCCCGGCCGGGAAGTTGATGATCCCGAAGTCGTCGTAGACCTCGCGGATCAGCTCCAGGCCGCCCGCGCTGTACAGCCAGGCGTTCTGCTCGGAGGCGGTCAGGCCAAACGGCACGCCGGTGGCAAAACCCAGCGTGGGGTTCTTGCCCACGTAGTAGTAGCCGGCGCTGTGTCCGCACTCCACGGTGCCCTGCTGCACGGCGTCCAGAACCTGCAGGCCGGGCACCAGTTCGCCCGCCTCGTAAGGACGGATGGTGAACTTGCCGTCGGTCATGGCGCTGACCCGGTCGGCCACCATCTGCGCGCCGCCGAACAGCACGTCCAGGCTCTTGGGCCAGCTCGTGGCGCAGCGCCAGCGCACATTGCCGGTCTGGGCAAAGCTGTGCGGTGAGAAGACGGTGCTGGCTGCCGCGGTGGCCGCGGCTCCCTTCAGAAACTTACGACGGTCGATTCCCATGAATGGCCTCCCGGAACGCCCGAGGCCCTCGCGGCGCACGGTACGTTCTGTTGAATTGAAGATGCTGCAGTATACCGGCTGTTCCGGTCAGCGCGGCGCATCCCCTTCCTGGACTTCGGCCTTCAGACCGGCTGCAGCGCTGCCAGTGCCCCGCGCAAGGGGTCCGGGAAGTCCACGGGCCGCCGCGTCCCCCGGTCCACGTACACGTGAACGAAGTGGCCCTGGGCGCAGGCGGTGTCCGCTGCTTCCTGAAAGACCGCCAGTTCGTAGCGCACGCTGCTGCGCCCCAGGTGCGCCACGCGCACGCCCACGCTCAGGGGCTCAGGAAAGGCGGCGGGGGCAAAGAAAGCGCAGCCGGTCTCCACGACCAGACCAATCACCGCGCCGCTCTGGAGGTCCAGCGCGCCCCGGGCCGCGAGGTAGGCGTTGACCGCCGTGTCGAAGTAGGCGTAGTACGTGACGTTGTTGATGTGGCCGTACACGTCGTTGTCGGCCCAGCGGGTCTGAAGGGGGTGGTGGTACGGGTACGCGGCGCGCAGGTGCGGGAGGGGACGGGTCATGACGGTAGGGTAGCCGGAGTGGAGGCCCAGGGTCCCCCGTTCCCCCTGCGGTAACCCGCGCGCTTTGCCCGAGTGTAATGGCCGCCCGCTACACTCAGGCCATGACGCGCAATGACGACAGTATCGTGATCGTGGCAGCCCGGCGCACGCCGATCGGCAGCTTTCTGGGAGGGCTCAAGGACGTCTCGGCCGCCGAACTGGGCGTGGCGGCGGCGCGTGCGGTGGCCGAGGGGCTGCCCGGCGACGACATCGCGGACGTGATCGTGGGCAACGTGCTGCAGGCGGGCGGTGGCATGAACGTGGCGCGGCAGGTGGCGCTGGGGGCAGGCCTGGCCGACCACGTACCGGGCCTGACGGTCAACCGGGTGTGCGGCAGCGGGTTGCAGGCGGTCATCAGCGCGGCGCAGGGCCTGCGGGCGGGCGACGGACAGCTGTACCTCGCGGGCGGCAGCGAGTCCATGAGCCGCGCTCCGTACCTGTTGCCCCGCGCCCGTGAGGGCTACCGGCTGGGGCACGCCCAGGCGCTGGACAGCATCCTCTCGGAAGGTCTGACTGACGTATTCAACGACTACCACATGGGCATCACGGCCGAGAACATCGCCGCGCAGTGGGGCATCTCCCGCGAGGAGCAGGACGCCTTTGCCCTGGAAAGCCAGAACCGCGCCGCCGCCGCGCTGGAGGGCGGCCACTTCGCCGATGAGCTGGTGCCGGTCGAGGTGCCGGGCCGCAAGGGGTCGACCACCTTCGACCGCGATGAGTACCCGCGCGCCACCTCCGCCGAGGCGCTGGCCAAACTGCGCCCGGCCTTCAAGAAGGACGGCACGGTGACGGCCGGCAACGCCAGCGGCCTGAACGACGGCGCGGCCATGCTCGCCGTGACCACGCAGGGTTACGCCCAGGCCCACGGCCTGCCGGTCCTCGCCGAGGTCGCGAGCTACGCGGCCATCGGCGTGGACCCCAAGATCATGGGCATCGGGCCGGCCCGGGCGGTGCCCATCGCGCTTGCGCGGGCCGGAATGACCCTGGCCGACGTGGACCTGCTGGAACTGAACGAGGCCTTTGCCGCCCAGTCGCTCGCGGTGGTGCGCGACCTGGGGGCCGACCCCGCGCGGGTGAACGTCACGGGCGGGGCCATTGCGCTGGGCCATCCCATCGGCGCTTCGGGAGCGCGGGTGCTCGTCACGCTGATTCACGCACTGCGGCGCACCGGCAAGGAAACGGGCGTCGCCAGCCTGTGCATCGGCGGCGGCATGGGCATCGCCGTGGTGGTGCGGGCGCGGAATTGAGGGCATGACCACCCCGACCAAAAAAGAGCTGTTTCTGGCCATCCGGGCCAACGACCCGGAACGGCTGCGGACGCTGGTCCGGCACGACCACACCCTGCTGGAGGCCGTCAGCCCGCTGGGCGTCTCGCCGGTGCTGTTTGCCGTCTACTACGGACACCCCGAGCTGGCCCGGCTGCTCGTGCAGGAGGGTGCGCCGCTGAACGTGTTCGAGGCCGCCGCCACCGGCGAGACCGGGCGCTTGAACGAACAGCTCGACGCCGACCCGGCGCTGGTGAATGCGCTCAGTCCCGACGGCTTTACCCCACTGGGGCTCGCGGCCTTCTTCGGGCAGGAGGAAGTCGCGGCCCTGCTGCTGTCCCGTGGGGCCGACGTGAACGCACTCAGCCGCAACGCCATGCAGGTTCAGCCGCTGCATTCGGCGGTGGCGGGCAATCACCTGCGCCTCGCCGCGCGCCTGCTGGAGGCCGGAGCACAGGTGAACGCGGCGCAGAGCGGAGGCTTCACGCCGCTGATGGAGGCGGCCCGCAACGGCAACGCCGCGTTGGTGGAGACGCTGCTGGCCCACGGAGCCACGGTAGAGGCCACCAACGATGACGGCCGCCGCGCCGCCGACCTGGCCGAGGAGGAGGGCCATACGGCGGTGGCAGCCCTGCTCAGTCCACGCCAACCTCAAGAAAACGGGAAGGCAATCGGGGCCGGTACGGGCGACACTGGAACCATGAGTGATGAACGCAACGCCAACCCGAACGTCATCGGCTCCGAGACCACCGGGGAAACGGGAGCGAAAACCGGATTCGACACGCCCGACCCCAAGGACGACCATCAGGTGGTGTACACCACCACGCCGCCCGAGGACCGCGTGGGCAGCTCGGATCACGGCCTGGGGGCGCCGCCTGAGGCACCGTCATCTCATGACGTGACCAGCCAGTTCGACAAGCTGGCCACCCGCGACGTCTCGGCCATGGAACACACTCCCGAGGACGCGGAGTTTGCCGGTGCCCAGACGGTGGCTGGCCTGGGCGGCGAGAACCTCGATGAGGTGGTGCCCGCCCCAGGCCTGGGCGTCAGTCCCGGCCTGGCGACCAGCGTGGAACCGCGCATGCGCGACATCGACCCCAACCCCGGCTACACCCCCCCCAGCGAGGAGGTACCGCCGCACGTTGGCGAACGCCCCGGCGACCTGCCTGCCGGCGAACCCGCCGAGCTGGAACATCAGATCCGCGACGGCACCTCCAACAAGCGGCGCTGAGCGACCAGCATCCCGCATGAAGGTGGCCCCTGGAAACCGTTTTCCAGGGGCCATCTTGCCGTCTTCCAGGGATTACAGCGGTGCCACGTACACCACGCCGTCCTCCACCTCGGTGCGGTACAGCTTCACCGGTTTGACGGCGGGCAATGTCTTGGCCTTGCCGGTCGCCAGCTCGAACTTCGCGCCGTGTTTCTGGCAGGTGATGCGGCCCATGTTGACCTCGCCGCCCAGCAGCGGATAGTCCTGGTGGCTGCAGTTGTTGCGCAGCGCATAGAACTGTCCCTCGTAACACACGACGAGCACGCCCACGCCGTCCACCTCAACTGCGGCCTGGTGCCCCTCGGGAAAGTCGGCCGCAGGACCGACCCGGACACGCTGAAGATTTTCCGTAGGGCTCATCGGGGATGCATTGTAGTGCACCGTGCCCGTGGGCGCGGCCTCCGGAGGGCCGTGGTTATACGCCGCAGCCTGCCTGCAGCGGCGTGGGGGTCAGGCCCCGGGCGGGGGACCATTCCCAGACCCTGAAGGCACTGCCCTCGTAGTACGCCTCGTACAGCAGCAGTTCCATGCGCCCGTCGCCGTTCAGGTCGGCCACACCCGCCAGCCGGGAGAGGACCGCCAGCGGCCGGACCGCGGAAGCGCCGTTCTCCGTTGCGGGGGTGCGTGGGGCGACGTCGGCCGCCAACGTCACCGTCCGTACCTGTTCACCCACCACATGGCGCAGCAACACAATGCTGTAGTCGCCGGGCTGGCCGGAGCGCGGCGGAAACAGGTCTCCGGGCTGGCCGGCGTGGTGGGTCGCCTCGATAATGACTTCCTGGGTGCCATTTCCATCCAGATCGGCGCGGGTCAGGCCAACGAGCCGCACAGTGGGATTCGGCAGGCCGCGCCGCACGAGTTCTGCGCGCACAATTTCCCGGTAAATCGGACTGGAGGCGGGAAGTGCAGTGACCGGTCGGGGCCAGGCATTCAGGTCGCTGGCCGTGAACAGCTGAAAGCGGTCCGGTACATTTACCGGAGTCACCGGCAGATGGTAGGCGTCCTCACACGGCACGCCGAAAGACTGAGGCAGGCCGGCGCGTACCGGCGTGGGCCCCTCTCCCGGTGCGCGGCGAACATAGGTGCCTGGGCGGCCCGGTCCTTGCAGCGCAGGCAGGATGTCCCCAACGTTCCGCCAGCGGCCCTGCTCCGCTCCTCCGAGCACCTGCGCCAGATCACTGCCCGGGGCCTGAACGAGCACCAGCAACAATCCGGCGGGCGCAGCGGCGGTGCCGGCACTCCCGCCGACGGCGCCGCCCAGACCACACAGAACGCTGCCCAGCAGCGGAACCAGCCAGAAGGAACGTGGCATGCCCCAGCTTAATGGGGTTCAGGCAATCTGCCGGACAGTGATGCGGTTGCCGGTTGCCCCAGGAACCGTGCAGGGTCAAGGGGCTGCCGCCTTCCACAGTCACCGCCGGGATTCCCGGTCAGCCTAGGTGGTGACTCTCCAAGACAGGAGGAGGGCACCGTCCGGATCAGCCAGGACCTCCAAAACCAACGGCCCGCAGTAGGAGCGGGAGATTGTTCTATGACGAGGGGGCGACGATCCGGGAGGTGATCAGGCCACGTCGGGCTGTGCGGCTCAGCACACACACCGTCAGGTCAGGGGGCTCCCCCTCCACAACCCTGCACCTTCACTGGAATGAGGTTTTGAAAGCCTATGCCCAGCAACAGTTCCAGCCTTCTGTCTTGAGAGACGGCGGACGCCCAGGAGCCCGACAAGCACTTCCGCCGGTTTATGGGTCAAGCGATAACATGAGATTGAGATGACCTCCGCCTAAGATTGACTTGCGACTTGGCAAAGGGCGCGCTATTCTTGCCGCCATCGCACAAACAGCCTGATTCGTCAGGTAGGTCAGTTCGGAACCCAAGGCATTTTCTGTGGTCGCAATTTTAGCGATCCGGCACCTGTCGTGGGAGCTGCAGCTGAACATTAAAGGAGTTCACATGAAGCGATCCCCGTCCCTCGTTCTGCTGACCCTCACCGGGCTGCTGCTCAGCGCCTGCTCCGGCATTACTCCTGCTCCTACAGACGCCACCAAGCCTACCGTCAGCCTGACAGCCGCCCCCACCACCATCACGGCTGCTGGCAGTGTCACCCTGACTGCAGACGCCAAAGATGACGTGGGCATTGCCAAAGTGACCTTTTACCGCGGCAACACGGAGATCGGCAGCGACACCACCGCGCCGTACACCCTCAGCGCCGCCGTGACCGCCGCCGACAATGGCACCGTGGGCTACCGCGCCGTCGCCACCGACGCCGCTGGAAACAGCGCCGAGTCCTCCGCCAGCGTCATCGTCGACATCGACGTCACCAAGCCCACCATCAGCCTGGCAGCAGCTCCCACCACCGTCACGACCGCTGGCAACGTCACCCTCGTTGCTGCTGCGAGTGACAACGTGGCAGTTACCAAAGTGACCTTCTACCGTGGCAATACGGAGATCGGCAGCGACACCACCGCGCCGTACACCCTCAGCGCCGCCGTGACCGCCGCCGACAACGGCACCGTGGGCTACCGCGCCGTCGCCACCGACGCCGCTGGAAACAGCGCCGAGTCCTCCGCCAGCGTTACCGTCAATATCGACGCCACCATGCCCACCGTCAGCCTGACGGCGACTCCCACCACCATCACGGCTGCTGGCAGTGTCACCCTAACTGCAGACGCCAAAGATGACGTGGGCATTACGAAGGTCACTTTCTACCGCGGCAACACGGAGATCGGCAGCGACACCACCGCGCCGTACACCCTCAGCGCCGCTGTGACCGCCGCCGACAATGGCACCGTGGGCTACCGCGCCGTCGCCATCGACACGGCAGGCAACAGCGCCGAGTCCTCCGCCAGCGTCATCGTCAATATCGACGTCATCAAGCCCACCGTCAGCCTGACGGCGACTCCCACCACCGTCACGACCGCTGGCAACGTCACCCTCGTTGCTGCTGCGAGTGACAACGTGGCAGTTACCAAAGTGACCTTCTACCGTGGCAATACGGAGATCGGCAGCGACACCACCGCGCCGTACACCCTCAGCGCCGCCGTGACCGCCGCCGACAACGGCACCGTGGGCTACCGCGCCGTCGCCACCGACGCCGCCGGCAACAGTGCCGAGTCCTCTGCCAGCGTCATCGTCGACATCGACGTCATCAAGCCCACCGTCAGCCTGATGGCGGCCCCCACCACCGTCACGACCGCTGGCAACGTCACCCTGACGGCGAACGCCAGCGACAATGTGGGGGTCACCAAGGTGGACTTCTACGACAACAATGTCCTGATCGGAACGGACATGAACGCACCTTTCAGTATGTCCCGCACCTACACCTATGCCGACAACGGCACGCACACCATCAAGGCTGTGGCGTCCGATGCTCAGGGCAATGTTGCCGAGACCAGCACGACCGTAACCGTGGCGATTGCCGACGCGAATGAGCCGAACGACAGCCTGACTGCCGCCACTCCTCTGCTGATTGGCACTCCGCTGAACGGCGCGATCGCTGCGCAGGGACGCGATTTCGATTACTTTAAATTTGAGGCCGTGTCGGGCGACATGCTCAAGCTGACCGTCAAGAGCGTCAGCGTTGATCCAAAAAGCACGCTCGATCCCTATGTGCAGATCCTGATGCCCGACGGCAAGACCGTGCTGGAAGCAGACGACGACAGTGGCACGGGACTTGAATCGGAAATCCGCTTCAACGTGCCGCAGACGGGCACTTACATCGTGGTCGTGACCAGCTTCAACATCCACGACGATGCCCAGGCCACGGACGACAAGGCCACCAACACCTATCAGATCGCCCTGACCCGCCGCTGAGTGCGGGCGGACGTTAAGGAGTACTCCCTGTGAAGAACACTGCCAAAACCCTCGCTCTCCTCAGCCTGTCTCTGGTCCTC
Organism: Deinococcus aerophilus; assembly: GCF_014647075.1. Lineage (NCBI taxonomy): Bacteria > Thermotogati > Deinococcota > Deinococci > Deinococcales > Deinococcaceae > Deinococcus > Deinococcus aerophilus. The sequence goes on along the minus strand of NZ_BMOM01000001.1, from coordinate 235,931 downwards.
GGGGCCTGTGGACAGAATGCCGCCACCCCCTCTGCCACCGCGCCTGCAGGGACCGCCAGCCAGGGCATCCGCATGCCGGACAGCCTGCGCGGCGTCAGTACCGTTCCCGGCAAATGGTTTGTTGAACTCAAGGGCGACCCCACGGTCCTGTCGTCGCAGAGCGTGGGCGGCCAGCAGGCCAGCTTCCGCGCCCAGGCCCAGGGCCTGGGCATCCGCTTCAAGGAACTCCAGAGCTACAGCACGCTGTTCAACGGCTTCAGCGTGCTGGCGACTGGAGCAGAAATCAACCGTATCTCGCAGATGCCCGGAGTGCTGGGCGTGTATCCGGTACGTCAGGTCGACATGCCCAAGACCGAGGTCAACCTGCAGACCCTACTGGAACCCGAGATGTACTACGCCAAGGGCATGACCGGCGCAGACATTGCCCAGAACGAGCTGGGGCTGTCCGGGAAGGGCATCAAGGTAGGCGTGATCGACTCCGGGATTGACGTGGATCACCCGGCCTTCCAGGGCCGCATCGTCGCCGGCTACGACTTCGTGGGTGACGATTACGGCAAGGACGGCAAGTACGTGCCCGTGCCCGATGACAACCCCGACGACTGTGGCGGACACGGAACGCACGTGGCCGGCATCATTGGGGGCAACGTCGCCGCCAACAGCTTCAAGGGTGTGGCGCCCGAGGTCAGCTTCGGCGCATACCGCATCTTCGGGTGCGGGGGCAGCTCCTATGATGACGTCATCCTGGCGGCCATGGAGCGCTCGGTGCAGGACGGCATGCAGGTCGTGAACATGAGCCTGGGATCGGCCTTCGACAACTGGGCCGAGACGCCGCTGGCCAAGGCGGGCAACCGCATGGTCAAGAGGGGCGTGGTGCTCGTCGCTTCTGCTGGCAACAGCGGCGCGAACGGTGCATACAGCATGGGCGGCCCCACCATGGGCGACAACGTGATCTCGGTGGCATCCGTGGACAACGTCAAGGTCGACCTGGACAGCTTCACCCTGTCCAACGGTACCAAGATCGGGTACTACACGGCCACCGGCGCACCGCTGCCTGACCTGAACCTGAATCTGTCCATCACCAAGGGTCCGAACAGCACCACCACCATCGCGAACGACGGCTGCGATCCTTCTCCCTATGCGCCCAATAGCCTGACGGGTAAGGCCGTGCTGATCCGCCGGGGGGCATGCAGCTTTTACATCAAGGCCACCAATGCTCAGAATGCCGGTGCCAGCGCCGTCATCCTGTACAACAACGTCCCCGGCTACATCAGCCCCACCGTGGCGGGCAGTCCCCCCATCACCATTCCGGTGCTCTCGGTCAGCGACGCCGATGGCGCAAAAATTGACGGCCTGATCGCCGGGGGCATCAGCCTGACCGTGGACGGCGGCAAGGTCTCGATTGCCAACCCCACCGCCAATGCCAGCAGCAGCTTCAGCTCCTTCGGCATGTCGGCCGAACTGGAACTCAAGCCTGATATCGCCGCGCCCGGTGGCAACATCTACAGCACCTATCCGCTGGAGAAGGCAGACGGCAGCGGGTACGCCGTTCTGAGCGGCACCAGCATGGCCTCGCCGCACGTGGCGGGGGCCGTGGCTCTGCTGCTGCAGGCCTACCCCAGCACCCAGGCCAAGGACATGCGCAGCATGCTCATGAATACGGCTTCGCTGCGCTGGTACTTCAATGCGGGCAAGCTTCTGACCGGTCTGCCCGACTACGTGCAGCGACAGGGCGCCGGCATGGTGGACATTGTGGCGGCCTACACCAACACGGTACATGCCACTCCCAGCAAGCTCAGCCTGGGCGAGAGCGATACCTTTGCCACCCGCAGCAAGGTCATCGTGCTGAAGAACTCCGGGGCACGCCGCGAGGTGTATGCCGCCATCAACTTCCCAGCCCTGACCGTGGGCGGCACCACCCTGGTCCCCACACCCAACACGCAGTTTGCCACCATGACCATCAATGGTCAGAGTGCCGACACCCAGACCGGCGTCCAGGTTGTGGTTCCGCCCTTCAGCGAGGTCGAGCTGAACGTGATGATTACCCCACCCGCCGGCGCCCCCGACAAGTCCCAGTACGGCGGCTACGTACAGCTGAAGAGCACCACCAGCTCCAGCATCGTGGTGCCCTACGCCGGCTTCAAGGGCGACTACCAGAGCCTGCAGTCCCTCGGCGACCTGATCATCAGTGGCACGAAATACAACGCGCCGCTGCTGGCCGACGACGCCGCCGACGCGCTGTACCCGGAAGGCGAAGTCCTCAACAGCCTCCCCGACTACACCTTCCAGAACGGCGATGCTCCTTACCTGGTCGTGAACTTCGCTCACCAGATCCGCACGCTGACCTTCGAGCTGCTGGACGGCAACGGCGCAGTCATCGAGACCCTCTTTAGGGATGAGTACCTGGGCCGCAACTGCACCAACGACCTCAGCAAGGCCTCCTCGACCTGCCGTGCCTACAGCATCCTCGACTGGGACGGCAAATTCAGCAACGGTCAGGACGCGCCGACCGGGGTGTACCAGCTGCGCCTCAAGGCCCTCAAGCCCCTGGGCGAGCTGAACAACCCCGCCCATACCGAGGTCTACACCAGCCAGAGATTCGCCGTCCTGCGCTAATCCAGCGTTCAGGCGAGCAGCGGAGGCCCCCATGGGGGCCTCCGCTTTCTGCTGTATTGATTCTCTGCTGTACTGATCCGTCTGCGTTTACAGCCCCCGCACTGCCGCCTCCCACTTCACCGTCAGCTCCCCCACGCCTTCCCCTGGGGAAACAGCGGGGGGCCAAAGCGTACATGCCAGCGCCCCCCCGGCAGCCACGACGGCCGCATGTGCCACACCCGCACCGGCACCAGCGACGCTCCGGATTTAACAGCGAGCAGCGCCGCACCGCCATGCAACCCCGGTCCGCGGCGCGTGCCCTGCGGAAAGATGCCGATCATGCCGCCGCGTTCCAACACCCGCAGGGCCTGGCGCAGCGCCCGGGGGTCGCGGCCACTGCGGTCCACCGGAAAGGCCCCGGTGGCGCGCAGCACCGGCCCAATCAAGTATGGACCGACCCAGCGCCACGTGAAGGCCTCGCGCTTGGCCATGAACTGCAGCCGGTGCCGCCGGGGGGGAATGGCATATCCGATCACGAAGGGATCCAGGGCCAGGGCATGGGTGCCGGCGACAACCACCGCGCCGCGCGGCAGGTGTTCCAGACCCTCAACCCGAACCCCTCCGCCGTAGGCCACCACCCGGCCCACCAGGGCATGGATGAGCGGGTACAGCCGGGGATGGGGCGTGGGGACCGCGGCCGGCGACGCTGCGGACAGGCCCGGCACGGCTCAGGCCGAGGGAACCCGGGCGGGCAGGTGCGCCAGGATGGCCTCGATCACGCCCTCCAGGGTCAACGGTCCGGTATCAATCACCACGGCGTCGGTGGCCGGGGCACTCTGGGCCGCGTCCAGCTGATCGCGGAGAATCAGCGCCGCCTCGATGGCCGGCACGTCCTCGGGGCGCTCGCGGGCCCGGCGCTCGGCACGGATGCGGGGGCTGGCGGTCAGGTAAAACTTGGCCGGGGCCTGCGGAAACACGTTGGTTCCCATGTCTCGGCCCTCGGCCACGAAGGGGGCTTCCAGGGCACGCAGCTGGGCATCAACCCACGCACGCACTTCGGGCAGCGCGGCCACCACGCTCACGCCCCGGTCCATACGGGTGGAGTGCAGTTGCTCGGTCACGTCCTGCTCTGCGTGCCACACCCGGTTGCCCTCGGCCAGCGGTTCCAGCCGCAGGGGCTGGGCCTGCAGGGTAACGAGCAGCGCACGGGCGTCGTGCAGGTCCAGTCCGGCCTGCAGTCCCAGCAGGGTCGCGCCGCGGTACAGCAGACCGCTGCTGATATAGGGCACCTGCAACGCCCGCGCCACGCCGCTGGCCACGCTGGATTTTCCGCTGGCCGCCACGCCATCAATGGTCACAATCATCAACTGGGCAGTGTACAGGAGGCCAGGGAAACAGCGGCGGCCCCGCGCACACCGGCCCTCCCCCAAAGGTGGGACGCCCGCCCACTCCCGCTGCTCTAGACTGGGCCGAGATGAAGAATGCCGCCCTGATCCTGAGCGCCCTGCTCGTGCTGTCCGCCTGCCAGAAAAAGGTGGACGACACGGCGGCGACCACGCCCGACACCGCCACCACCACGGAAACGCCCGCGTCCGAACCGGCGACTCCGGCGCCCGCCGTCACCGAGCCGGGCGCGGTTCCCACCGGGTACACCCTGGTGCCCGCGCTGAGCAAGGAGCCGGTGCGCGAGTTCAAGGCCGAGCCCGCCATGGCGCTGCAAGACGGCCAGGACTACTACGCCCTGATCGACACCAACCGCGGCCAGATTCTGGCCGACCTGTACGAGCAGGAAACGCCGGTCACGGTAAACAACTTCGTGACGCTCGCCCGCAACCACTACTTCGACGGCATCCGCTTTCACCGGGTCATTGACGGCTTCATGGCCCAGACCGGCGATCCCACCAGCGTGGACGAGGCCAAAAAAGCGCAGTGGGGCACCGGTGGCCCCGGCTACAGCTTTGCCGACGAATTCCGCACCAAGCTGAGCTTCAACAGCGAGGGCATCCTGGCCATGGCAAACAGCGGCCCGGCCACCAACGGCTCGCAATTTTTCATCACCTTCGCGCCCACCGACTTCCTGAACGGCAAGCACACCATCTTCGGCAAGGTGGTGCAGGGCGAGGACGTGCTGCCCAAGCTGACGCGCACCATGGACCAGAACAACACCGACATCCCTGACGCCAAGGCCGACGAGATCCTCTCGGTCCGGATCGTGACCAAGAACAAGAACTGAGCTTCCGATCAGTTAGGCGGCCTTCAGGCCTGCTCGCCCGGTTCCGCGCCGACCGGCAAATGCGCCACACGGCGTATGCAATCCGTGCGGGAGCACTCTAGCCTGTAGGGATGACTGCGCCCGCCCTGCCCTCTGATCCGGCTCCACCTCCCTCCACGGCGGGCGTGTTGCGCGAGTACCTGGGGCCGCTGAAGTGGCAGGTGCTGGGGCTCGCGGCGCTGCTGCTAAGCGGCACCGGGCTCAACCTGCTGCTGCCGCAACTGCTGCGGCGCTTTGTGGACAATGCCAAGCTGGGCGCGGGGGCCGATGTGGGCCTGCTCGCCCGGCTGGCGGTCTTTTACATCGCGCTCGCCATCGGGGTGCAGCTGATGACGGCGGGGGCCACCTACGTGGGGGCGCGGGTGGGCTGGACCGCCACCAACCGCCTGCGCGCCGATCTGATGGCACACCTGCTGTCGCTGGACATGCGCGAACACAAGGAGCGCACGCCCGGCGAGATGATCGAGCGGGTGGACGGCGACGTGACGGCCCTGAGCAATTTCTTCTCGCAGTTTGCGGTGCGGGTGTTCGGAGCCGCCCTGCTGCTGCTGGGGGCACTGTTCATGTTCTTCCGCGAGGACTGGCGGGTGGGCGCAGGCGTCACGGCCTTCACGTTGGTCACCCTGGTGGCCATGAACCGCGTGCGCAAGCTGGGCATCGAACCGACCCGACTGGAGCGTGAATCCAGCGCCCGGCTGTTCGGCTTTGTCGAGGAACGGCTCTCGGGCCTAGAGGACATCCGCAGCCTGGGCGCGGGCGGCCACCACCTCAACAGTTTTCTGCGTACCCAGCGCGAGTTCTTCACGCGCAGCATCACCTCCTGGCGGCGGCGCAGCGTGGTGTGGCAGCTCAGCATGGCGCTGTTTGCCCTCGGTTACGTGGGGGTGCTGTCGGTGGCCGTCGGACTGTACGCCGCGGGCGCCATCACGCTGGGCACCGCCTTCTTGCTCTACCAGTACATGAGCTTGGTGGAAGAGCCGATTGACCAGCTGACCCAGCAGTTGCAGGAGTTGCAGAAGGCCGGAGCGAGTCTGGGCCGCATCAGCGAGATGCTCGCGCTGCGCAGCGCCATCCACGGCGGTCAGGGTGAGCTGCCCGAGGGCACCCTGGCGCTGGACTTTGACGACGTGTCCTTCAGCTACGCTCCCGAGGACTCCGAGGTGCGCGGCGTGTTGCGCGGCGTCTCGTTTCACCTGCCCGCCGGACAGACCCTGGGTCTGCTCGGACGCACCGGCAGCGGCAAGACCACCCTCACCCGGCTGGTATCGCGGCTGTACGACGCCACCAGCGGACAGGTCCGTCTGGGCGGTGTCAACGTGCAGGACGTGGATCTGCAGGGTCTGCGGCGCCGGGTCGCGGTGGTCACGCAGGACGTGCAGCTGTTCCAGGCCAGCGTGCGCGACAACCTGTCGTTCTTTGATCCACAGATTCTGGATGAAGAGGTGGAGGCTGCGCTGCACGAGGTCGGCCTGGGCACCTGGCTCGCGCGGCTGCCGCAGGGGGTCCATACGCCGCTGCCCACCGGCAGTCTGTCGGCAGGCGAGGCGCAGCTGCTCGCCTTCGCCCGCGTGATGCTGCGGGACCCCGCCGTGATCATTCTGGACGAGCCGAGCAGCCGCCTGGACCCCGCCACCGAGGCCCTGCTCACCGCCGCCATGACCCGGCTGCTCGCGGGGCGCACCGCCATCATCATCGCCCACCGCCTGGACACCGTGGCCCGCGCCGACCGGATTCTGGTGCTGGGCGGCGGCGAGGTGCTGGAAGATGGAACGCGCGCCGCGCTGGCCCGCGACCCGCGCAGCCACTATGCGGGCCTGCTGCGGGCCGGCGCTCTGGAACAGCTGGAAGAAGGCCAGGGGGTGCTGGCATGAGGCCCACATGCGCTGCAGGACCGGTCCACCGTTGGTCCAGCGTTCCTTCCTGTAGCGGCCTCCGACGCCACAGTCCACCCTTTACCTTCCTCCGGAGTTGCCCATGACCACAGCCCCACCCAAATCCGCTGCCCCCACGGAACGCACCTTCGCCCTGTCCAAACGGCTGTTTGCCTACAACCCCGGTCTGTTCGCGTTTAACCTGCTGATGTGGGGAATGGTTCACGCCTCCCCCGCGCTGCTGGTGCTGGCGGTCAGCGGCGTGTTTGCGCGGCTGGACGAGGCCGAGAACCTGCGCACGGGCGGGCAGACCGTGACCCCCGCGATCGCCGCCGCGTGGGTGTCGGTGGCGTGGTTTGCGTTTGTGCGGGCAAGCCGGTTTGGGATCTTCTACGGGGCCTTCCGGGCCTGGATCGAGCTGTGGTACACCCTCGACGCGCTGGTGCGGCGCAACCTGCTCGCGTATCTGCTCACCGCACGCCGCTCCCGCCGCCTGCCCGACACGCCCGCCGAGGCAGTCAGCCGCTTCCGGGATGACGTGGAGGACGTGGCCGGCTACACCGAGGTCTGGGTGGACGGCGCGGGCTTCGTGGTGTACTCGGTGGTCGCCATCGCGCTGATGGCCCGCGTGGACCCCCTGATCACCGTGCTGGTGTGTGCCCCGCTGCTGCTGATGGTGGCGTTTGTCCAGAAACTGTCGCCCACCATCCGCTCGTACCGCCGCCGCATGCGCGAGGCCACCGCCCGCGTGACCGATTTTGTGGGCGAGACCTTCGGGGCCGTGAGCGCCGTGAAGCTGGCCGCCCGCGAGGACGGCATGGTCGCCCACCTGAAGAAGCTGGGCGAGACCCGCCGCCACGCCGCCCTGCGCGACGTGCTGCTCACCGAGCTGATCCGGGGCGTGAACACCAACATGGTGAACATCGCCGTGGGGCTGGTGCTGCTGCTCGGGGCCAACAAGGTGCGCGGGGGCACCCTGAACGTGGCCGACTTTGTGCTGTTCATCGGGCTGCTGCCGCGCCTGACCGGCAGCATGGGCTTTTTTGGCGACGCGATCGCACGCCACCGCCGCACTGGGGTCAGCTACGACCGCATGACCCGGCTGCTGCAGGACGCCCCGGACGCTACCATCGTGGAACACCACCCCGCCTACCTGCACGCCGAGCCGTCCCCTCCCCCGCCCGCTCCGCCCGCATGCCCCTTAGAGGAGCTGCGCGTGTCGGGCCTGAGCGCCATCCATGACAGTGGCCTGGGCGTGCGCGACGCCTCCTTCACGGTGCGCCGGGGCGAGTTCGTGGTGGTCACGGGCCGCATCGGCAGCGGCAAGAGCACGCTGCTGCGGGCGCTGCTGGGCCTGATTCCGGCGCAGTCGGGAACGGTGGAGTGGAACGGCGAGCCGGTCGAGGACCGGGCCACCTTCCTGGTGCCGCCGCGCAGCGCCTACACCGCGCAGATTCCCAGTCTGTTCAGCGACCCTCTGCGCGAGAACGTCCTCAGCGGCAGCGATGAACACCGCCTGGGCCGCGCGGTGCGGCTGGCGGTGCTGGAGCCGGACCTCGCGCAGCTGCCGCAGGGTCTGGACACGCCGGTCGGGGCGCGCGGCGTCAAGCTCTCGGGCGGGCAGATGCAGCGCACGGCGGTGGCCCGCATGCTCGCGCGCGACGCTGACCTGCTGGTCTTCGACGACGTATCCAGCGCCCTGGACGCCCGCACCGAGGCCCAGCTGTGGGACGGCCTGTTCACCGAGACCGACGCCACCTGTCTGGTCGTGAGCCACCGCCGCGCCGCCCTGACCCGCGCCGACCGCATCCTGCTGATGCAGGGCGGCCAGATCGTGGATGAGGGCACCCTGGAAGAACTGCTGGGCCGCAGCGAGGAGATGCGCGCGCTGTGGGCCGAGCAGACGGTCGCTTAAGCTTTTCATGACCCTCAACGACGGCTACGCCTACCAGGAGCAGATCGGCGCGGGCGGTGCAGGCCAGCGCCTCCTGACCTATCTGACTCAGCGCTATGCACATTCCACGCCCGACCAGTGGGCACAGCGGCTGGTCGCGGGCGAGGTTACCCTGGACGGCCAGACCGCCACCGGCACGGAGCGGCTGCGTGCCGGACAACGCCTGATCTGGCACCGCCCGCCGTGGCCCGAGGAGGCCGTGCCGCTGGAGTTCACGGTGCTGTACGAGGACCCCCACCTGCTCGCCGTTGCCAAACCCTCGGGCCTGCCCACTGTGCCCGCGGGCGGTTTTCTGAACCACACCCTGCTGACCGTGGTGCGCCGGCGCTGGTCCGGCGCCTCGCCGCTGCACCGGCTGGGCCGCGCCACCTCAGGGGTGGTGCTGTTCTCGCTCACGGCGGGGGCTGGAGCGGCCCTTGCGCGCGACTGGCGCGGGGGCCGCGTGCACAAGGTCTACCGCGCGCTGGCCTGCGGCGTGGCCGATCCCGATACCCACGACATCACCACACCCATTGGCCCCGTGGCCCATCCCCGGCTGGGCACCGTGCATGCTGCCAGTCCCCAGGGCAAGCCCTCGCGCTCGCACGCCCGGGTGCTGGAGCGCCGGGAAGACCGCACCCTGTTCGAGGTCGAGATCGAGACGGGCCGTCCCCACCAGATCCGCATTCACCTCGCGTCCATTGGGCATCCCCTGGTGGGCGATCCGCTGTACGGCGTGGGCGGCCTGCCCCTGACCGATCTGCCGGGCCTGCCGGGAGACGGCGGGTATCTGCTGCACGCGCACCGGCTGACCTTCGTTCATCCGGGCACCCAGCGGGAGATGCTCGTGGAAGCAACGCCCCCCGGAGAACTGCGCCGGACAGAGCGCGGCCCTCCAGAACGGTGAGTCCAGCGGGCAATGCGCTGTCCTACCGCTGGGTGTTCACGGTGTATGTGCCGTCCGCATTGCCCGTAAAGGTCACCGTGCCGTTCTCGTCGGTACGGTAGACGCGAATGCCATTTTGCTTGTACAGGTCCAGCGCCGTCCTGGTGGGATGGCCGTAGTTGTTGTCCCCCACACTGATCACCATGTTTTCCGGCCTCACGACGGCCAGCCACGCCGGGGTGTCGCCATTGGCCGCTCCGTGGTGGATGCTTTTGGAAACCTGGAACGGTCCCTGCAACTCGTCGCGGTCCTGTTCCAGCCACGCCGCCGTCTCCTTGAGCTCGCTGTCGCCGGTCATCAGGGCGCGGAAGTCCCCGAACTGCAGGGCGATGCCGACGCTGTTGTCGTTCTGGTCCTTGCCCATGCCTGTCGGCGGCGCGAGCACCCGGACCTTGACGCTGCCCAGGTTGATGACCTGATTGCTCGCCTTCCTGAAGGTGGTCTTCTGGTCCTGCAGGGCCGCAACCAGCCGTTCCCAGGTCTTAGTGGTGCCGGCCAGCCCGTTGTTGATGAACAGCGTGGGCTTCGCGTCGGCGGCGCTCACCAGACCCGCGATGTGGTCGGCATCTGCGTGGGTGGCGACCATCACGTCGATCTTGTCGATGCCATAGGTCTTCATGTGTTCTTCCATACGCACCGTGCTGCGTCCGCCGTCAATGAGCAGGGTCTTGCCCTCGGGGCTGCGCACCAGCACGGCGTCACCCTGGCCCACGTCCAGAAAGCGCACCGTGACCTGACCCTCGGGCAGCGTGCTCGCCTGCTCCCTGTCTTGACCCTTGCCGGTCATGCCGTTGCAGGCCGCGAGCGCGGCGGTCAGGCCCAGCACGACCAGGGCCGCGAGGTCCGCACTGCTCGGGCCACGCTTCTTGCCCGGGCGGGGCGTCTTTCGGCGGGCCGTCCCCGCCCTGGCCGACGCCGTTTTCCGGGCGGCCTTCGGGCCTGGAGCCGCCGCGTTCGCCTTCTTGCTGGACCCGGCCTTCTTGCTGGGGGCCGCCTTTTTGCCGGAGGCCGGTGTCTTGCGGGGGGGCCGCTTGCCGGGAGGCTGGGAGCTCATACCGTGATCTCCCCATCGTCCGCCGCACCGTCATCGGCGCTGTTCAGGGCGTCCAGGCGGGCCTGCATGGCTGCCCGGCGCTCCCGGGTTTCCCGGTCCAGAATGCGGGCGCTCACGCCGTCCGGGCCGTCCTGAAGGTCCAGCAGGTCGCCCTCCCGCACCCCTGCGGGCAAGTTCCGCAGCGGCAGATCGAAGGTGGTGCCGTCCTCACGTTCCAGACGGGCCAGCGGGCCGTCCGGACTGTCCTCAATGCCGTCCACCGTCCAGCGCTCGGCGGGCGGGTCGTGCTGATGTGACGCGTTCTTCACTCCCACAGCGTACCCCCACGGGGCCCGGGGTGTTCCAGACACTGCCGGTCGGGCCGCACCGCCCATCTGCCGCACCGCAGACACTTCGCCCCCTGCGGCGGGCGTATCCTCCAGAACATGAAATGGCTCCGTGACCAGACCCTCGCTCCCATTGTGGAGAAGGTGGAGGCGGGCGAGCGGCTGACCTTTGAAGACGGCCTGCGCCTGTTCCACACCCGTGACCTGAATGCGCTGATGCGGCTGGCAAATCTGCGCAAGGAGCGGCTGCACGGCGACAAGGTCTATTTCGTTCACTCGATGCGGCTGGAATTTACCAACATCTGTTACGTGGGCTGCACCTTCTGCGCCTTCGCGGCCCACAAGAACGAGGACCGCGCCTGGGACTACAGCCCCGAGGAGGTGGTGGAGCAGGTTCACCGCCGCTACCTGCCCGGCATCACCGAGCTGCACATGAGCAGCGGCCACCACCCCAACCACCGGTGGGAGTACTACCCCGCCATGGTCCGGAAGCTGCGAGAGGCGTTCCCGGACCTTCAGGTCAAGGCCTTTACCGCCGCCGAGATCGAGCATCTCAGCAAGATCAGCAAGAAACCCACCCTGGAGGTTCTGCGCGAGCTGCAGGACGCGGGCCTGAGCGCCATGCCCGGCGGCGGCGCGGAGATCTTTGCCGACCGCGTGCGCCGGCAGGTGGCGAAGAACAAGGTCAGGGCCGACAAGTGGCTGCAGATTCACCACGAGGCCCACAGCCTGGGCATGCGGACCAACGCGACCATGCTCTACGGCCACATCGAGACGCTGGAGGAGCGGCTGGACCACATGGACCGCCTGAGACAGCTTCAGGACGACAGTGTGGCCCGCTTTGGGGGCGGCTTCCACGCCTTCATTCCGCTGGCCTTTCAGCCGCTGGGCAACACCCTCGCCCAGAACCTGGGCAAGACCGACTTCACCACCGGCCTGGACGACCTGCGCAACCTCGCGGTGGCGCGCATCTACCTGGACAATTTTCCTCATATCAAGGGCTACTGGGTAATGATCGGCTCGGAACTCACGCAGGTCAGCCTGGACTGGGGCGTGTCCGACATCGACGGCACCATTCAGGAGGAGCACATTGCCCACGCGGCGGGCGCGACCAGCCCCATGGCGCTGTCCGAGGCGGGCATGATCCGCATGATCCAGCACGCGGGCCGCACCCCGGTCCTGCGTGATGCGTACTACAACGAGCTGCAGACCTTCGCCCCCCGCGAGACGGAGGCCGCCGATTGACGCCAGGAGCACGGCGACGGGCGCTGGCCTACGTGGGAGGAATCATGCTGCTCGCACCCGCGCTGCTGTGGGTGGTGGGCCGCACATTCTTCGTGGGGGTGCCTGCCGCCTGGCACTCCGCGCTGTGGATCGTTGCCGGGGGCTGGCTGCTGGCGGGTCTGATCGTGCTCCTGGCATCCTGGAGGCGAGGCCGTGACGTCGCCGAGTGACCTGAATGCCGTGCTGCTGCTTGACGACCGCTGGAACGCCGCGTACCACTGGCGCGACCCTGCCAGAATGGCGGAGGTGCTCGCGGACGACTGGATGGCCTTTTTCCCGGACGGACAGGTGGTGTTCAAGCGCGACCTGCTGGAGGGCATGGCCCACAATCCTCCCGCCACCCTGGTGTTCGAACGCCACGCCTCACGCGTGTTCGGAGACACGGCGGTGACGCGCGGCACGCTGTATGCCGACGGCGAACGGGTGCAGAGCTTTCTGCGGGTCTATGCGCGGCGCAGCGATGTCTGGGCAGCGGTCAGCGTGCAGGTGGTGCCGTGAGGCGGCCGGCCGGGTGGGGCACCGCTTCCCCCGCCCTCCATCCGGGGCGTGAATGACCTACCGCGCCGGCTGGATTCATTTCACCAATGTTGCGCCGATTCTCGATTCGCTGGTGTTGCCCCCGCAAGTCAGCGCCATCACGGGAGTGCCGACCCAGATGAACGCCGCGCTGCTGTCGGGGCAGGTGGACATCGCCAACATCAGCGCGGTGGAATTTATCCGCAACGCCGATACGCTGGAGGCCCTGCCGGATTTCAGCGTGGCCGTGCTGGGGCCGGTGTACTCGGTCAATCTGTTTCATACGCGCCCCCTGCAGGAACTGCGCCGCATTGCCCTGACCGCGCAGTCGGCCATGAGCGTGGCCCTGCTGGAGGTGCTGCTGCGCGGGCGCGGCCTGTCTCCCGCCCTGGAACGCGCCGAGGGCGAGGCCGAGGACCTGCTGAACAGCGGATACGACGGGGTCCTGAGAATCGGGGACAGCGCCCTGCGCGAGTGGTACCGGGTGGTGGGGCCGCTGACCCCCGAGCGCACCATGACCATGCTGCCGGACAGCGGGCGCGGCATCACCGTGACCGACCTGGCCGAGGAGTGGTTTCGGCTGACCGGCCATCCCTTTACCTTCGCCGTGTGGGCCTACCGCAAGGACCGGCCCCCGCCCGCCGCCCTGATCCAGGCCATGCGGGTTGCCCGCCGCGACGGAATCGGCCACCTGGCAGAAGTGGCACAGCGGCACGCCGCCCGCCTGGGCCTGCCCGAACGGGTGGTGCAGCACTATCTGTGGAACTTCCGCTATCACTTAGAAGCTCCCGACCGCCTGGGCCTCGAAGAATTTGCCGCCAAGGCAGTGCCCGGCCACGCCCCGCTGCGTTTTGGAGAGCGGCCCGCCCGCTAGGACCAGTTCGGCGGTCTGCTCTGACGCCGCCCACAGGCGGGCCGTCACCGCGCCCCGCTTCCTAAACCAGCTTCTCCAGCGGTCCCAGGGCCACCACGGTCAGGCGGTCCAGCGGACACAGACGCAGCACCTCGCGCACGTCCTCGGCACTGACCCGGGCACAGCGGTCCACCAGTTCCTCGGTGGTCACGGCCCGCCCGGTCGCCAGATGTTCCATCCCCAGCGCAAACAGCTGACCCTCCGGGGTCTCGGCCCGCAGCAGCGTGGAGACAGCGAGCTTGCGGGCGGCGCGGCGCACGGCCACGTCCGTGATCAGGCTTTCGGCGTTTCGCAGGACCGTCCGGAACGTGTTCAGCACGTCCTGGGTCCGGGCCGGATCGCACGAGAATCCTCCCTCGAAGCTTCCGGCGTCGCGGTATTCCAGGTGCGCCAGATCGGCGCTGTCGGCCAGCCCGGTATCCAGCAACGCCCAGTACAGCGCGCCGTTCTCGCCGCCGATCAGGTCGGCCAGCACGCCCGCCGCCTCGCGCAGCGGATGGGTCACCGGCAGGCCGGGAGCCGCCGCCGCCACCTGCACGCGTGCCAGCTCGGGATCATGGACGACGCGCGTGTGCCCCGGATGCACGGGAACGGGTGGGGCTTCCAGAGCGGGCGAAGCCGCAGCCGGCCACCCTGTCAGGTGAAGCTGCGCCCAGTCCAGCACCGCCTGTGCGTCAAAGGCCCCGGTCAATGCCAGCGTGACGCGGTCGGCACCGTAGCGTTCGCGGTGGTTGCGGACCAGGGCGTCGCGGGTCAGGGCCCCCACTGTCTGGACCGTCCCCAGAATCAGGTGTCCCAGCGGGTGGCCTCCCCAGTAATCTGCCCGCACCTCGTCGATGACGCGCACACCGGGCTGGTCGGCATACATGGCAATCTCTTCCAGAATCACGCCGCGCTCGGCTTCCAGGTCCTCGGGGCGCAGCGCCGGGCGCATCAGCTCGGTCAGGGTGTCGAGCAGTTCGGCCGTCTGCTCGGGCAGGCACGCGGCGTGGTAAACGGTGGCCTCCTCGCCGGTAAAGGCGTTGGACTGCCCGCCCAGATCGTCCAGGCGCCCGTTCAGCACTCCGGCCGGCAGCCGCTCGGACCCCTTGAACATCAGGTGTTCGAGAAAATGACTGACGCCCATCTCGTGTGCCCGCTCGTCGCGCGCCCCGGTGTTCACGAAGTACCCGGCGGCCACGGTCTGCGCGTGTGGATCGGGGGCCAGCAGCAGCGTGAGGCCGTTGACAAGGTGGTGGCGCAGCGGCCCGGACACCATCTCAGACATCCTCAGGCCCCAGGGTCACGGTGGTGAGGGCCGACGCCGGATCGTAGTCTTCCAGAAATCCGTTGATGCCCTCCAGCGTTAAGGCCGCCAGACGGCACCTCAACTCGGTGAGCGGACGCACATGCCCGAACACGGCCACGTCGCGGGTCAGGGCGTGGGCGCGGGCGCGGGCCGACTCGGCCCCGAAGACCACGCTCGCACTCAGGCCCGCGCGGGCACGCCGGAACTCCTCGGCGCTCAGGCCACGCGGCAGGCGGGCCAGTTCGGCGAGCATGACCTGCAGCGTCTCGGGGGCGCGGGCGGGCGTGCTGCCGGCATAGGCCGTCAGAAAGCCGCGCCCACCCAGCATCACCGGCGAGGCGCTGACCGCGTAGGCCAGTCCACGCTCCTCGCGCACGGCGTGAAACAGCCGGCTGGCGCTGCCGCCCGAGAGGGCGCTCAGGGCCACCTGCCACGGCAGCCAGCGCGGGTCGGTGGGCGCAACGCCCGGAGCGGTCAGGCTCAGGTGCGTCTGTTCGGCGTCCGCATCGGCCAGGTGGACCCGCACGCGGGGCTGGAACACCGCCTCTACCTGGGGACAACTCCCGGAGCGCAGCCCACCCAGAGCGCCCACGGCGAGGTCCAGCGCCGCCTCCGGTTCCAGATCGGCCACCAGCCCCAGCACGCTGCCGGCCTGGCCGTAGCCCTCCAGATGGGCGCGCAGGCCCGCCGCCGTCAGGGCCGCGAGCCCCTGCAGCGTGCCGCTCGCCGGGTGAGCGAATCCGGCGAGAACCGACCCGGCGGGACGCGCAAAGGCCGCCTCGCGGGCTCCCAGCGCCAGCCGGTCGGCGGGGCTGTCTTCCAGCGCTTCCAGGTCCTGGCGGGCCAGGTCCTTCAGCACCGGCAGTTCGGCCTCGGGCAGGGTAGGCCGCAGCAGCACGTCCGCCACCAGGGCCAGCGCCGCGCCCAGGTCATCCTTCAGGCCGCTGGCTCCCAGCCGGGTCGCCTCGGGGCCTACACCGCCGCTCCGGCGCACCCCCAGGTCATCAAAGGCGTCCTGCAACGCCCGGGCACTCCGTCCGGCCGCACCCTTGAACAGCCATTCCTCCAGCATGCCCGCCGCGCCCTCCTGCCCGCGGGGATCGTGGGCGCTGCCGTGGGGCAGGCGCAGGTCGAAGGCGAAGCCCGGCCCCGCCCGGCGTTCAAAGGCCACCCGCAGCCCCCCGGGCAGGGTCCACAGGAAGCAGGAAGAGGAGACTTGGGAAGGAGGAAGGCCAACCGGCATCCGGGGATTGTACTGCCCAGGCCGCAAGGGACACTGCGGCAAATTTCAGTTGAGCCGCGAGTTGAGCCGCGCCTCCCCGACCTCAGCAGGACCTGGACCGGTCGGTGTCCGGCCCGGCCCGGCCCATCCTCCCGGCGGCCGGTGGACCGGAAGAATCAGACGCCCCCAGCAGCCCGTTCAGCGCCGCCCGCCCCGCCTCCAGGCCCGCCGGACACACGGTGTAATGGGTCCAGCGGCCCCGCTTCCGGGCGTCTACCAGTCCGCACGTCACCAGCACGCGCATGTGGTGGCTGACGGTGGGCTGCGAGAGGCCCAGGTGCGCCACCAGATCACAGGCGCACACGCCCTCCCCACTCGCACAGCGCGACGGTTCGGCGGTCGCCAGAAAGTGCAGCGCCCGCAGGCGGTGGGGGTCCCCCAGCGCACGGAATACGGCGGCCTGCAGTCCGTGGAGCCCAGACCCCCGAACTCCAACCCCGTGCACCCCAGACCCGTGTACCTCCGCGCGGCCCCCCGCCTTAGGGGCCGCGGTCATGGCGCTTCCGGGCCGGAGTCAGGCCGGAAGCGCTGGGCCGCCGTGGGATGGGTGGCCAGCGGCTCTGCCGGGGACAACCAGCGGTTGGCCGCCGCCGCGAGCGCCGCGCCCAGCAGCGGAGCCAGCCAGTACAGCCAGTGGGCGGTCCAGATGCCGCTCGCCAGGGCGGGGCCAAAACTGCGGGCGGGATTCATGCTCGCTCCGGTGATCGGCCCTCCCATGGCGGCCTCCAGCGCGACCACGCCGCCCACCACCCACGGCAGCCCGGAGCGCAGCGCGACGAGCAGCAGAAAAAAGGTCATCACTGTTTCCAGCACGAACGCCTGCGCCACGCTGCCCGACGGCACCGTCACGCCCAGGTTTCCCCGGATGCCGAACAGGACCAGCAGCAGTCCCCCCGCCAGCGCGGCTCCCAGCAGCTGCGCGCCCAGGTAGGGCAGCGCCCGCGCCGCCGGAAAGCGCCCGGCCAGCCACAAGGCCAGCGTGGCCGCCGGATTGATGTGCGCTCCGCTGATGGGCGCGAAGGCGGCGATCACCACCGTGACCACCAGCCCGAAGACCAGCGCCACCCCGAGTTGCCCCAGCGCCCCGGTCTGGGCCTGCACTACCGCCGCCCCCGGCCCGAAGAACACCAGCGCGAAGGTGCCCAGGGCCTCGGCTCCCAGCGCACGGGACAGGGTCGGCAGGGCGGGGCCGTCCTCGGTCATGCTGGCGTGGCCGCAGGGGCGGGCCGGGATTCGGTAAAGCTGGGCGGCGCCTCTTGCCCGCCTGCCACCGCCTGCACAAAGGCCGCAAACTGCGGCTGCATCGCGTCGCGCACGGCCCGCCAGTCCTCCAGCGGGCCGCCGCTGGGATCACGGAAGGGGTAGTGGCGCCGCACCGTCCGGGCCGGATACACCGGACAGCGGGCGTCGGCGCTGTCACACACCGTGATCACGTGGTCGAAGTTCCAGGGGTCCGGCAGATCCTCCAGGGTCTTGCTGCGGTGCGCCTCCAGACTCAGGCCCACCTCGGCCATCACGGTGAGTGCGCCGGGCTTGACCAGCGTGGCCTCGCTGCCCGCGCTGTGGACCTCCAGCGCCACCCCCGCCTGCTGCGCCAGATGCCGCGTCCACGCCTCGGCCATCTGGCTGCGTGCCGAGTTGTGGGTACACAGGATCAGGACGCGCCGGACGCGGGCCGGCTGGGCGGGGTCTGGAGTGGGGAGTACAGAGGACACGGGACCAGCATACATTGAAGATCATCAATGTTTCGGACGCTCAGGGTCCGCCGCCGGCCCTGCCCGGGCGCCCGCGCCTCTGCAACTTTCGCCCCGGTCTTGCGTGCCCTGAGACGGCATGCTGAACCCCATGAGGCGCCTGCTGGGTCTGCTGATCTTTGTGGCGCTGCTGGGCGGGGCGCTGTACCTGCTGTGGCCGCAGATCGAGAATGCCCGGCGCTACGCGGCGCTGCTCTCGGCCCCCGCTCCGGCGGAGGGCAGTCTGCCCAATCCGTTGCCGGGCCAGGGCCTTACCGACACCTGGGGGGCGGCCCGCAGCCAGGGACGCCGGCACGAGGGCATTGACATTTTCGCTGCGCGCCACACCCCCATCCGTGCCACCACGCGCGGCATGGTCCTGAATGTCGGCCCCAACGGGCTGGGCGGGCGCACGGTGATGCTGCTCGGCCCCGGCGGGCAGCGCCACTACTACGCGCACCTGGAACGGTATCCGGACCTCCGGCGCGGTGAATGGATCGAGGCGGGCACCGTGGTGGGCTACGTGGGAGACAGCGGCAACGCAAAGGGCACCCCCCCGCACCTGCACTACGGCATCTATACGGGCGGCGGGGCGATCAATCCGTATCCGCTGCTGAAGAAGCCGGAAGCCGCGCCCTGACCTCCGGCCATTCCTCCGCCGTGATGGAATACATCACCGTGTCGCGCTGCGTGCCGTCCGGACGAAGCATGTGCCGGCGCAGCACGCCCTCTCTCACCGCGCCGAGGCCCTCGATGGCGCGCTGCGAACGGATGTTCAGAATGTCGGTCTTGAGTTCCACGCGCAGGATTCCCATCTGCTCGAAGGCGTGTTCCAGCAGCAGCCGCTTGAAGGTCCGGTTGGCAGGCGTGCGCATGTGGGCGGGGGCCAGCCAGGTGCTTCCGATTTCCAGGCGGCGGTGCTCGGGCCTCATGTCCATGTAGCGGGTCGCTCCGGCGTGCTCGCCGCCCACCAGCGTCACGAAGGGCATCTGGTCCGGGGCTGTGAGCGCCCCGGTGTAGTACGGCCCGGCGGTGGGAAAGCTGCCCATGTGGGCATACTCGCCCGCGTGCGCGGCGGCCAGTGCCCGCAGCGGCGCCACGTCGGCCTCCGTCATGGGGCGCAGCGTGTATGGGCCGTCCGAGAGGATCAGGGCGTGCAACATGCGGTCACTGTAAAGGCAGGGTCACAGGTGGGGCGCGAGGTTCACGCCGGTCAGATACGCCGTGTGGCTGTCGCGGCTCAGGCGAACGGTGGCAAACGCAGTATCGCCAAAAGGAACCCAGGCCCGGCTGCTGCCCAGCACTTCCCGCAGCAGGGAATTGCCGAAGCCGCCGTGCGTCACGGCCAGCACGCGCTCTCCTCCACCCTGCCAGATAAGTTCCAGGGCCAGCAGGGCGCGGGCGCGGATCGCGGCCTGGCTCTCTCCTCCCTCGGGGGTAAAGGCGTCGAGGTCGTGGCGGAAGGTGGGGATGGGATAGTTCTTCAGCGCCTCGGCACGGTTCATGCCCGCCAGTGGGCCGTTGTCCCATTCGCGCAGCAGGTCGGTGGGGGTCAGCGAGAGGCCCAGCGCATCCGTGACGATGCGGGCCGTTTCGTGCGCGCGGGCCAGCGTGGAGCAGTACGCCCGGTCGAAGTCGGGCGGATGGGCGCCCCAGTATTCGGCCAGCGCCCCGGCCTGAGCGCGGCCCACCCCGCTCAGCGGCGAGTCGTAGCGGCCCTCGTGAACGTCCTCGTCGTCGGCACGGCTGCGTCCGTGGCGCAGCAGGGTCAGGTGGAGGGTGTTCACGCGGTCACCCCTGAGACACGCCTGACCACGGCCTGAATCCGAAAAATGATCCGCCTGAGCAGCTGAACCACGGTTCGGAGGGCAGGCGGTGGAACACTCCGGCCCCTCGCCTCCAGCACCTGACACAGCTGGGGATCACACGCCCACCACAGCGACTCTGGCCTGACCCACCGCACCGGCCGCCCTTCCGGGCTGGCGTCCAGGCCCAGCAGACGCACCGGGTAACAATCCGCGCCCTCGGAGAGCCGGACGGCCTCGCCCACCACCTCACCGTGTGCGCCGCATTCCTCCCAGGCTTCGCGTATCGCCGCCTGTTGGGGTGTTTCGCCGGGGTGGACGCCTCCGCCCGGCAGCGTCCATCCCCATGCATCCCGCGCGGACATCAACACCCGGCCCTCGTGTTCAATCCACGCGCAGGCGCGGCCTGTTCGTTCTTCACCCGGCGAGAGATTGAGGAAGGACTGGGCGGTCATGCCAGCACCGCCAGCGCTTCTTCCAGGCTGGCCCCACGCTCACGCAAGGCAAGAAGAACGCCGGAGCGGTACAGCTGCTCCGCATAAGCCACGTCCTCGGGATGATGGGCCGCAAAACGGTTCAGGACATGGCGTTCTCCGGCCGGACGTTCCTCTTCCCACAGCGCATGGGCCTTGAGCCGCAGCGCCAGCCGCTGAACGTCCTGCGGCGCACGGCCCACCTGAATCCGCTTGCCGGATACGTACGGATCGTCGGTCAGCAGGCGCGTGCAGCCACCCCAGGGATCGGGGGCGGCGTAGGCCACGGCGCGCACGCCGCTCATGGCGATGGCCCCGGCGCACTGCGGGCAGGGTTCCACGGTGGTCAGCACCGTCCAGCCGTAACTCTCCGGGCGCGGTGTGGACGCCAGATTCAGCAGCGCATTGATCTCCGCATGCGCCAGATCGTGCCCGGCGATAAAGCCGCCCTCCACACGGCGGGGCTCGCCCAGCCGGTTGCGCCCCCGCGCGATCACGGTCCCGTCTGCGTCCACCACACACGCCCCGATCGGGT
This sequence comes from Deinococcus aerophilus, assembly GCF_014647075.1. Taxonomy (NCBI): domain Bacteria; kingdom Thermotogati; phylum Deinococcota; class Deinococci; order Deinococcales; family Deinococcaceae; genus Deinococcus; species Deinococcus aerophilus. Next base: position 215,108 of record NZ_BMOM01000001.1, on the reverse strand, counting down.
ACGAGCCGCGCAGGTACGCCTCCCACGCCTCCGAAAGGGCCGCGTGCCAGCCGGGCGACAGGGTGGCCGTGATTCCGCTCACAGCTCATCCCGGTGGCGCTCGATCAGGTCGTCGAGCGCCTCGCGCAGCAGGCTCGCCTCGGTGCGGCCCAGCGCTCCCGAGAGTTTGCTCAGGCGTTCAAGCTGGCTCTTGGGGTAGTAGTTGGACTTCAGGACCATCTTGGATTCCACGTAGATGCACGCCCGGCCCCGGCCCTCGCGTTTGGCCCGCAGCAGGGCCTCGTCGGCGGCGCGGTACAGCTCGTCATAGGCGCTGGCGTGCGCCGGACGCGAGGCCAGTCCCACGCTGAGGCCCAGGGTGCGCGGCCAGTGGGGATCGCGGTGGATATGAAAGTGGCGGATCACCTCGTCGAACAGGATCAGCGCGGTCTCGGCGGCACTTTCCGGCAGAATCACGGCGTACTCGTCGCCCCCGATCCGCCCGATGATGCTGCCCGACGGCAGGCTGCCCGAGAGCAGGCGTTCGACCGCCCGCAGCGCCCGGTCGCCCTCGGTGTGGCCCAGGGTGTCGTTCAGGGTCTTGAAGTGGTCAAGGTCCAGCACCGCCAGCGTGAGCGGAGTGGGACCCAGCCGGGCAAAGGCGTCCTCAAACGGATTGCGCGACAGAATATCGGGACGGGCCATGAGGCTTCCTCCTGTTTTGAGCTGGATTCCACTCAGGTATACCCGCACGGCGTATATACGTCAAGCCTATAGCCCAAGACCGCTACATGTTATTTGAGCGTGCTGGCGCACCTTGAGCGCACCACGCTCAAATTGTCAGACTCCGGCGCTTGACATTATTGCCCAGAGGCGACTAGGCTTGCGTGCGGAACGGCAAAAACCCGCCGCCATTGTCGGCGCGGTTGTGGCCCCACATCTCACTCCACAGGAGGAATATCCATGCTTAAACCTTTAGGTGATCGTGTCCTGGTAGAAATCGTCGAGGAAGCCGAGCAGAAGACCGCGGGCGGCCTGTACGTCCCCGATTCGGCCAAGGAAAAGAGCCAGCGCGGCAAGGTCATCGCCGTGGGCAGCGGCAAGATGCTGGACAACGGCACCCGCGTGGCGCTGGACGTCAAGGAAGGCGACACCGTGTACTTTGCCAAGTACGGCGGCACCGAAGTCACCCTGGACGGCAAGAACTACTCCATCCTCGCCGAGCGCGACATTCTCGCCATCGTCGAGTAAGGACAGGCACGTCCGTTCAGCTCTGACCTTCCACCTCTCAAACTTTTAGACCCACTCCGAAGGAGTACTTCCCATGGCCAAACAACTTGTATTTGATGAAGTCGCCCGCCGCAGCCTGGAACGCGGTGTAAACGCCGTCGCCAACGCCGTTAAAGTGACCCTTGGGCCCCGTGGCCGCAACGTGGTCATCGAGAAGAAGTTCGGCAGCCCCACCATCACCAAGGACGGCGTGACCGTCGCCAAGGAAATCGAGCTGGAAGACAAGCTCGAGAACATCGGCGCGCAGCTGCTCAAGGAAGTCGCGAGCAAGACCAACGACATCACCGGGGACGGCACCACCACCGCCACCGTGCTGGGTCAGGCCATCGTGAAAGAAGGCCTGCGCAACGTGGCCGCCGGCGCCAACCCGCTGGCCCTCAAGCGCGGCATTGAGAAGGCCGTGACCGCCGCCATCGAGGAAATCCAGAAGCTGGCCGTGCCGGTGGAAGACTCCGACGCCATCAAGAAAGTCGCCGGCATCTCCGCCAACGACGAGCAGGTCGGCGAGGAAATCGCCTCCGCGATGGACAAGGTGGGTAAGGAAGGCGTCATCACCATCGAGGAGTCCAAGGGCTTTGACACCGAAGTGGACGTCGTCGAGGGCATGCAGTTCGACAAGGGCTTCATCAACCCCTACTTCGTGACCAACCCCGAGAAGATGGAAGCCGTCCTCGAAGACGCCTACATCCTGATCAACGAGAAGAAGATCAGCAACCTCAAGGACCTGCTGCCCGTGCTGGAGAAGGTGGCGCAGACCGGCCGTCCGCTGCTGATCATCGCCGAGGACGTGGAAGGCGAGGCGCTGGCCACCCTGGTGGTCAACAAGCTGCGCGGCACGCTGAACATCGCCGCCGTCAAGGCCCCTGGCTTCGGCGACCGCCGCAAGGAAATGCTGCGCGACATCGCCGCCGTCACCGGCGGACAGGTGGTCAGCGAGGACCTGGGCCACAAGCTGGAAAACACTGGCATGGACATGCTGGGCAGCGCCGCGCGCATCCGCATCACCAAGGATGAGACCACCATCGTGGACGGCAAGGGCCAGCAGAGCGAGATCGACGCCCGCGTCAACGCCATCAAGGGCGAACTGGACACCACCGACAGCGACTACGCCAAGGAAAAGCTCCAGGAGCGTCTGGCCAAGCTGGCCGGCGGCGTGGCCGTGATCCGCGTCGGCGCCGCCACCGAGACCGAACTCAAGGAAAAGAAGCACCGCTACGAGGACGCCCTGTCCACCGCCCGCTCGGCGGTTGAAGAAGGCATCGTTGCGGGCGGCGGCACCACGCTGCTGCGCATCATTCCCTCGGTCCGCAAGGCCGCCGAAGCCCTCAGCGGCGACGAGGCCACCGGCGCGCGCATCCTGATCCGCGCCCTGGAGGAGCCCGCCCGCCAGATCGCCGCGAACGCCGGCGAGGAAGGCAGCGTTATCGTCAACGCCGTCATCAACAGCGACAAGCCCCGCTTCGGCTTCAACGCCGCGACGGGCGAGTACGTGGACGACATGATCGCCGCCGGCATCGTGGATCCCGCCAAGGTGACCCGCACCGCGCTGCAGAACGCGGCGAGCATCGGCGCGCTGATCCTGACCACCGAAGCGATTGTCTCCGACAAGCCCGAGAAGGCCGCTCCTGCACCCGCAGGCGGCATGGGCGGCGGCGACATGGGCGGAATGGACTTCTAAACCCCAGCAGTTCATCCGGCGACAGATGGAACACCCCGGCGAAAGGGCCATCCCCGACGCCGGGACCATCAGGAGCAGGAAAAAGAGGCCGGAGCACCATGCTCCGGCTTTTTTATGGTTCCTGTACGGGGCCACAGGCTAAGCTACGGCCGCCCCCCCCCGGTCCAGGCACGACCCCGGTCCAGGCACGACCCCAGGTGGGGTTTCTGTAAGACCCATTCTCAATAATGGAGGCAGCGGTCCCCGGACTGTTCGGCCCCTTCGCTGTGTTTCCCCTCTCCTCTTCACCCTCCTTTTTCCACCCAAGGGCGTTTCTTGAACCATGCCGCGCTGAATCTGAATGTGGGCACCGGTCGGGCCGTGCTGGACAGGGCACGGGCACTTCTGGAAACCGATCCCAGGGCCGCCGTGCAGGTGCTGGAAACGGTGTCCGCAGAGCTGGCTGCCTGGCCTCTCCCGTTGCAGGGCGAGGCAGAACTCCTGTGGAGCCAGGGCCTGTTGGAACTGGAAGAGGGAGAGCCGGCGGCCCTGCACGCCCAGCGCGCCGCCGCCTTGATGGCCGAGGCCGGCGACGGACCAGGGCAGGTCACCGCCCTGCTGCAACAGACCGAGGCCGAGGTCGTGTGCGAGCACTACGACCGGGTGTCGGAGCTGGCCCACAAGATCAGGCAACTGCTCCCCGATCAGCGAACGGCAGACCTTGCCCGTGCCTTCAACCTGCAGGGCATGGCCCTGTTCCTGCAGGGCCAGTACCGCGAGGCCAGCGCCGTCATTCTGGAAGAGGCCGGGGTCCGTGAGGAGCTCCGGGACCACGCCGGCTATGCCAAGTGCCTGAACAACCTGGGGCTGATTCACATTGAGTTGGGAGACCTGCATCAGGCCCTGGAGCATCTGGCCCGTTGCTTTGAGTACATCACCCACTGTCCGGAGCCGCTGCACAGCCTGGAAAGCGCGTGTCTGATCAACATCGGCAACATCCACCAGATCCGGCACGAATACGCCCAGGCGGCCGGGGCCTTCGAGCAGGGCATGGCCGCCGCGCAGCGGGCCGGCCACACCGCCAACGAGATCGCCGGGCTGACGGGCATGGGCCTAGTCGCCCGCGACCGTGGGGAGCACCGCGAGGCGCTGCAGCTGCTGCTGCAGGCCCTGCGGCTGGCCCAGACGAGTGGGCGCCGGTACAACGAGGCAGAGATCCTGGACAACTTGGGGCAGGTGTATGTTGGGCTGGGCCAGCGGACCCTGGCCCTGGAGACATTCGGGCAGGCACTGAGCCTCTCCAGGGAACTGGGTGCGCTGCCCAGCGAACAGAACACACTGGTCCACTTGGCCCGCCTGCAGGCCGAGGACGGCCAGCTCGAGCAGGCGGCGGCCCACTTTGAGCGGGCCCTGACCTGTGCGCGGCAAAGCGGCAGCGACCGCGCCGCGCTGGAGATTCATGAACACCTGGGCGAGGTGCTGCAGCGCCTGGGACACTTCGAACAGGCGGCCCGGCAGTTCAGGGAGGCCCTGAACCTGGAACGGTCCCTGCACGATCAGGACCGGCACGATGCCTTCCAGAACCTGACGGCCCAGCTGGAAGTGGAACGCGCCAAGCACCAGGCCGAAACCTACCGCCTGATGAACCAGACCTCGCAGCAGGCCCGCAGCGAGGCCGAACAGCAGGTGCAGAAGCGGACGGCCGACCTCGAACAGGCCCAGCGCGAGATCATCACGCGTCTGGGCCTGGTGGGCGAGTACCGCGACGACAAGACCGGCAGCCACACCCAGCGCGTCTCTCAGCTGGCGGCTGCCCTGGCCCAGGCCATCGGGCTGCCCCCGGCCGAGGTGGAACTGATCCGGCTCGCCGCACGGCTGCACGACATCGGCAAGATCGGCGTTCCCGACGTCATTTTGCTCAAGACGGGCAAGCTGACGGCCGAGGAATTCACGATCATGAAGCACCACACGACCATCGGAGCGCGCGTGCTCGAAGGCGGTCAGTCGGACCTGACGCGCATGGCCGAGGAAATCGCGCTGACACATCATGAACGCTGGGACGGCAGCGGCTATCCCCAGGGTCTGCAGGGAGACCGCATTCCCCTGACCGGCAGAATCGTGGCCATTGTGGACGTGTGGGACGCCCTGACGACCGAACGCTCCTACAAGGCGGCGTGGTCGCGGGAGGAGGCGTGGCGGGAAATGGCCGCGCAATCGGGCAGACACTTCGACCCCTACCTGATCGAGGTGTTCCTCGGCATGATCGCCGGCTCCTTTCACGCCGAGGCCCCGGCGGGTGGAGACCCACACGATCCGGCGCTTTCGGGGCGCCCTACCCCTTCGGACCTTTCACTCGCACCCCCCACCCTTCCGGTGCATGTGATTCAGCACGTGAACGCCCTGAATGCGGCCGCCTGGCAGCTGCGGCATACCACCCCGGCTGAAAGCCTGCAGAAGGCGCGCGAGGCCCAGCTGATCTCGGAACAGCACGACCACCCGCAGGGCCTGGCCCACGCCCTGTACACCCTGGGCTTCCACGACATCTCCGCCTCCGAGTTCAAGTCTGGCCTGACCCGGCTGACCCAGGCCGTGGCCACCGCGCAGGACAGCGGGGACCTGACGCTGGAACGCGACTGCAGGCACCTGCTGGGCAACGTCTACAGCCGCCTTTACCACACGGAACGGGCCACCGAATGCCTGCTGGAAGCCGCGGAACTCTCCAGGCAACTGAGCGACCTGCCCGGCGAGGCCGGCGCCCTGATGGATCTGGGCGCGGTGGCGGCCTCATGCATGAAGGACCGGACCGCGGCCCTCGCATACTACGGACAGGCCCTCGCCGTCCTCGAGAAGACCGGCAACACCTCCGGCCAGGGCGCCTGCCTGTACCGCATGGCCGACGCCCATCAGGAACTGGGTCAATTTGCACAGGCCCGGACCCACGGAGAGCGGGCGGCCCAGACCAGCAGCGCGGCCGGCGACACAGTGCATCACGCGCTGGCCCTCTCGGTGGTCGCCCGGGCGCTCGATGCACAGGACCACCCCGAACAGGCTGCCGCGCTGCACAGGCAGGCGCTGACCCTGCTTCAGTCCCCACTTGTGAACCTGCCCGAGCCTCTGGCCTGGACCCGGCTGTATTCTGCGTCCAATCTGGAAACCCGCGGCGGCGTTCCGGATGCCTGCAACGTGTACCTCCAGGTGTTGGCCGACAGCGAGCGTTCCGACTGGACAGAGCTGGCCGTGCTGGCCCACCACAAGCTGACGCTGCTGTACAAGCGCCGCGGCGACATGGAACGTGCCATGGATCATCTGGAAAGGGGACAGGCGGCGCAGCGTCGGCTGCTGGAAGAGGAGCTGGCTCTGAAAAGCCACGCGCTGCTGCAGCATGAGGTGGACTGGGCCGAATCCGAGACGAAGCTGTACAAGCTGCGCTCGGTCGAACTGGCAAGCGCCAACGTGGCGCTGGAACAGGCCAACCGGGAAAAGAGCGCGCTGGTGGCAGCCCTGCAGGAACAGTCGGTGCTGATGGAGCGCCAGCTGCGCGAGGACAGCCTGTGTGGAATCTTCAACCGGCACCACATCGAGGAGACCCTGGCACGCGAGTTCAAGCAGCACCGCGCCGAGGAGCGCGTCATGTCCCTGATCATGCTGGACGTGGACCACTTCAAACGGGTCAATGACCTGTTCTCCCACCCGGTCGGGGATGAGGTGCTGCGTCGTCTGGGCGCCCTGCTGCGGAGCCTCTGCCGCTCCTCGGACGTGCCGGGCCGCTACGGCGGCGAGGAATTCATCGTGGTATTGCCGAACACCACCCTGATCCAGGCGATCGTGGTGGCCCAGCGACTGTGCGCGGCCGTCGCGCACGCGGACTGGGCGGCGGTCGCGCCCGGCCTCTCGGTGACCCTCTCGCTGGGGGTCGCGACCAACGAGGGCCTGCCTGATTTTGAACGGCTGGTCTCGCTGGCAGACGCAAAACTGTACGAAGCCAAGCGCACCCGCAACTGCGTCGCGTTCTGAAACGGTCCTCTGCTCCTGGACCCGAACCCGCCGGATTGTTCAGACCGGACCCGCACGCTTCCCGGTGTTCCGGTGACCTTTCCGGAACCTGATACATCTGACTGGCTCTCCCGTGCCGCGGGCTGCGCCTCCACTGACCCGGCCAGCCCCGGGGAAGGCCCTAATTATTTCATTCGGTCTTAATGTAAGGACTCACGTTCTTCCTGCATTTTCTTTACCCCCGCTGGCCCTGACCGGACCCCAGACAGGCCACTGAGTAGGCAGAGAAACCAAATCTCCTGTGCTGAGGCCGTCGAACCCCTGTGGAGGTCGAAGCCGTGCTGCACAGCACGGTTTCCCTGTCCTCAGGGCTAGGAGCGCCCGGCTGACCCCTTCCCTTGCCTTCTCAAATCCTCTGGACGGCAGGGCTGTTTCTGTCTCAGGAACAGGTATGGACACGTCCTGTAAGTTTTCAGTTATATTTAATGTATCTCAACAAAGCCGTGCCTCCCCGGGAACGTTTCTGTGCTCCGGGTCCGTGCCGCGGTGCCGCAAACGCCCCCGCCTTTCGCCGAAACCATTGCCAGGAGCCCACCATGAAGCACCCAGCCCTTCTTCTTCCCCTGATGACCGCAGCTCTTCTCGCCTCCTGCGGCACTGCGCCGCTCAGCGCTCCGGAAGCGCAGGGAAGCGGTGCCAGCCTGCAGGCGCTGGGCAATGACAGCAGCATGAAACTGGCGGAGGCCAGCGGCCGGATTGGGGCGTGGGCAGACGGCCGCATCGGCGCGTGGGCCACTGGCCGGATCGGCGCGTGGGCCACTGGTCTGAATACCAGCACCGCGCCCGGCGGCACCCCGAATACGTTCAGCGAGAACGCGGCCGCGTGGAACCTCATCCGCCTGACCGAAGCCCAGGCCCTGGCCCCCAACCTGGGCCGGAACGTTGTCGTGGCCGTGGTGGATACGGGCGTAGACCTGAACCATCCCGCACTGACCGGTCACCTGACCGATCCGGCCACGTGGTACGACGCTCTGTCCCAGGACACCAACCCCAGCGATGAACCCACCGCCACCAGCGGCCTGTACGGACACGGTACGGCCGTGGCCGGCCTGATCGTGCAGGTGGCTCCGGAAGCCAGGATCATGCCGGTGCGCGCGCTGAATGCCGACGGAGAAGGAACCGTGGCCAGCCTGGCCGCCGGCATTGACTGGGCCGTCGAGCACGGTGCCCAGATCATCAACGTCTCGGCCACCTCCGACAAGGACAACGATCTGACCAAGGCGATTGCGCGCGCCGCCGACCGCGGGGTGTATGTGACGCTCGCAGCGGGCAATGCAGGAGACGACAAGGTCGCCTTCCCGGCCCGCAACAGCACCAAGAAAAACACGCTCGGCCAGTACGCCATCAATGCCGGGGCCGTGAACAGCGACGCGACCCTGGCCAGCTGGTCCAACTACGGCAATGCCCTGGAGCTCACGGCGCCGGGAGTCGCCCTCGCCTCGGCCATTCCTGGCGGCGACTACGCCCTGGTAAGCGGCACCTCGTTTGCCACCCCGGTCCTGAGCGGCGCCCTGGCCCTGGCGCTCGGCGAGCCGTACAAGCAGAGCTACGTGGGTCAACTTGCCCTTCAGCTGGGTGCGACCGCCACCAACATCAACGCGGCCAACAGCGCGCTGACCCAGGGCAAGAGCGACGGCGACGTCCTGGGCAACGGTCTGCTGAACGCCCAGGCTTTCCTGCAGAAAGTCCGGTAACGTTGCTGGCCGTGCAGTGATCCGGCACGGAGCCGCCTCCATTCACAGCGCCATATGAAGGGGCCCCCGATTCTGTTGATTCGGGGGCCCCTTCATATGACCGGCCACCGTTTCTGGCCGGTCAGCCAGCAAGGCCGACAACAAAAAAGAGAGCCGCTCGGGCCCTCTGTGGGAATCAAAGTCTGCGGGCTTTTCCCGCGCCTCTGCTCGCGCGTCCGTTTTTTAGTTCCGGGAGGTGGACGCCGCCCTCAAGTGCGTATGTACATCGTGAACTGCACTGCATGATCGCTTGGATCAGAAGCTTGAATCTATCACCCGCAACGCTCTCTGTCAAGACCCATACTCCATTCGGGCGTGACCGGGCAGCGGGCCTCCCCATCCTTCGTCTGCTGCGCCGTGGCCTGCCCTGCCCCCACTGGGGTTACCACACATGACAGAAGCCGTTCATGGCTTCCGGGTTAGGCTGTCAGGGACAATGTCCATGCTGGCACAGACATACACCCTGTGGCTGAGCTGCGCCGGCGCGCTGGCCGTCATGACCGCTGCCGTGGCGTGGCGGCGCCGTGAGGTTCCGGGAGCCCTGGGCCTGTTCGCGTACCTCGTGATGGTGGCGGTCTGGACGCTGACCTATGCCGCGCACTGGGCCAGTTCAGGACCGTTGTGGCCGCAGGTGTGGCTGCTGGCCAGCTTTGCGGGGGCGATCTCCAGCCCGGTATGCGTGTGGCTGCTGACCCGCCTGCTCACGGAACCGGGCCGCACGGTGAGGTGGCCGGAATGGACGGCTGTGCTGGCGGTCAGCGTGATCACGGTTCTCCTGATGCTCACGAATGATCCGTGGAAACTGCTGTTCGGGCCGCTGGCTGACCTCTCGGCCCATACCCTGCTGCACGGTGGCCCGTGGTTCACGGTGGCAGTGGTACACGGGTATGTGCTGATTCTCCTCAGCGTCCTTCGCCTGATCCGGGCCCGGCAGGAGTCGGTGGGACTGTACCGCCGGCAGGTGAGCTGGCTGTTGCTGGGACTGGCGGTGCCGTGGGCCGGAAGCTTCGTCGGGGTGGTCTGGGGACCGGTGTTTCCTGGGCTGGACATCACGCCCATGTCGTTTCTGATGACCGGTGCGGTCTTCATGTACGCCGTGCTGGGGCTGCGCCTGTTCGATCTGGTACCGGTGGCGCGGCACCTGCTGATCGAGCAGCTGCCCGACGGCGTGGTTGTGTTGGACCGGCGGCGGCGCGTGCTGGACCTCAACCACGCGGCCCGCCAGATGGTCGGGGCGGGCATCCAGTCTCCGCTGGGCCTGCCGGCCACCGAGGTATTCGCCCACTGGGACGCGGCGCTGCACGACCTGCGTGACCTGGGGGATCAGAACGTCCGCCTGGCTCTGCCCGATGGCCGCCACCTGGAGGTGCGGGTCTCGAGCCTGAGGGACAGCCAGCGGGTGGTGCAGGGCCACATGGTGGTGTGGCGCGACATCACCGAGCAGCAGCGGGCCGAGGCGCAGGTGCAGGCTGCCCACGAGGAACTGCAGCAGCGCTTTCTGGAAATCGAGCGCCTGCAGGTTCAGTTGCGGGAGCAGAGTCTGCGCGATCCGCTGACCGGGCTGCACAACCGCCGGTATCTCCAGAAACAACTGGCCCTGCTGGAAGCCAGCGTCGGGACGGCATACAGCGTCCTGATCTTCGACATTGACCACTTCAAGCTCACCAATGACACCCACGGGCATGGCGGCGGGGACCGGGCGCTTCAGGCGGTGTCCGCCCTGCTGCAGGGTCACTTTCAGGAAGAGCACACGCTGTGCCGCTACGGAGGCGAGGAGTTCGTCCTAGTGCTGACCGGCCCCCCGGCGGCCGAGGCCCAGGCGGTGGCCGAGTCCCTCCGGCACGAGATCGAGCGGCTCGACATCCTGCACGGGGAACACCGCCTGCGGATCACAGCGTCCTTCGGGGTGGCCACCTCAGCTCAGCATGGCCCCGGGACCGAGCAGGTTCTGCTCGCCGCCGACCGCGCGCTGTACCTCGCCAAGCGCGAAGGCCGCAACCGGGTCTGCCTGCCCCCACCCGTTCCAGGCATGGGGCTGCCCCGGCGGGCGGTGACGGTCCCGGACTGACGCCCTCACTCCCCCATCCGGCTGAGCAAGAGATGGAGCGTTCGGGCCTATCCAGTCCTGGGGGACCTGAACTCCGCCTGCCCATCTGTGGGGCTCCGTAGAACAGTGAATCCGGGGGCTCAGCGTTCCGAGCCGTGCCGGGTGCCGCGCAGGTCCCCGGAAAATTTGATCTCGCCCTCCTCCTGCACCACCAGTTCCTCGCGGGCCAGGGTGGTGTCGAAGGTGCGGGTCTCCACCGCCTGGCGCTTGCTGACGCTTACCTGCTCGCTGACCACCACCTGCTTGTGGACCTGGGCCTCCTCGCGGTAGATCAGCATCTCGCGCCGCTCTCCGGGGGCCAGGGGCGTACCGTCCAGCGTCACCGCATGGTTCCCCGCCGTGTGTTCGATGACGAGAACCTCGGTCACGAGTTCAACGGGCACCTGCACGGTTTCACGCCGTACCTCGCGCGAAACGTTCACGGCGCCCACCACCTCGCGCTCCTTCTGGACCACTGGGCGCTCCTCACGCAGTTCCAGAGTGCCCTCGAGTTTCAGGTCGTTGGATTCCAGCACAGCGTCTGCAGGCTGCGGCTCTGTTGCCTTGGCGTCATCGTTTCTTGGGTCGGTCATGGAACCTCCTGTCTGCCGGTCTTTCTATCTGGTGGTCTTTTGCCAGATATATGGAGAAAAAGCAGGACGACCCCTCTCAGGGCCGCCCCGCTGCGGGTCCAGCTGCTCAGCCCTTGCGGGTGTCGTTGCGGTCTGACATGGCCTGACCGTCGCTGTCCAGGCGGACGTCGCCGGACTTGTTGACCTCCAGCACTTCACGTCCCACGGTTTCGGTCACAGTCTGCGCGTCGGTGACCTCGCGCTTGCCCACGGTGACTTCCTCGGTTACGAAGGCCTGCTTGGTGACGTTGGCACGTTCGGCCTCCAAGTCAACATGCATGGTCTGGCTGTCGGCACCCAGCACCGCACCCTCGACGGGCTGCGCGTCGGTGACAGCGTGACGCTCGATAACGACTTCCTCGCGCCCGAGGTCCACGTTCACGTTTTCCTGATGGGTCTCGACGCGCTTGCCGACCTCGACGCTGCCCGCCACGAAGCGGTCCTTATTGACCACCAGACGCTCCTCGAGCAGCTTGAGCTTGTCGGGGGTCTGGTACAGGGCGTCGTTGTCGCGGTAGCCGGTGCGGGCGGCGTACTGGCTCTCGTCGGCCTCGTAATCCTTGTGGGCCGAGCGCAGCACGCGCTCATCGGAGTACTGGGCGTCGGTGTCGTAGTCCTCGCCCATGCGGTACTCGCGCATGTCCCCCACCTGATCTTTGGTCAGGTTGGTGAAATGCACCTCTTCGCCCTGGAACTGGGCCATGCCGACGGGCACCACCACGTCTTTGCTGGAGAACCAGCCGCCCACATCCACAATCAGGGAGCGGATCTTGCCGGTTTCTGCCTCGGCGAGGGCGCCGCGTACCGTGCCGATCTTCTCGCCGTTCATGCCGTAGGCGGTCTGGCCGGTGGGATCGTAGTAGTCGTTGCCGAGAACGTCGGAGTGCTGGGCGGTAATGTCGGACAGGGGAATCAAACGTGCCATATGGGTCTCCTTTCAGGTGCCTCCAGCCGGGCCGGAGAGCATGAGGTGGACTAAGGACCCGAGGAAAGCTGCCGGGAAGTTCTGGCACCCCGCAACGGTCCCGCTTCGGTCGTGTCCTCATGCTGCCCCGAGGCACCGGCGCAAAAATGGCGGACGAGTAAAGGTCGTCCTGCTCAACCCTTTATGTTCTGCTGGGATGAATTGTCACGTTTCTCAAGCGCCCGGCCCTCGCCTGAGCCGGTCCTCCCGGGCAGCAAAACGCAAAAAGGACAACAGGAGAGGGATTCCTGTTGTCCGTGTGCGCCCCAATGCCCGGCGTCTTTCTCCTTTACTTCACATTGATCCGGGTGGGCCCATGTTCCGCAGTCTCCGGCGTACTTTCTCCTCAGGCGCCGTACTTGTTGAGCTTCAGGGCGTTCGCCATCAGCAGGGGCATCAGGTCGGTGCCCCGGCGCAGGCCCAGGCTGCCCCGGGCGGCCTCCTCCTCGGTGTAGCGCACCGCAGCGTCCTTGCGGCCGTACTCGCTGTGGATCAGCACCGGAACCGGGTGCCACGAGTGCGCCGAGAGCTTGCTGGGGGTGCTGTGGTCGCCCACCACACAGAACACGTCGGGCTGGAGGGCAAGCAGCCGTGGCAGCAGGGCGTCGAACAGTTCGATCTTCTTGACCTTGGCGGCAAAATCGCCGTCCTCACCGGTGCTGTCGGTCTTCTTGATGTGCAGGAAGAAGAAGTCGTACTCGGCCCAGTGCCGGGTCAGCGCCTGCACCTTGCCGTCGAGTGCGTCCTCCTCGCCCTCCACGTCCAGCACTTCCATGCCGACCAGACTGGCGAGGCCCTTGTACATCGGGTATGAGGCGATGCACGCGGCGTTCAGCTGATAGGCGTCCTCGAAGCTGGGAAAGTGCGGTACGTCGCTGTAGCCCCGGAACAACACGCCGTTGACCTGCGGGTCGTCCCCGAGGGCCTCCTCGGCCCGCTGGACGAAGGCGTTGACCAGCGCCGCCGTCTTCTCGCTCGGCGCGTCGTGCGCGGTGGCGGTCATGGGCTGCACGCCGGTGGTCTGCGGGTCCACGTCGCTGAGGTTGGCTCCCAGGTCCCCGCCGTTTCCGGCCCGGAACACCACCACGAAGCGGTGCTCGGACTCGGTGTAGATCTCCACCGGCACGCCGTCAATCTCGGGAATCGCGGTCTTCAGCCGGGCCACGACCTCGGCGTTCTTCTCGTCGCTGGGGCGTCCGGCGCGGCGGTCCTCCACGATGCGGTCGGCGCCCAGCGTGGCGAAGTTGCCGCGCACGGCCACGTCGCCCTTGTTCAGCTTGACGCCGATGCCCACCGCCGAGAGCGCTCCACGCCCGACCAGGTAGTGCAGCGGGTCATAGCCGAACAGGCTCAGGTGGCCGGGCCCGCTGCCGGGCGTGATTCCTGCTCCGATCAGCTCCACCTGACCAAGCTGCGACTCCCGGGCCAGCGCGTCCAGGTTCGGCGTCTTGGCCGTCGCCAGTTCGGTTTCGCCGTTCACGGTCATGGGCAGGCCGCCCACGCCGTCCAGCACCACCATCAGAATCTTGCTGTCGGTTTTCTTGGCCAGCCCCCGGACCGTCTGCAAAAGATCGCTCATGCGGTTCAGTGTACGCCGGACACTAACTGGAAAGCGTCCGGGATACTGGGGGGAGTTAGATCACCTCAGCCCATCACCAGCTGGCCTTGTTCATCGAGCGCGGGATATGGCTCGCCGCGTTCGCGGTAGCCGGGCGCAAGGTCCGAATAGCCCCACTCGAAGGCGTGCCGGGCGAGGTCCTCGGGCGAGAGCTGCGGCGTGTCGTACATCCCGGCCGCGAGCCGCTGGCGCTGCGCCTCGAACAGGATGGTCGCCGCCGCCACCGAGACGTTCAGGCTCTGGACCATGCCGAACATGGGAATGACGATGTTGTGGTCCGCTGCGTCTGCCGCCGCGTCCGAAACGCCCCATTTTTCCGCGCCCAGCAGCACGCAGGTCGGGCGGGTGTAGTCGGCCTCACGGTAGTCCACGCTGCGCTGCGAGAGGTGGGTGGCAAGCACCTGCACGCCCTGGGCCTGCAGGCCGCGCACCGCTTCCAGGGTGTCCGCGTGCGTCTGCACCCGCACCCACTTGTGAGCGCTGCCGGAGGTCGCCTCGAAGGTATGGCCCTCAAAGTCCAGCGCCTTGCCGTTGCCGGGCGGCACGGCGTGGGCACGCAGCACGCCCACCGCGTCGCAGGTACGGATGATGGCCGAGAGGTTGTGGGGCTTGTTCACCTGGTCCATCAGGACACTCAGGGTGGGCTGGCGCTTGCTCAGCACCCGCAGGATCTTGGCGTAGCGCTCGGGCGTCATAACGCCGCAGAGTAGCGCAGGCCGGGCGCCGCCGTGTTCGCGCCGCGGAACCGGGCCTTTACAGCAGGGTCCGCTGGAACAGCGCCGCTCCGTCCTCCCGCCGGGTCTCGCTCAGGCCACCGTGCGCCGTCAGGTATTCAGCCAGCGCCGCCGTCTGGTCCAGCAGCAAGATGGCCTGAAGGGGCCGCAGCCGGGAGTGTAGGGCGTGGGTCAGGTCATGAAGGGTGATGGGCGTCGTGGCCGCCTCCAACACCGCCGCGAGCTTGTCGGCGTAGCGGTCGCGAAGTTGCTGGATGCGCCCTTGCCAGTGGACCATGGGGCCGTCGTGTCCACCCAGAGCCACGCCCACACCCTCCAGCGCCTCGATGCGGTCCAGCGAGGCAAGGTAGTGCCGCAGCCCGGCTCCGCGCTGAAACCGCTCCGGCATCAGCGGCGGCGAGTTGCGCGGCAGCAGGTGGTCGGCACTGAGGAGCAGGTCATCCACACGCAGACAGATCTGCGATCCCTCATGGCCGGGGGTGTGGATCACGGCGAACACGCCGTCCAGCACGTCCTCATCGTTCAGGGAAGTGTGGACCTGAATCGCTTCCGGGAGCATGGTGTTGCGGGCGCGGCGGCGCAGACGTTCGGCGTATTCCGCTTCCGTGCCGTCCCCGGTCAATCCCAGCCAGCGGATGTGCTCTTCCATCTCGGCCTGCCGGGCCACCGGGTCACCGGCCGGGTTCTCGATGGTGGGCACCGCCCCGGCGTGCGCGGCGACCGGCGCCGTCGTCCGGCGGCGAACATGCGGCAGCCCCGCCACGTGGTCCGGATGCGGATGGGTGATCACTACACGGTTCAGCGTGTCCCATGACCACGCCTCGCCGTATTCGGCGCGGATGGTGTCCAGACCGGTTTCCAGAGCCGCCGTGCTCGCCTCATGGCTGCCGCCGGTGTCCACCAGTGCCGTGTAGGTGGGTGCGGCGCGTTCTCCCCGCACGACCAGAAAGATATTGGCGGCAAAATGCGGAAAGGCAGGCACACTCAGGGTGTAGACCCGCGTGCCGCCGGACGTGACGTGGCGAACCGGAACGGCGGCGGGAGGGGTGGGCGCACTCATGGCCGCACCCTAGCGTGTGCCGGTCCACGCGGTCCTTGCCGCACCGGTCGGCGGGATGCTCAGGCCCAGGTGCGGGCGTAGCGGTCGGCATCGAACTTGCGCTTCAGGCCGCCCGCATTCATGTAGCGAACCGTGCCGAAAACCGGGCGGCGGGCCCACGGACGGTCATGCAGCCCCAGCACCCAGCCCAGGCCCGCGTAGCTGTTGGGATCGCGGCCGTCCTGCTCATGGCGGTTGTTCAGCCACAACATGTCCGCGTAGGCGGTGCGCGGGTCGGGGGTCCATTCCAGAATCTTCTTGCCCCAGTACATGCGCATGTAGTTGTGCATGCGCCCGGTCTGCACCATCTGGCGCTGGGCGGCGTTCCAGTACGGATCATGGGTCTGCGCCGCATCGAACTGTTCGCGGGTGTACAGGTGCTCGCGGCGGTCGCCGGCGTGTTCCTCCAGTGTTTTGCGGGACCATTCGGGCAGTCCGTCGTACTGGTCGTACAGCGGGTTGAAGGTACAGAGGTTGAAGCTCAGTTCGCGGCGCACGATCAGCTCCTCGATAAAGGCGTCCGCGCCAGGGCCGCCGTGTTCACGGGCCACCAGCGCGGCGGTCAGCGGCGACAGGTGCCCGTAGTGCAGGAACGCGCTCAGGCGGCTGCCGCCCTCCTCGTTGGGGTCATTGCGCCGCCCGTCGTACCGGGCCAGATCCATACTGATGAATTCCTCCACCCGTTCCAGCGCCGCGTCCTCGCCGCCCCGCTCGGTGCCGGGGGGCACGCTGTGGTCAACGGGCAGGGTCTTGACCAGGGCCGCCGGATCACCCACGTCCAGGCCCGCCGCCCAGTCGTCCGTCTGCACCTGCAACTCGTGTTCCTCCAGCGGCACCAGATACTCGTGCCACAGCCGCTGCACTTTTGGTCGGATGGTCCGCGCCGCGTATTCCAGCCGGCGGCTGACCGTATGCACCGGAATCACGGCCTCGGACTCGACCTGCACGAAGGGAACATTCAGGTGGGCCTTTAACCAGTCGCGCCATGCCCGCTGAAGGTTGAGGTAGCCCACATCGGTGACGACCAGGGCCGCGCCCTCCCGCGCCGCCGTGAGCGCGACCTCGGGCGGCTTGCCGGTGCGGATGGACAGCAGGATGCCACGCGCCGCCAGATTGACGCGCAGATCCCGCAGGCCCTCAAGCAGGTACTGAAAGTGACGGGCGTTGGCCTCCGGGTAATCGGGGGTCAGGCCAAAGACGGCCACCAGCGGTACCTTCCGTTCATTGGCCTGCCGCACGGCGTATTCCAGCGCGTGGTTGTCGCGCGTGCGTACGCCCGCTTGCACCCACAGCAACACGAAGCCCCCCCGTGCGGGCGTTCCGGGCCGCAGCGGCTGAACGCGCGAATCATGGATCATGGGCGGGTTCTAGCGTGTGGCGGCGGGCGGGATGGTGGGCCGGAACGCAGAAGCACACCGTTCGGTGGCCTGCTCCTTCCCTACTCGCCCGACAGCCGCCGCACCGGCAGCCTCGCCCAGCCCCGGCGTGAGATCCAGCGCAGGGCGATCACCACCACCACCCCGCCCAGCTGGGATTGAAACGGCGTGACGTGCGGGTGCAGCGCCCACACCGTGAACGCGCCGGCCGCCGCCGCCGTGGCATACAGCTGGTCGCGGCGGTACATCACCTCCGGCACCTCATTGGCAATCAGGTCACGGATGATGCCGCCGCCCACGCCGCTGATGGCCCCGGTGAACACCACGCCCAGCGGCCCCAGCCCGAAATTGATGGCCCCCAGCGCTCCGCTCGCGGCGAACAGCGCCAGACCCGCCGAGTCGAACACGCTGAGGGTGCGCTCGAAGCGGGCCAGCCGCTCGCCGAAGGCAAAGGCCAGCGCCGCCCCGAGCAGCGCCGCGTACAAGTAGGTCTCGTCGCGCAGGAACAGCGGTGGCGTCTGACCGGTCAGGGTGTCGCGGATGGCCCCGCCCCCCACCGCCGTGACGCACCCCAGCACCAGCACCCCGAACAGGTCAAAGCGCTTGCGGACCCCCAGCAGCGCTCCGGACAGCGCGAAGGCCAGCACGCCGATCAGGTCGAGCCAGTGCAACCCGGTTTCCAGGGTGATGGGCGGCAGCAATTCGTGCACGCGCGCACTGTAGCCCAACAGCGGTTCAAAAGACGGAGGGCTGCGTGCTATACTCCCCGCTGTTGTCTCGCTTCTCCCCCCCTTTCGGGTGAGCGAGAACCGCGCCCCGGCGGGAGACGCCGTGCGGCCCAGGAGAAAAGAACATGGCTAAGCATCCCGTTCCCAAAAAGAAGACCAGCAAGAGCAAGCGCGACATGCGCCGCAGCCACCACGCGCTGACCGCCCCCAACCTGACCGAGTGCCCCCACTGCCACAGCAAGAAGCTCTCGCACCACATCTGCCCCAGCTGCGGCTATTACGATGGCCGTCAGGTGCTGGCCGTCTAAGCAGGTTCCATCCCGGAAAAGCTCCCCATGCGGGAGCTTTTTTCTTTGGGTCCCGCTGAGCTTTGTGCCATCCGCCTTGCGCGTTGCCCGCGTTATCCTCGTGGCCATGACCCTGACCTTTGAGGAGAAACTGAACAACTATGCGCGGCTGGCCGTGCGGGTGGGCCTGGGGGTGCGCAAGGGCCAGCGCGTGCTCGTGCAGGCCCCGGTGGACACTGCCCAGCTTGCCCGCGCCGTGGTGCGCGAGGCCTACGCGGCGGGCGCGTCCTTTGTAGACGTGCGCTGGGACGATGACGACGTGCAGCTCGCCCGCTTCGAGCTCGCCCCGGACGGCAGCTTCGAGACCCTCAGCAAGTGGCGGGTGGACGCCGAGATCGAAACCGCCCAGGCGGGCGGGGCCGTGATCGCCATTCGCGCCACCAACCCCAACCTCCTGGGCGGCGTGGACGCCGGGCGCGTGGCGACGCACCAGCGCGCGCTGGCGGCCTACCGCCGGCCCTACACCGAACAGGTCATGACCAACCGCCTGAACTGGAACCTGATCAGCGCGCCCATTCCCGGCTGGGCGGCGTTGATGTTCCCCGACGCCAGTGCCGAGGAGGCCATAAGCCAGCAGTGGGACGCCATCTTCGCCGCGACCCGCGCCGACCAGCCCGATCCGGTGACCGCGTGGCAGGAGCACCTCGCGAACCTGCAGCGCCGCCGCGAACTGCTCACCGAAAAGCAGTACGCCGCGCTGCACTTTCAGGGGGGCGAGACCGACCTGACCGTGGGGCTGGCCGAGGACCACGTCTGGGGTGGCGGCGCGGCCGATACCCCCGGCGGCATCACCTTCACCGCCAACATTCCCACCGAGGAGGTCTGGACCGCTCCGCACCGGGAACGGGTGGACGGCGTGGTGGTCAGCACCAAGCCGCTGTCGTACAACGGCACGCTGCTCGACGGCATCCGCATCGAATTCAAGGACGGGCGCATCACCCGCGCCACTGCCCGCAACGGTCAGGCCGCCCTGGACAAGATGATCGACACCGACGAGGGCAGCCACCGTCTGGGCGAGGTGGCCCTGGTGCCGCACAGCAGCCCGATTTCCCGCTCCGGAATGTTCTTTTTCAACACCCTGTATGACGAGAACGCGGCCTCGCACATCGCCATCGGCAACGCGTACCGCTTCAATGTAAAGGGGGGCGTGGATCTGACCACCGAACAGTTCATGGCCAAGGGCGGCAACGATAGCCTGACCCACGTGGACTGGATGATCGGCAGCGGCGAGATGGACGTGACGGGCATCACCCAAGACGGCACCCGCGAGCCGGTGATGCGCGCGGGCGAGTTTGTGATCTGACGCCGGCCGGAGCATCGGGGCGTGATTCGGGGATCTCCCGGTCCACGCCCCGCGCCCTGTGTGCCCTGGGGCCGCCGGGCCTCAGGGCTGCAGGTCGGCCTCGTCGGTCAGGAAGTCCACCGCGCCGCTGCCGATCTCGTAGAAGCCGCCGATCACGCGGATCTGGCCCCGCGCCTCGGCCGCCTGAATCACGCTCTGCTGGCGCAGCACATGCACCTGATGGCGGACGTTGTTCAGAACCGCCTCGCGCATCCGGGCCTTCTTGTCGCGGATGGGCGGCAGGTGCTCGATGCTCGGCGTGATCTTGTGGATCAGGCTCTGGAGGTTCTCGGGCTCCTGCGCGATCTTCTCGGGGGGCAGCAGGGCGGCGGCCACCGCGCCGCAGGCCTCGTGACCCATCACCATCACCAGATGCACGTTCAGATGCTCGATGGCGTACTCCAGCGTGCCCAGTCCCGCCTCGCCCACCACGTTGCCCGCCACGCGCACCACGAACAGGTCGCCCAAGCCCACGTCGAACACCAGTTCCACCGGCACGCGGCTGTCGCTGCAGGCGAGCACCGCGGCGTAGGGCGACTGGCCCATGATCTGCGCGCGGCGTTCATTGACACCCAGTTCCGGACGCGCACTGCGGCCACCGAAAAAGCGGGCGTTGCCGTCCTTGAGGGCCTCGATGGCGCCCTCGGGGGTCTGGACATCGGTGTGGTGCCGCAGGGCCGCAATGTCCTCCATGCTCGCCCCCCGGCGCACGGCATCCAGGATGCGGCGCTCCAGCTCGGTGGCCTTCAGGACGGTGGTGGGCTGGGCCGGTTCGTGGTCGGTCATCGCGATCAATCTTATCCGCTGCGGCGCGCCGCCGTCCTATCCTCGGACCATGACCGACATCCACGGCAATGTTCAGGACGAGGCGGCGGGCGAGGAGCTGAGCCCGCAGGAACTGCTGGAACGCTATGCCACGCTCCGCGACACCATTCAGGGCCTGGAAGCCGAACGCGAGGCGCTGGCGGCGCAGCTCAAGGCGACGCTGGCCGGCGGGGAGCACGCCGAGACCGACCTGTACCGCGCGGTCCTGAAGGTCTCGCGCCGGGTGGAGTATCCGCTGGAGCGCTTTCGCGAGGTGTTCGGGGACGCCGCCACGCTGGAGGTAGCGAGCGTGGACCGCCGCAAGGCCGAGGCGCTGGCCGGGGCGGGCGATCTGGACGCCGGGCGGCTGCGCGAGCTGGCGGTGGTCCGCGAAACGCAGGCGCTGGTGCTGCAGCCCAAGACGCGCTGAGGCGGCCTGGGGAGACGGCCTGGGTGCTGAAGTTGGCCTGGGTTTCGTTGCGGGGCAACACATCAGGGCAACAAAAAAGCATTGCCGGTGAGCAACGGCACCCACGAATCATCCCTTATGGCTGCTGCCTTCCGGCCCTGACCAGGTTCGAGCGTTCGCGCTGCGTTGCGCCAGCAATGCGCCGCAAACGATAGCACGCTCCCGCAGCTGGGGCAAAGCCCCGGAGATACGGAGCCGCGCGGCTCCGGCAAATGGTCAGCGCCGAACCCCCAGGAGAGTCCGGCGCTGATCTTATGTTCTGGTGCTCGGGATGGGACTTGAACCCACACAGCTAAGCTACACGCCCCTCAAGCGTGCGCGTCTACCAATTCCGCCACCCGAGCACACGTCCAACGAGGGCGACAGCAATAGTAGGGGTGCTCTCCCCACTGTGTCAAGACGTGGGGTCTTGCGCGGACAGACGGGTGTGGTATCTTCGCGTTTGCCGCCGCGAACGGTTGGAGCCGCCGGACCCTTGCCAGGGCACCCTGCAGGGACAACGGTGGATTTTCTCCGGGCTGACGCGCGCGGGACTTTCATAAAGCAAGAGAGGTTCTACTATGATCGACAAGAAAAAGACCATCCAGGCCCACGCCAAGAGCGACAAGGACACCGGCAGCACCGCCGTGCAGATCGCGCTGCTCACCGAGCGCATCAGCAACCTGAGTGTTCACCTGACCGCCAACAAGAAGGACAAGCACGGCCAGCGCGGCCTGCAGCTGCTCAACGGCCAGCGCCGCCGCCTGCTGAAGTACCTTGAGCGCACCAGCTACGACGAGTACATCGCCCTGACGGATCAGCTCAAGATCCGCCGCGGCCAGCGCATCGTTCGCTAAAGTCCCTTTCTGGTCGCAGGCCGCCTCCCAGTAGGGAGGCGGCCTGTTGCTGTGTGCTCAGCGGTCGCTCTCCGCCGTGCGCGTCCGGTCGGGCACGCTGCGCCAGTCGCCGCCGGGCACCGGCCACACGCCGGGCCGGGTCAGCCGGTCCTCCAGGGCGTACAGATAGACCCACGCGGACCCGGGGGAACCGTCCTCCAGGGTCAGGGGGACCTGCCGCCGCAGGTACAGGGGCGGCGCCTCCTCCACGCCCTCCAGTTCATCCAGAAACGGCAGGGCGACCGCCCAGTCGGTGGGCGGGTAGGTCAGGGCGTGCCCCTGCACCGTGTCTCCCGGTTCCCCGGGAACCACCGCGGGGTAGGCCTCGGGATGCAGGTGCAGCAACCGGTGGCCCGACAGGACCGCGCGCTGGGCGCTGAAGCTTCCCCCCAGCGCGGCGATGTGGGCGTTGCGCTCGCCGGGCATCAGGGTGCCGTAGACAAAGACGGTGGTGCAGGCGGCAGGCGGGATCGCGGGCTCGGACACGGGGGTACTGTAGCGCCGGTCTACAGCCGGTGGCCGCGCGGCTGGTGGTAGTACACCCGGCCCACCACCGTGACTTCCTCAGGCTTGACCGGAGGGTGGTCAGGGTTGTCGCTGGTCAACCACACCGGGCCGCCGTAGCTGCGCAGCCGCTTGACGGTCAGCCCCAGTCCCGGCACGTGCAGGACATAGATGCGGCCCTCGCGCAGGTCCAGGTCGCCGGGATCCACATAGATGCGGTCGCCGGGGCGCAGGCCCCCCGTGTCGGTGGTCATGGACTCGCCCTGGACTTCCAGCACGAGCATGCCGGGGCGGTGGTCGCGCAGCGGCACGAGTTCGTGGTCAATGACGCTGGCCGCGTCCTCGGCGAACGGCAGGCCCGCGCTCGCCAGCGCCCGCACCGGCACGCGCACCAGTTCCAGCGTTCCGAGCACGTCCTCGCCGGGCACCGGCGCGAGCAGCGGCAGACCGGTACGGGCCACCCACTCGCCCGCCGGAATCTCCAGCGCCCGCCGCAGGGCGTCCTGGCGGGGGGCAGTCAGCGCGCCCAGCGGCCGGGCGCCGCGTTCCAGGCGGCTGAGGTACGGCTGCGTGACCCGGCCCGGCTCCCCGCCGTGTTGCAGCGTGCGGGCACTGACCTGCCCCTGCTGCAGTCCCAGCGCCAGCCGCCGCTCCAGCAGCCAGCGGCCCAGCGTGGCTTCCGCCGGCGGAAGGGCAGCCGGCTGGGCGGACCCCTGAGGAACGGTCGAGGCGGCATACTCCATGCCCCGACTCTAGCGGAACCGTGAAGACCGGATTGAGTTCCAGCTCCTTGCTTTATGTCTATAGACATATTACTGTAAAGCCCCGATTACGTATGCGGCAGAGAACGGACTCGGATTCTGCTCGAATCGGGTTCTTTTCCGGAGGTTCCTATGTCCGCTTCCCCTCCCGTCCTCGCCTCGCTGTTGGGTCTTGCGCCGCTGCTGGGAGCGGCGTTCGCGGCGGGTGGTGTCACCCAGCTCGCGCGGCTGCTTGCCCAGAACGCGCCGCCGCACGTGCGCATGGCGGCGGCGCTGGGGGTGGCTGCCGGCATCGCTGCCCTGACAGTGGTTGCGCTGCTCACGGCCGCCATACCCCACGGCGTGGATCCGGCGCTGCTGCTCGCCGCCGCCTGCGTGACCGGCTGGAGCGGCCCCGGCATCCTGGCGCGGCTGGGCACGCTGATCGAGCGCCGGCTGGGCCTGACCCCCACCCCCTCCCTGTTCGCCCCGGAGCCGCCGGAGGACAGCGGGCGCGGTCCATCCTGAGGGAGGGCCGGAGGGCGTCTGTATCTCCTGCTACAGGCAAAAAGCAGGCGGGCAAACACTGTGGACTCGCGGTAAACAACAATGGAAAGTCCTGCCACAGACCCCCTCTGCCTTCACCACGCACAATGAATCATGAACGCCACACCAGGCCGCCTTCCGCGCCAGCACCGCCAGGGCCGGATGTTCCACCTTCGCCTCCTGCTGCTGTCCGGCACGCTGCTGGGCGGCCTGGGTGGGCCCGCCGGACTGGTTCAGGCGCAAACAGCCCCGCAGGCAAAGGTTCCGCCTGTTCAGGGAACCGAGCTGGGCCAGCGGCGCACCCAGAACGGTGCGGTCACGGACAGCCAGAGCAACACGGCCAAGCCGCTCACGGACATGGAACGGCAGATGCTCAAGGCCCTGTTCACCAAGGTGCGGCCCGCCACGCTGCGCATCGAGCAGTGTGTGCCCACCAACTGCGTCGAGCCTGACGGCATCGGCTCGGCGGTCCTGATCTCGGCCGATGGACTGGCCCTGACGGCCTACCACGTGGTGGCCCGGGCCCGGACGCTCAGCGCCCAGACGCTGGACAAAAAGCGCTACCCGGTGGAGGTCGTGGGCTACAGCGATCAGGACGATCTGGCGCTGCTGCGGGTGGCGGTCCCGCGGGGCACGCCCTTTCTGCCGCTGGCCGCCTCGGGGCCCAGCGTGGGCGACGCGCTGCTCGCCGTCGGCAACGGCGGGGGAGCCTTTCTGCTGGACAAATCCGGCCGCCTGACTGGCGTGAACGCCGACGCCGGACGCGCCGACTTTCCCCCCGGTACCCTGCAGATGAACGCCCCGCTCGTTCCCGGCGACAGCGGTGGCCCGGTCCTCAACACCCGGGGCGAGGTCACCGGGGTGGTCAGCTACATCAGCCTGAGCCGGGCGGGCGACTCGGCGTCGTTCGCCGTGCCGGTCACAGCCAGCGACACCCGCCTGGCCGAGCTGCGCCAGGGGGTCAAGAAGGATGCCCCGGTCATCGGCATCTACCTGAGTCAGCCCTTTGACGCGCTGTTCGCTCTGGACGCCGAGAACTTCAAACGGCTCAGCGGACTGCTCAAACTGGGCGACACTCCCGGAGCGTTCTTCACCTCGCTGTCGCCGGGAGGGCCCGCCGAGAAGGCCGGCCTCAAGCCCCTGGTCCTCAACGACCAGTCGCAGCGCGTCTCGGGAGACATCGTGACCGCCGTGAACGGCAAACGCATCCTGAACTTCAGCGAGTTCCAGTACGCCGTGCGGGCGTACGCGCCGGGCGACACCATCATCCTGACCGTGCGGCGCGACGAGCGCACCCTGCAGGTCAAGGTGACCCTGACCGGCAGCAGCGAGATCGGCAACTGAGAACGGCCCCGGAAACGCGGCGGGAACGAACCTCTCCCGCCGCGTTTCCGGGCACCCACGCTGCCGGAACCGGGACCACCCGGCGATTTTCAAGAACACCCCTTGACATTTACGCTGAAAACAGAATAATGCAGGCATGGACACCCTCAAGAAAGCAGGTGCGATGCTGGCCCACCTCGACCTCTTCCACCAGATGCTCGACCTGCGGGGGTTGTTGCAGCTGGCCGCCCACATGGAGGAACGCGGCGACCGCGTGACCCTGATCAGCCCCAATCAGATCACCCTGATCGGCGCGGACATGCTCAGCGATTCGGGCCTGACGACCACCAAGGGTGCTCGGATCGAGGCCGCCACCGCGTACCGGGTGCTGCAGGGCCTCAAGGGCCACGACGCCCCTGAATACGCCGTGACCCGCGAGGAACTCGGCGCGCTGAATGCCCGCGCGGTGGCCGACCTGGAGGGCGGCGACGCCCTGAAGGCCTTTGCGGACACCCTGGCCCGCATTGCCGTGGCCCCCGCCGGGACGTCTCCGGCTGCCCCGACCGAGGCGCCCGCCGAACGTTCCTCCCGGGGCCGGCGCGCGGCAGAGGGCGAGGGCGGCGGCCCGGAACAGCCGGCGGCCTGATCCCACCGGGGCACGGCGGCCACAGAAAGCGCGGGGAGGCGAACTGGTCCTGACCTCCCCACGCCCGACCGCGCCCGCGCCCACTGCCCCCCACTGCGGACCGCCCTCCACTTTGCCCGCCACAGCGCGGGTATGCTGAAGGTTATGACCGCGCCGGACACCTCGCCCCACTCCACCGCTGCGCCCACGCGGGTGGCCTCCAACTTCATCACCGAGATCATTGAGCGTGACCTGCAAGAAGGCCGGTACGCGCAGATCGTGACCCGCTTTCCGCCCGAGCCCAACGGCTACGCGCACCTGGGCCACACCTTCGCCTCGTTTCTGGATTTCCAGACCGCTGTGCAGTACGGAGGCCGCTACCACCTGCGGCTGGACGACACCAATCCGGAAGGCGAGTCCCAGGAGTTTGCCGACGCCATCATCGACGATCTGCGCTGGCTGGGCTGGGACTGGGGCGAACACCTGTACTACGCCTCGGACAACTTCGAGCGCTACTACGCCTACGCCGAGCAGCTGATCACCCAGGGCGACGCGTACGTGGACAGCGTGAGCGGCGACGAGATGGCGCGCTTGCGCGGCGACCCCCGCACGCCCGGCACCCCGAGTGCCTACCGGGACCGAAGCGTGGCCGAGAACCTGGATCTGTTCCGCCGCATGCGGGCCGGAGAGTTCGAGGACGGCGCCCACGTGCTGCGGGCCAGGATTGACCTGAGCAGCCCCAACATGAAGCTGCGCGACCCGGTGCTGTACCGCATCCTGCGGGCGTGGCATTACCGCGCGGGCGACGCGTGGTGCATCTATCCCATGTACGACTTCCAGCACCCGCTGCAGGACGCCATCGAGGGCGTTACACACAGCATGTGCAGCCTGGAATTCGTGGACAACCGCGCCATCTACGACTGGCTGATGGAACGTCTGGCGTTCTCGCCGCGCCCCCACCAGTACGAGTTCGGGCGGCGCAGCCTGGAATACACCGTGGTGTCCAAACGCAAGCTGCGCCAGCTGGTCCAGAGCGGCGTGGTCAGCGGCTGGGATGATCCCCGCATGCCCACCCTGCGCGCCCAGCGGCGCCTGGGGGTCACGCCGGAGGCGGTCAAGGCCTTTGCCAGCGCGATCGGGGTCAGCCGCACCAACCGCACCGTGGACATTGCCGTCTACGAGAACGCGGTGCGCGACGACCTGAACCACCGGGCGCCGCGCGTGATGGCGGTGCTGGACCCGGTGCGCGTGACCTTGCAGGGACTGGACGCAGAGCGCCGCCTGAGCGTGCCGTACTGGCCACATGACGTGGTGGCAGCCTCCCCCGACGGGCTGGTGGCGCTGCCCACGGGCGAGCGCGTATCCCCGGAGCGGGCGGTTCGGGACGTGCCCCTGAGCCGTGAGCTGTACATCGAGCGCGAGGACTTCAGCGCTGATCCGCCCAAGGGGTTCCGGCGCCTGACGCCCGGCGGCACGGTCCGGCTGCGCGGCGCGGGCATCATCCGCGCGGACAGCTTTGAAACCGACGGCACGGGGCAGGTCACCCACATCCGGGCCACCCTGCTGGACGAGGATGCCAGGGCGGGCGGCGTGATTCACTGGGTCAGTGCCGAACAGGCCGTTCCCGCCGAATTCCGGCTGTACGACCGCCTGTTCCGTGTTTCCAATCCAGACGGTGAACAGGGCGACTCCCCCACCCCCGACTTTGATCCCGAGCAACCGGGCCATGACAGCGGCCCGCCCGACACCGGCTTCCTGCGCCACCTCAACCCCGACAGCCTGCGCGTCACGCGCGGCTATGTGGAGGCGAGCGTGGCCCATGACCCGCCCGAGACCCGCTACCAGTTCGAGCGGCAGGGCTACTTCTGGCGCGACCCTGTGGACAGCCGCGAGGATGCCTTGGTGTTCGGCCGGATCATCACCCTGAAAGATGCCTGGGCGGGGGGCGGCCAGAAAGCCCCGAAGGCCGAGGAACGCCGCCCCCGCGCCGCGGACCCCAGGCCGAAGGCCGGGGCAGAAGCTGCCCCCAGCACCCAGCCTGCCCTGACGCCCGAACAGGAAGCGGACATGGCGCGGCTGACCGCACGGGGCGCGGCCGAGGCCGACGCGCGGACGGTGGCGCGCGACCCGGCGCTGCTGGCCTTTCTGGACGGCGCCCAGCCCGGCGAGACCTTCGCGCAGGCGGCCTCGTGGACGGTCAATGACCTGGCGGCCGCGCTGCGGGCAGGCACGGCCCGGGTGCTGGCCGCCGACCTGGCCCCACTGGCACAGTTGCTCGCCTCGGGCACCGTGACCTCCCGCGTGGCCCGCGACGCCCTGGCCCGCGCCGTCGCCTCTGGCGAAGCCCCCGCCGCCATCATCGAGCGTGAGGGGCTGGCCGCGGGGCTGGACGACACTGAGCTGACCCGCACCGTCCGCGAGGTGCTGGAGCGGCATCCGGCCGAGGTGCAGGCCTACCGGGACGGCAAGACCGCCCTGCTGGGCTTCTTCACCGGTCAGGTGATGCGCGCGACCCGCGGCAAGGCCGAGCCGGGCCGGGTCGCGCAGGTGCTGGGCGAGGCCCTGGCACCGTCCGCACGCTGAGCGACGGCCCAACACGCGAACGGGCCGGCCTTATGCGCCGGCCCGTCATGTATACCGGCGGTTCGCTCAGTTCAGCATGCGTCCGTCCTGCTGGCCCATCAGGGCCTGCGCCTTGCCCAGGTGGTCGCGCAGGGTCACGAACCAGTCGTCGCTCTCGGGGGTATGCTTCAGGGCCTGCTGGGCGTGGGCATAGGCCGCCGCCGGATCGGGAAAACCCTGCTGCGCCATCACGTCGGCGGCCATCTGGTGTCCAGTGATCCAGTCGCGGCTGTCCGGGGCGGCCTCACGGATCACGCGTTCGTAATGCTCCAGGGCGTCGTCCAGCTGAAAGTAATCCAGGGCCACGCTGCCCAGCACCAGGCTGGCCGGCACCACCGCGCCCTGCGCCAGCGCCTGCTCGGCGGCCATCTGCGCCTCGGGCATGCGTCCCAGACGGTAGTCGCACTCGGCAATGTCGGCCAGAACCTCGGGCTGGTACGGATAATCGGGGATGCTCAGGGCCGCTTCCAGCCGCTCGCGGGCTTCCAGCGGGCGGTCCAGGTCCAGCAGGACCACGCCCAGCTCGTGGTGGGCATACGGGCGGTCGCCTTCCTCGGCCAGGGCCAGCGCGGCCTCGAAGGCAGCGATGGCCTCCTCGGGACGGCCCAGATGGCTCAGCACCTGCCCCCGGACCAGCGCCACGCCGTAGCTCGGGTCTCCGTGCTGCTGTTCCAGACGGCCCGCCTCACGAATCATCTCGAAGGCGGCCTCGGGCTGCTCCAGATGCAGCAGCGCCTGGGCCCGCAGGTAGTGCCAGGTCGCCAGATTCAGCCCTTCATCGTCGGGCTGTGCGCCCGCCGGGGAGCCGTACAGCAACCGGGCACTGTCCAGCGCGCCCTTGGCCTCGGCAGGCTGGCCGTTTTGCAGCAGCAGGGCGGCCTGTTCCTGCAACATCACCGCGCGGTCCATGCCGCCGGCCAGATGGGCCGCCTCGCCATACAGGTGAATGGCGTCCACGGTATGGCCCAGTCCCTCCTGGGCATCGGCCTGCCACGACCGCAGACGCCAGCGCAGGTGGATGGGCAGTTCGCTGCTCGCCAGATGCAGGTCCAGGGCCCCCTGAGGCTGCTCGGCCAGGGCCAGGGCACACACCGCATGAAAGCGCGCCACCGGGTCGGCGGCTTCCCGCACCTCCGGGCCGGGCAGGGCGGCGTCTGGCCCACGGGTGCGGGCATCGAGTTCGGCGCTGAGGGCCAGATACAGGGGGGCCGTTCTCACCCCGGCGTCCAGGGTGCGCGCCTGGCGCAGCGCCTCGGCCACCTGTGTGGTGGCCGGGTCGCCGTACAGCGCATGCACGCTCGCCAGGTACAGCCAGATGCGGGCACGTTCGGGCCGGGCCGCCTCGGACAGGGCAGCGTCCAGCACGACAAAGGCCGCCTCGTAATCTCCTCCGGCCAGGGCCGTGCAAGCCTGTTGCCAGGTGGTGTCCGCGTCAATCATTCTCCGTCAGGATAGTCCATCCCTTCCGGGTGGACCGCACGCCGCATGGGCCAGCGCAGAACCGGCGCAGAAGAAGCGCAGGGCGGAGGACTGTGTTGCATGGCCCTGACTCACCTGCCCCCACCACCGGCCCCCCACCACCTGAGTTTCGGAACGTTAAAGCGCAGGTGTGAAATCGGGACAATTTCATGCACCTTGAGTCTGGTACACTCAAGTCTAGAAGGGGCGAAGTCCGCCCCACCCCTACTTTTCCCCCTGGAGGAACGTTCTTGAGGCGGCTCAATCCCTGGCTGATCGTGTTATTCGTCCTGGCACTGTTTTTGATGTTCTCGCAGATGCCGTCTACCGGACGCGTCAATGTCAACTATAACGAATTCAAATCGCTGCTGGAGCAAGACCGCGTGCAGCAGGTCATTGTCCGTGAAAGCAATGCCACCGTGACCCTCAAGGGGCCCACGCAGGTTGACCTGCCCACCCAGGGCAACCAGCCGGCCCGCACCACCGACCTCAGCGCCTTCACGGTGCGGCTGCCCAGCAGCCTCGCCACCCCCGACAGCAGCCTGATCAACCAGCTGGAAACCCGGGGCGTGGACTACCGCTTCGAGGCTCCCAGCCAGTGGCTGGGCATCCTGCTGAACTTCCTGCCCATCATCCTGCTGATTGGTCTGATGTACTTCTTCTTCATGCGCGCCCAGGGCGGCCAGAGCGGCGTCATGCAGTTCGGGCAGAGCAAGGCCAAGAAGTACGGCAAGGAAAACCGCGTCCAGACCAAGTTCACGGACGTGGCCGGACACGAGGAAGCCAAGAAGGAACTGATCGAGGTCGTGGATTTCCTGAAAAATCCCGGCAAGTACCACCAGATCGGTGCCGAGATCCCCAAGGGCGTGCTGCTCGTCGGCCCTCCCGGCACCGGTAAGACGCTGCTGGCCCGCGCGATTGCCGGCGAGGCGGACGTTCCGTTCTTCTCGGTGAGCGCCTCGGAGTTCATGGAGATGTTCGTGGGCGTCGGCGCCAGCCGCGTGCGCGCCCTGTTCGAGGACGCCCGCAAGAGTGCGCCCGCCATCATGTTCATCGACGAGATCGACTCGATTGGCCGCAAGCGCGGTGCGGGCATCGGCGGCGGACACGACGAGCGTGAGCAGACCCTCAACCAGATCCTCTCGGAGATGGACGGCTTCGACAAGTCCAGCAACGTGATTGTGCTGGGCGCGACCAACCGCCCCGACGTGCTGGACCCGGCGCTGCTGCGCCCCGGCCGCTTCGACCGTCAGGTCACCATTGACCTGCCCAACATGAAAGAGCGCGAGGCCATCCTCAAGGTCCACCTGCGCAACAAGCCGCTGGCCGAAGGCGTGGACGTGAATGAGGTTGCCAAGAGCACGCCGTACTTCTCGGGGGCGGACCTCAAGAACATCACCAACGAGGCCGCGCTGGAAGCCGCCCGCCTGAGCAAGACCCAGATCGACATGAGCGATTTCTACCGCGCGCTGGACAAGATCACGCTGGGCCTGGAAAACAGCTCGCTGACCATCAGTCCCGAGGAAAAGAAGGCCATCGCGTACCACGAGGCCGGGCACGCCATCACGGCCGCCGTGATTCCGGGCAGCGACAAGCTGCAGAAGGTCAGCATTATTCCGCGTGGACGGGCGCTGGGCGCGGCGTTCTACCTGCCCGAAGAGCAGGTGCTGATGAGCAAGGAGCGCCTGGAGAACCAGCTGGTCGTGGCCCTGGGCGGACGCGCTGCCGAGGAAGTGT
The DNA here is from genome assembly GCF_014647075.1 of Deinococcus aerophilus. Lineage (NCBI taxonomy): Bacteria > Thermotogati > Deinococcota > Deinococci > Deinococcales > Deinococcaceae > Deinococcus > Deinococcus aerophilus. The sequence goes on along the minus strand of NZ_BMOM01000001.1, from coordinate 183,767 downwards.
TCATGGGCAGCGTGACCTCGGGCGCCGCCGACGACTTCCGCAAGGCGACCAACATCGCCCGCAAGATGGTGCTGGAGTGGGGCATGGGCGAGAACTTCAAGAACATGGCCCTGTCCAGCGACTCCGGCCCGGTGTTCCTAGGCGAGGACATGGCCCGGCCCAAGGCCTTCAGCGAGCACACCAGCCAGCTGGTGGACGAGGATGTCAAGCGCATCCTGACCCGCGCCTTCGAGCGTGCCCGTGAGATCGTCAGCGAGTACAAGGCTGCCATGCACGAGGTTGCCGACGCCCTGCTGAGCCAGGAACTGATCACCGGTGACGTGGTGCGCGACGCCGTGGCGAAAGTGGGCAACCCGCAGATGCCCATGCCGCAGACCACGGCATAAACCTTCACTTCAATGAAAAGCCCCCGCCGAGATGCGGGGGTTTTTTCGTGTCTGTTTCTCCTGCGCCCTGCCGGTGACCTATGACTTGAGGTTCGGCAGGTAAAACAGCAGGTCCATTGACGGCGGCCGGACGCCCTGTGTCCGCAACAGTGCGGCGATCTGTGCGGTGTGCCGGACCTCGTGCAACATGACGTGCCACAGCAGACCGTCCAGTTTGAAGTGTTCTTCGGGCGTGTCCTCCACCACCCGGTCCAGATCGGCGTCGGTCAGTGTGGACAGGTAGACCACGGTACTGGCCTCCACTGCTCGCCAGTAATCCAGCAGATCTGAGAGCGGAAAGGCGCCGAAGACAGGACCGTCCCTGGTCTCCTTCAGCACGGGAAAGCAATCCTTCACGGGCGGGTCCCGCAAGATGGTGTAGTGAAGCCAGCCGTCCTCCACGCTGGCCGTATGCGCCACCAGATCCTTGATGCTGTGGAACCGTTCTCCGTCCAGCACGGGGCGGGACAGCACCTCATCCGGCACAGCTTCCAGCGTGGACCACAGGTCACGGCGGGCGCGCCTCAGGTAGTCATACAGTTCAGGAATCTTCACTACGCCCTCCAGATGGCCCAGTGTGCGTCCAGGGCGTCCATGTCCTGTGCCGTGCGCCCGCCCATCCGCAGCAGGGCCAGCACCTGCCCCCGGTGGTGGCTGTCGTGGACGATGGTGTGTTGCAGAAAGTGGGCGGGATTCGTCTGGTACGCGCCTTCCCCCCAGGGATCGTCGAAGGCACGGTTCCCGTCCAGCGCGTCCTGAACTGCCTTCAGTGCCGCCGTGTCCCCAGCGGCAAAGGCGGCCGCCAGCTCGTGCGGCGGGCTGTCCTGCCAGCGCCACTCGGGATCTCCGTCCGCATCCTTGCGTGCCGGGTCCAGCAGTGGCCCGGCATGGGCGCGCGACAGATTCCACAGCCAGCCCACCCGGAAGCGGGCCATATGCCGCAGGTGTTGCTCCACGGTCCACCCACCCCGTCCACCGGACAGGGCAAAGTCGGCGTCGGTCAGGGCGTTCAGCAAGAAGGCATTGACGCGCCCGTTGCGGGCAAATGATTCGTGGAGCAGGCTCAGATCGGTCATGAATTCTCCTTTGGCCGGCGTCATCCGCCCACCTGCATGTGCACAGTCACTTGGTCGCCTTCCCCGATCTTTTCGGCCTTTCGAACCGCCAGCTTGACCGGCAGAATGTACAACCCATCTTTGGGAAACAGTGACGTTTTCCATTCGGTGCCGCTCACCCTGGCCCTGACCGGAATCATGCCCCAGCCGTAGGTGACGAACCGGGCCGCCGCCCTGATGGCCTGGGCCTGTTCGGCGGGGACCGTCACAAAATAGTGCGGGGCTGGGCCTTTCCAGTACCAGACGGGACCGCTGAATTTAAGGGTCATGGACATCATTCACCGCAGCGTGTGTCGTAGGAGCTGAAGCCGCGTCGGCTCAGGCTTCAGGCAGTGTGTCTTCGAGGGTGTCCTGGTGGACCCGGTCCACGGTCTCCAGCATCAGCCCACCGCTCAGCCGACCGTTCCACTGTCTGCCCAGCAGCCGGTGCCCGGTCCCGGACATGGCCTGTGCGCGGGCCCCGGCGCGTGGCGGCACGGTGAAGGAGCCGGTGGCAACATTGCTCACGGCCCCATGTAGTCATAGAAGGCGGGCGGCTCGATACCCAGTGCCCGCAGGTACACGTACCCCTGCCCCCGGTGGTGAATCTCGTTGTCCACCGCGAAGGCCACGCTCTGCTGCGGAGAGAAGCGGCCCCAGGCCATGTCCTGCGCGGTGGTGAACCACCCGGGCTCCACCCCGGCGAAGGCGGATTCCAGCTGTGGGGTCTGCGCATCCCAGGCGTCCAGCACGGCGGCGCGGGTGTTCAGATCGGAGGATTCGGGGGGCTGCCAGCTCCAGTCGTCGGTGGTCAGGCCCCTCAGGTGGTAGCCGGTCAACCCCCACAGTTCCAGCGTCAGTTCGCCGAAGGTCCGCATCGGCGGAGCGGCGGTAAAGCTGAACAGCCGGTCTTCGGGAAAGGCCTCGATCACCCGGCGGGTCAGGCAGCGGTGGCCCTGCCAGTGCGCCAGGACATCGGCGACCGAAAGAACCCTGGGGGACCCGGAACCCACGGCGGGAGACACTTCAACAACGGACGTATTTGTCATCTTGACCTCCGCCCACAGCGTAACGGGTATTCCCGTCAGGTCCTGTCGTTTTTGTATGCCAGGATACGCCCATGTACGACCCCTCCATGCGGGTGCTCACGGTGCTGGAAGTTCTGCAGTCCCGCGAAAGCGTGACCGGCGCGGAACTCGCCGCGCTGCTGGAGGTCAGCCCGCGCACGGTGCAGCGCTACGTGGCCCGCCTGCAGGACCTGGGGATTCCGGTGGAGGGGCGGCGCGGCGTGGGCGGGGCGTATCACCTGAGGCCCGGCTTCCGGCTGCCCCCGCTGATGTTCACGGACGAGGAGGCGCTGAGTCTGGCGCTGGGGCTGCTGTCGCTGCGGCACCTGGGGCTGGGGGCGCTGGTCCCGGCGGCCCATGCGGCGGGCGCCAAGCTGGCCCGCACGCTGCCGCAGGCCCTGCGCGAGACGGTGCAGGCGCTCTCGGCGGCGGTGCAGCTGGACTCCTCGCCGTGGGTGGTGCAGGCGGACGCGGCGCTGCTCGCAGAGGTGCTCGCGGCGGTCCGCGCGGCCCGGACGGTGGAATTCGGCTACACCGACCTGCATGGCCGCCCAACGCGCCGGCAGATGGACGTGTACCGCGCCCTGCACTTGGACGGCCGGTGGTATGTGGTGGGCCGCTGCCACCTGCGTCAGGCGCTCCGGTCCTTCCGACTCGACCGCATGGACGACCTGCATGTGCTGAGCAGCGGCTTTGAGGCGCCGCCCGACTTTGATGCCCTGGCCTTCCTGCAGGCCAGTCTGCCGGACCCGCCCCGGACCCACCACATCAGTGTGTGGCTGGCCGCGCCGCCCGGAGAGTTGCGCGGCCGCCTGTCCGTGTGGTTCACCGATCTGGTGGCCGAGGCCGGAGGCACCCGGGTGCGCTGTCAGCGCGAGCGGCTTGAAGACTTCGCCGCGCTGCTGCTCGGGCTGGACTGCGGGGTGCGGGTGGATGAACCCCCGGAACTGCGCCGGGTGTTTGCCGCGTTCTCGGCACGGTGCGCGGCGCTGGCTGCCCCTACACTGAACCATGACCCTCCCCCCCACCCCTGAGGAGCTGGCGCAGGGCAAGGCCTACCCGGCCCCCGGCATCACGGTGTACTACGACGCGCGGCGCTGCGTGCATGTCGCCAATTGCGTGCGCGGCCTGCCCGACGTCTTTGATACCGCGCAGCGCCCGTGGATTCAGCCGGGCCAGGCCCCCGCCGGGCGCGTGGCCGCCGTGGTCCGCACCTGTCCCACCGGGGCGCTGCATTACCGCCTTGACGACGGTCCCGCGGAGGCCCCCGCTGATCCCACGACGGTGTTGCCCATTCCTGACGGCCCCCTCACCGTGACGGGTAACCTGAGCATTCAGACCCCAGCCGGCGAGGTCCGCGACGTCCGTGTCACGCTGTGCCGCTGCGGTCACAGCGCGAACAAACCCTTCTGTGACGGCACCCACGCCCGGGTGGGCTGGCGCAGCGCCGACTGAACGGTCGCGTTCTCTTCACCTGCATATTGCCCTTCTCCACCTGCGTCCTGTTTCCCCCTTGATCCGCCAAGGGTTAAGTAGGTTTTTTACAGTTCCTTATGGTGAGAAAGCCCACAGTGGAGGTCTCAAGCCCGACAAGACGAGGAGACGGTATGAAGCGAGGACGTGGACGGTGGATGTTCGTTCTGGGTCTTGTGCTGGTGGGCTGCGGCACCGCTCCGGTCACCGGCAGCACCGAAGCGGGGGGCACGGCGGCCCTGTCGTCGCTGGCCGTGGGGTCCTCCGGCACGCTGGACCCGGCCTACGGGGAACGGGGGGTGGCCAGTCTGGAGGGCCACCGAACCTGGCTGGCCAGGGCGCTGGTCCAGAGCGACGGTCAGGTGGTGATGGTGGGCCACGGCGCGAAGGGAGGTCAGCTCACGTCCTTCCTGCGGCGCCTCACGGCCGGTGGCCAGCCGGACATGGCGTTTAACGACTCCGGGGCGACCACCTTCCTGGGCACCACGGCGATGGCGGCCCTGCAGTGTCCCCAGGGCGCCAACCGCTACAACGACTGGGGGGCCGAGTGTCAGGATCCCCAGCGCATCGTGGTCGCCCGCTCCAGCGCCGACAACGACGGCCTCACGCTGTCGCGCCTGCTGCCATCGGGCCAGCCGGACCCCTCGTTCGGCGTGCGGGGCCAGGTGGCGCCCGGCCTCTCGGTGGGCGAGGTGCTGGCCGTGCTGATCCAGTCGGACGGCAAGGTGGTGGTGGTTGGCTCGGGCGGTCTGGCCCGGTTCCGGCGGGGCGGTGAGGCAGATCCCACCTTCGGTACGAACGGTTTCGCTGCGCTGGCAGTGAGCGGCTGGATTCAGGACGTCGTGATGGACCCGGCCGAGCGCTTTCTGGTGCTGACCAACGCCGCCGACGGAACGGCCGCCCGCACGCAGGTCCAGCGCCTGACCCAGACCGGGCAGCCCGACCCCGGCTACGGCACCGGGGGGCAGACCACACTGGATTTTGGACCCTCCGGGACCGGCCAGACCCTGCTCGTGCTCAACACCGGCCGGGTGGTGGTCGGCGGAACGGGCGGCCTGTGGCGCCTGCTGCCGGGCGGCGCTCCCGACTCTACCTTCGGCACGGCGGGCCACGCCACCTTGGAGGCCGCGGACGGCGGTGACTTTGTCATCAGCGGCCTGGTGCAGGATCAACAGAACCGGCTGACCGCGAGCGTGCTGACCTCCGAACGCTTTGCGCCAACCCTGCAGGGCAACCTGGCGCGCTTTCGCCCCAACGGTACGCTGGACCCCAGCTTCGGCTCGAGCGGTCTGTCGCATGTGGCCCTGTGCCCGCCGTGTACCGCCACCAACGGCCTGGCCGAGTTCAGCGCCGTGGCTGTGCTCAAGAACGGCCGGCTGCTGGGGCTGGGCACCGGCGGGCGCAGAAGCGGGTTTTCCAACCTGATCGCCGCCCGCATGTTCCCGTAACGGTCCCCGGCGGGCGGCGGGTACACTGCCGCATGGCCTCCTCTTCCCCCTTCAACGTTCCCGACCTGATCCGAAAGAAGCGTGACGGCGGTGAGCATTCCCACGCCGAACTGGAGGGCCTGATCCTGGGCTACACGCGCGGCGAGGTGCCGGACTACCAGATCAGCGCGTGGCTGATGGCGGTGTACCTGCGCGGCATGACGCCCCAGGAAACGGCAGACCTGACGCTGGTGATGGCCGGCAGCGGCGATCAGCTGGATCTGGGAGACCTGCCGCGCACGGTGGACAAGCATTCCACCGGCGGCGTGGGCGACAAGACCAGCCTGATCCTGACCCCCATGCTCTCGGCGCTGGGACTCACGGTCGCCAAGATGAGCGGGCGCGGGCTGGCCCATACCGGCGGCACCATCGACAAGCTCGAGAGCTTTCCCGGCTGGACGCCGGAGCTGTCCGAGGAGCGCTTTCTGGCCCAGGCCCGCGAGATCGGCCTCGCGCTGGTCGGCCAAAGCCGGGACCTCGCGCCCGCCGACGGCAAACTGTACGCGCTGCGCGACGTGACGGCCACGGTGGACTGCCTGCCGCTGATCGCCAGCTCGATCATGAGCAAGAAACTGGCCTCGGGAGCACACACGGTAGTGCTGGACGTGAAGGTCGGGGCCGGGGCCTTCATGCAGACACTGGAGGACGGGCGGGCGCTGGCCCGCGCGATGGTGGACATCGGCACGCGGGCCGGGCGGCAGGTGCGCGCGGTACTCACCGACATGGACGCTCCGCTGGGACACATGGCGGGCAACAGTCTGGAGGTGCAGGAGGCCCTGGACACCCTGCGCGGCACGGGACCTGAGGACCTGACCGAGTTGTGCGTGGCCCTGGCCGTGGAAGTGCTCGCCGCCGCCGGAGAAGATGAGGGCGAGGCCGCCGCCCGCGCCCGCGCCACCCTGCACGACGGCTCGGCGCTGGAGAAGTTCCGCGCCTTCGTGGCGGCCCAGGGCGGCGACCCCGCGCTGGTGGACGAGCCGGGCCACCTGGACGTGGCCCCCGGACGCTCCGACATCACCGCGCCGGCTGCAGGATTTGTGGGCCGCATTGACGCCCTGGGGGTGGGCCGCGCGGTGCTCGCCCTGGGCGGCGGGCGCGAGCGCAAGGGCGAGGCCATCGACCACGGGGTCGGTGTGGAACTGCTTAAAAAACCCGGCGAGGCGGTGGACCGCGGAGAGGCCGTGCTGCGGCTGTACCACCGGGACGGCCGCGGCCTGGACACCGCCCGCCGCCTGCTGGAAGACGGGCTGAGCATCGTGGACACGGCCCCCGCTCCCGAGAAGCTGATTCTGGACCGCGTGAACTGAACGCGCGGCGTGGGGTTACGGCAGCCGCAACGCCTTGCAGTTCTCCCCGGGGTTGTTGGGGGCGTTGGGACTGACGACCACGGTTTCCCGCTCGCCTACAAAGCCCTGGCAGCGGGCCAAGTCGCGCAGGTAGTCGGGCGTCAGGGTCGCGCTGCGGGCGTCTTGCAGGATCTTCACGTCACGTTCCAGCTGGCGGATGCTGGCCCGGGCCTCACGGGTCTGCTGGGTCCACGTCACGCTGCGGTACACGGTGTTGCCCAGCTGGAAGCTGAGCTGCACGATGCCCAGGGCAGCCAGCAGACTGGTCAGCATCATGCTCAGGGGCAGCCGTCCCAGGCGGCGCAGGCTCAGCCGTCTCCACCACACCGCGCGGCGCGGCGGGGGCGGGGGCGGGGGGGCGTCGGTCATAACCTTCAGCATAGCGCCCGGAACACGCTGCGCTGGCAGGCCTGGGGCGGCCCTTACACTGGGGACATGGCCTCTCCGACCCCCCCGCTGCCCTCCCCCGCCACACGGATTCCCGCCCACAACTGGGCCGACGCCCACCGAACGGCGATCCAGCTGCGTTTTGCCGATGTGGACGCCATGGGCCACATCAACAACGCCCGCTACGCCGAGTTTCTGGAAGTCGCCCGCATGGACATGTCGGTGGCCCTGGGCATCGACGGCGAGGAGGACCACTCGGTCCTGGCGCGGCTGGAAATCGACTACGTGCAGGAGATCCGGCTGGGACAGGCGGTGGTGGTCGAGTCGCTGGTGGAGCGCGTGGGCCGCAGCAGCTGGACGGTCGCGGCGCGCTTTGTCGCCGATGGCCGGCCGTGCGCCTTCGCCCGTTCGGTGCAGGTGCGCGTGAACGCCGCCCGCACGCCCGAGGCGCTGCCCGAAGGCTTTCTCACGCGGGTGCAGCCGCTGCTCGCCCGCCCCGCCGCCCAGCCCCAGCCATGAGCGGCGCCGCCTACGACGACCGCGTGCTGTACCAGGGCGATCCCTGGGTCAGGGTGGACACCCTGCCGCGCCTGCTTGCCGAGGGCTGGCGGCGCACGCTGTCGGCGGGCGGCGTGGTCAGCGTGGTCCGCACGCCCTTTCAGTGGGCGATGGGCTCTCCGGTCATCGAGATCGAGACCGGCGGCTACATGGGGGATGTGGGCCTATACGTGCCGCAGGTGCAGCTGGACGAGGCGCTCGCGCTGCTGGGCTTCGACCCCCAGGACGGTCCGGGTGCCTAGGGCACGCGCCGCCCGTGGACGAAGCCGGGCACGGTACAGTACGGCCTAAGCAGGACGCTCCGAACACAAGTCCCGGGGGCAGGGCGGCCCTTTGCCCGGTTCTCACCTGGCCCGGACCTCACTTTGCCCTGGCCCCTCTCTCCCATCCTGCAGGAGTTTTCATGACCAACCTCCCCCTTCCCGAACAGGTCAGCATCGGCGTCGATGTGGGCGGAACCAAGATCGCCACCGGCGTGCTGCGCGGTGACGAGCTGCAAGACCGCCACGTTCAGCCCACCCCCGAAACCGGCTGGGAGGCCGTTCTGGATGCCATCGCCGCGCAGATCATGGACCTGCAGGCCCGGCACCCCGACGCCCGCCTGATCGGCGTGGGCATTCCGGGGCCGCTGAACAGCGACCGCACCCGGGTCAAGTTTGCGCCCAACATCTACGGCTTTGTGGACGTGCCGATGGTGGACGGCCTGCGCGAACGGCTCGCCCAGCGCATCGTGCTGGAAAACGACGCCAAGGCCGCCGCGCTGGCCGAGGCCCACCTGGGCGCGGCGCGCGGCACCGAGAGCAGCATCTACGTGACCGTCAGCACCGGCATCGGTGCGGGCATCGTGCTGAACGGCCGCATCTGGCGCGGGCGGCACGGAGTGGCCGGCGAGCTGGGCCACATCACCGTGATGCCCGGCGGCCCGGTGAGCGGCGCGGGCCTGGACGGTGCGCTGGAAGCCATCGCGAGCGGCACCGCCATCGCCCGTGACGCCAGCTACGCCCTCAACCGCGAGGTCAGCACCGCCGAGGCCTTCAGTCTGGCGCAGCAGGGCCACCCCGGAGTGCGGCGGGTGGTCGCACAGGCCATGAAGCATATCGGCGTGGCCCTCGCCGACCTGCAGAAGGTGATCGACCCGGAAGTGTTCGTGATCGGCGGCGGGGTCGCCAGTGTCGGGGATTACTTCTTCCACGGCGTGCAGGCCGCCGCCGACGAGTACGCGCAGGGCTTTGCGCCCGTGACCATCCGCCGCGCCCAGCTCGGCCCCGACGCGGGCGTGATCGGTGCGGCCCTGGCCGCGCGGCACGGCTGAGAAACAGCCCCCACCCCTAATCCAGTTCGCCCAGAACCTCCGCCGTGTGCTGCCCCAGCGTGGGCGGGGCGCGGCGCACCGGCGGGGTCTGCCCCCCGATAGTCCACGGCGGCGCGGTGACGGTGGTGGTCCCCAGGGTCGGGTGCGCCACCTCCACCGCCACGCCCCGCGCCTGCACGTGCGGGTCAGCAAAGACCTCGGCCATGTCGTAGACCGGGCCGCAGGGCACGCCCGCCACCTCCAACCGATTCATCACCTCCTGGCGGGTAAAGCGGGCCAGTCCGCGCAGCATCAGCGTATCCAGCTCGGCGCGGCTGTTCACGCGGCCCTCGTTGGTGGCGAAGCGGGCCTCGGCCCCCAGTTCGCTTAAGTCCAGCGCCGCGCAGAAGCGCCGCCACAGCGTGTCGTTGCCCACGGCGATGTTCACGAAGCCGTCGCCGCAGGCCACCGTTCCGTACGGCACGATGGAGCGGTGGTCGTTCCCCACCGGCACGGGAATCTCTCCGGTGGCGAGATAGCGTCCCACCTGCGACGATCCCAGCGCAATCACGCTTTCGAGCAGGTTGACGTCTACCCGCTCGCCCTGGCCGGTGCGCTCGCGGGCATACAGCGCCGCCAGAATCGCCTGCGTGATCAGCGATCCGGAGAACACATCGGCCACGGCCACCCCCACCCGCAGCGGCGGCCCGCCCACCTCGCCGTTGTAGCTCATCATGCCGCCCATGCCCTGCGCGATCACGTCGTATCCGGCGCGGTCGCGGTATGGCCCGGACTGCCCGAAGCCCGAGATGCTCGCGTAGATCAGCCGGGGGTGCTCGGCGTGCAGCGCGTTCCAGCCCAGGCCCAGCCGCTCCAGCGTGCCGGGACGGAAATTCTCGACCAGGATGTCGCTTCCGGCGATCAGGCGGCGGGCAGCGGCCAGACCGTCTTCAGACTTGAGGTCCAGCACGACGCTGCGCTTGTTGCGGTTGACGCTCAGAAAGTAGCTGGACTCGCGCCCCCGCCGACCTTCCTCACCGGGACCCTCCTGAAACGGTGGTCCCCAGCCGCGCGTGTCGTCGCCGCCGGGCGGCTCCACCTTGATCACGTCCGCGCCCAGATCGCCGAGCAGCATGGTGCAGAAGGGGCCGGTCAGCACGCGGGTCAGGTCGACCACGCGCACGCCCGACAGGGGCAGGCCAGCAGAGGCGGTAGGCGGCGTGGTCATGGGTGCAGGGCAAAACAGGGCATGGCGGGAGAACCTCCAGGAGAAATGGTGGGAACAGAATGGATTTCGCCGGAGTCTAGCCCAGCGCCCCCCCCAGGCGGCTGCGGGCGCAGTGGTGGCGGGAACAGCCACGCCGTAGAATCCTGGATACACACCCTCTGGAGGTCCGCGTGAAGGACACGAAACACCTCGGCAAACGGCGCAGGATCATCGACGGTCTCGAAAAGGTCCGGGGCAAGGCGCGCTACACGGCCGATCTCTCCCTGGCGGGCATGCTGCACGCCCGGCCCGTGCTCTCTCCATATCCCCACGCCCACATCCGGGCCATCGACACCGCCGCCGCCCTGGCCCTGCCCGGTGTGGTGGCCGTATTGACCGGACAGGACCTGAACGCTGGGCGCACCGCCCACTCGCGTCCGAGCATGCTGCTCGCGCAGGACGAGGTCCGCTTTGCCGGTCAGCCGGTCGCGGTGGTGGTGGCCGCCACCGAGGCCCAGGCCGCGGACGCCGCCGCCGTGCTGGACATCGACTACGAGGTGCTGGATAGCGTGGATGACGCCGAGCAGGCCATGACCGACACGCAGCTGGTGTGGCCCCAGGGGGTGCCCCAGGCGGACAGCAGTCTGGCGGGCCTGCACGGCGGAGAGGCGAGTGTGCAGGGGGACGAGACCCGCTCGAACATTGACGAGCGCCGGGTCTTTGAGCGCGGCGACGTGGAGTCTGCGCTGGCCGCCGCCCACATCGTGATCGAGCGGACCTACACGAACGCCCGGGTTCACCAGTCCTATCTGGAGCCGCATGCCGTGGTCGCCCAGCCGGGAGTGCGCCCCGGTCAGGTCACGGTGTATACCAGCACGCAGGGCCAGTACGCGGTCCGCAGCGAGGTGGCCGGTGCGCTGGGGCTGCGTACGGGGGACGTGCGTATCGAACCCATGACCGTTGGTGGGGGCTTTGGCGCCAAGTACGGCATTGTGGACGCCCTGGTGACGGCGGTGGCGCTGCATGTGGACCGCCCGGTGCGGATGGTGCTCTCGCGCAGCGAGGACATGCTCACCACCATGCCCGCTCCCAGCACCTCCATCCGTGTGCGCCTGGGGGCCGATGAACACGGTCAGATCGTCGGTCTGGACGTGCAGGCCGTGATCGAGAACGGCCTGTTTCGCTTCGGACACGCCGGCATCATCGCCACCGTGGTCGGGGGCATGTACCGCTGCGACCACGTACGCATCGAGACGCTGGAGGTGCTTACCCACCGCCCGCCGGTTGGGGCCTACCGGGCGCCCGGCGTGCCGCAGGCCCTGTTCGCCCTGGAATCGAGCGTGGACGAGCTGGCCCATACCCTGGGCCATGATCCGCTGGAACTGCGGCTGCAAAACGCTGTCCAGGGCGGCGACTCCACCGGCACCGGGCGTCCGTGGCCCGACATCGGTCTGAAGGCCTGCCTGGAGCGTGCGCGCGAGCATCCGCTGTGGCAATCGCGCGGCACCGTACCCCATGAAGGCGTGGGGCTGGCCGTGGGCGGCTGGCCGGGGGGCTTCTCGCCGGCCGGCGCGGTGTGCCGTGTGGATACCGACGGCACTGTGCGGCTGCACGTCGGCAGTGTGGACATCAGCGGGGTCCACAGCTCGATGGTCCTGATCGTCGCCGAGACGCTGGGCATTGACCCGGAAGCGGTCGAGATCGTTCAGGGCACCACCGACAGCGGTCCGTACGCCCCGGCCTCGGGCGGCTCACAGGTCACCATCAGCCTCTCGGGGGCGGTGCTGGGAGCCAGCCAGCAGGTCCGCGAGCAGTTGCTGGACCTCGCGGCCTCACATTTCGAGGCGCACCGCGAAGATATTGAATTGAGCGAGGGCCAGGCCCGCGTGCGCGGCGTGGCCGGGCAGTCGGTCAACCTGGGGGAGCTTGCCCAGCGGGGGCAACGCCTGCCGGGCGGTCCCGGCCCGGTCGTCGCCGAGGGACGGGCCGCCATCAAGGGTGGGGCTCCCGGCTTCACCGCCCAGCTGATGCGGGTCCGTGTGGACCCCGACACCGGCCACGTCACGCCGCTGGATGCCGTGTGCATTCAGGACGTCGGCTACGCCCTGAATCCGCTGCTTGTGGAGGGCCAGATGCACGGCGGCGCGGCGCAGGGCCTGAGCATGGGGCTGTATGAGGGCATGCACTTCGAGGGCGGCACGCTGACCAATCCGAACTTTCTGGAATATGTCTTTCCCACCTCCAGCGACCTGCCGCCCATCGACGCGGTGATCGTCGAGCGGCCCTCCGAGCACGGGCCCTTCGGAGCGCGCATCGTCGGCGAGCCGCCCATCACGGCTGGGGCCGCCGCCATCGCCAACGCAATCCGGGCCGCGGCGGGCGTGCGGGTGACGCAGCTGCCCGCCACGGCCGAACACGTCTGGCAGTTGATGCAACAGCGCGATCAGCAGGCCGGCCATCCGCCGGGCCGCACCGAGGCCCCGCATCCCTCCTGAACCGGCGCTGACCGACCACTGGCCGCTGCTCGGTCTCCGGCTGCAGACTCCACGGCTGGAGTTGCGGCCGCCGGACGATGGACAGCTCGCCGCCCTCGCCGGGGTCGCGGCGGGGGACCTGCACCCATCCGGTGAACGGCCCTTTCTGACACCGTGGACCCATTTGCCTCCCCAGCAACGCGCCCTGTACGTAGTTCAGCAGCACTGGCTGACCCGCGCCCAGTGGCGCCCGGACGCCTGGACCCTGGAATTCGGCGTCTTCCACGGCGTTCAGCCCCTCGGCATGGTGGCGCTGCGGGGGCGCGAGTTCCCCATCCTGCGGGAGGTCAGGACCAGTTCCTGGCTTGGCCGGAGCGCTCAGGGGCAGGGCTTCGGCACCGAGGCCCGCGCCGCACTGCTGCAGCTGGCCTTTGAGGAACTCGGCGCCGTGGCGGCCCTGAGCGAGGTCTTTCAGGACAACGCCGCCTCACAGGGCGTGTCGCGCAAACTCGGCTACCGGCCCGACGGCATCTCGCGGGATGTGCTGGACGGCCAGCCTGTCGTCTCGGACCGGTTGCGGCTGACCCGTGAGGACTGGGCCGCCCGTGTGCGGGTGCCTGTCACGGTGGTGGGGCTGGAGCCCTGCCGCTGCCTGTTCTTTGCGCCTGAACGCGGGCTCCTGCAGTAGTTCACAGGCGTCACAGCACACGGAGACGTCACAAAAAAACCGCCTCCGGTGGAAGGCGGTTCTCTTAGGCACGGGGTTCAGTCCGCAGCCGAGCCGTGGTTGCCGGCCTGCATATTGGCCCGTTCCTTCTTGGCATCGGCTTCCAGCTTGGCCTTGATCTTCTTCAGGGTAAAGCTGGCCTCGCGCTCCCGCTGGTCGAGCACCGAGCGGATAAAGCGGATGTCGTCCTGAATGCCGGGAATCAGAACCTGTTCCAGTGCGTTCACGCGGCGGGAGGTCTTCTTGATCTCCTCGCCGATGCGGCGCAGCTTGGTCTCGGTCGCCGCGACCTTCACGATGCCGTCCATCACGCCGCCGAAATCGGTGGCGGCCTGGATGGTGCGTGCCCCCACGTTGATGGGACTGAAGGTGGTGGCCTGCGAGCGCTCGGGAATGGCGATCTTGGGCACCTTCACGCCGTACAGGTTCTCGATCTGCATGTCGATGGCGTAGTCGCTGCTGCCCGCCAGGCTCAGGCTCTCGACGGCCTCGGGGCTGTCCCAGGCCTTCGCGCCGAACAGGCTGGTGTACGCACCCTTGCTGACGCCCGACAACTCCTCGCGCGCCGCGAGCGCCTCCTTGACCAGGGCGAAGAATTCGCCGATCAAGGCGTCACGCTTGCGCTTGAGCAGGTCCGCGCCGCTCTGGGCGGTCTTGAGGCTGGCCTTGCTCGCGAGCATCGCGCTGCGGGTGGGGCTGATCTGTCCTGCCATAAGTGTTCACCTCCTTTGTCGGTGAGGTGGGTGGGCCACCGAACGCGGACCAGAAAACTCACGCGGGTCCGGCGGCCCCCTCTCACAAGTTTACAGGCCCATGCTGCGGCTGCCGCGCCACATCTCGTCCATCTTCTCGCCGTAGAACTTGTCGATGGAGTCCTTGCTCAGACGAGTCAGCTGGCTCTGGGGCAGCTTGGACAGAATGCCCCAGGCCACCGTCAGGCTCTCGTCGATGCTGCGGTCCTGGTCGCCCTGGCCGATGAAGTAGTTCTCAAAGTCATCGGCGAAGCGCAGGTACAGCTTGTCGGTGTCGGTCAGGGCGTCTTCACCCGTGATCGCCACGAGCTTGCGCAGGTCCAGTCCGTTGGCGTAGGCCGCGAACAGCTGGTCGGAGACGTTCTTGTGGTCGGCGCGGGTCTTGCCCTTGCCAATGCCGTTGCCCTGCAGACGCGACAGCGAGGGCAGTGGGTTGATCGGCGGGAACACGCCCTTGGAGTTCAGGGTGCGGTCCACCACGATCTGGCCCTCGGTGATGTAGCCGGTCAGATCGGGGATGGGGTGGGTGATGTCGTCGTCGGGCATCGACAGAATCGGAATCTGCGTGACCGAGCCGGGCTTGCCCTGCACCACGCCGGCGCGCTCGTACAGCGACGCAAGATCCGTGTACATGTAGCCGGGGAATCCACGGCGACCGGGGATTTCCTCACGGGCCCCGCCGATCTCGCGCAGCGCCTCACAGTAGTTCGTGAGGTCGGTCAGAATCACGAGAACGTGGTAGCCGTGCTCGAAGGCCAGATACTCGGCGGTGGTGAGCGCCATGCGCGGGGTGAGCAGACGCTCGACCGCGGGATCGTCGGCCTTGTTCAGGAACAGGACCGACCGGGCCAGTGCGCCGGTGCGCTCGAACTCCTGCGTGAAGAAGGAGACTTCGCGCTGGGTCAGGCCCATCGCCGCGAAGACCACCGCGAAGTCACCCTCGTGGCCGGGCACCTTGGCCTGACGCGCGATCTGGGCGGCCAGCTCGTTGTGGGGCAGACCGCTGCCGCTGAAGATCGGCAGCTTCTGGCCGCGGATCAGCGAGGTGTTCACGTCGATGGTGGAGATCCCGGTCTGGATGAACTCCTCGGGCTTCTGACGTGCGGCCGGGTTCATCGCCTGACCGTTGATGCTCAGGCGCTTCTCAGCCACCACGGCGGGCAGTCCGTCGATGGGACGGCCCAGGCCGTCAAAGCGGCGGCCGATCATTTCCTTGCTCACGCCCAGGCGGGCCACGTCTTCCACCAGGCTGACCGAGGCGGTCGCGAGGTCCAGGCCGCGCGTTTCCTCGAACACCTGAATCACGGCGTTCTGGTCGGTCACCGAGATGACCTGTCCGCCGCGCAGTTTGCCGGTGGCGTCCTTGATGTTGACGATCGCGCCGTATGCCAGGTCCGAGGCTGCGTTCACGAACAGCAGCGGGCCCGAGATGTAGGAGACGTCGTTGTATTCCTTCTGGAGAAGGGTCATGCAGTTACTCCCTTGAAGGTCCGGTCGAGTTCGTCCATGACGCCCTCGCCGTAGCTCATGAATTCATCCTCGGCGACGTAGCGGGCGCGGGCCAGCTTCTCGATCACCGGGTTCTGGATGATGTCGTCGATGGTGGCGCCGCCCTTGAGGGCCGAGTCGGCTTCCTCATAGAACTTCAGGAACATCTTCATCAGGCCGTAGTTCTTGGGCATCGAGGACGAGGCGTCCACGGCGTCAAAGCCGTTTTGCTGCAAGAAGTCCTGACGCAGCATGCGGCCCGCCTCAATGATCAGGCGCTCGTTGTCCTGCAGGGCGTCGGGGCCGACGAGCTGCACCACTTCCTGCAGCGCCGCTTCCTGCTGCAGCAGGTTGCTGATGCGCTGACGCAGTTCGGGGAAGTCGGGACCGACGTTCTGGCGGTACCAGCCGTCCAGGATCGGCGTGAACAGGCTGTACGAGCCGTTCCAGTTGATGGCCGGGAAGTGACGGCGGCGGGCCAGACCTGCGTCCAGACGCCAGAACGCGCCGGTGATACGCAGCGTGGCCTGGGTAACGGGCTCGGACATGTCGCCGCCGGCCGGGGACACGGCCCCGATCACGCTGACGGCTCCGTCCTCGCCGGCCAGGGTCTTGACGGCCCCGGCACGCTCGTAGAAGGCCGCGAGCTTGGCGCCCAGGTACGGCGGGTAGCCTTCTTCGGCGGGCATTTCTTCAAGACGCGAGGAGATCTCGCGCAGCGCCTCGGCCCAGCGGGAGGTGCTGTCGGCCATCAGGGACACGGAGTAGCCCTGGTCACGGAAGTACTCGGCCAGCGTGATGCCGGTGTACACCGAGGCCTCACGCGCCGCCACCGGCATGTTGGAGGTGTTGGCGATCAGGATGGTGCGCTGCATCAGGGGATTGCCGGTCTTGGGGTCTTCCAGTTCCGGGAATTCCACGAGCACGTCGGTCATCTCGTTGCCGCGCTCGCCGCAGCCCACGTACACCACGATGTCGGCGTTGCCGTACTTGGCCACCGACTGCTGGGTCACGGTCTTGCCCGAGCCGAAGGGACCGGGAATCGCCGCCGCACCGCCCATCACCAGCGGGAACAGCACGTCCAGAATGCGCATCCCGGTCAGGAACGGCAGGCTGGGGTCGAGCTTCTTGGCCACCGGACGCGGCGCACGCACCGGCCAGGAGTGGGCCAGGCGCAGCTTGGTGCCGTCTTCCAGTTCGGCGATGGTGTCGTCGATGTTGTACTCGCCCGCTTCCACGATGCTGCGGATGCGGCCCATCTTGTCGGGCGGCGTCAGGATCTTGTGGGTGAACGAGAATTCCGGCACGGTGCCCAGAATGTCGCTGCCGCCGACCTCGTCGCCCACTTTCACGCTGGGGGTAAAGGCCCACTTCTTGGTGCGGTCCAGCGAGGAGACCTCGATGCCGCGCGCGATAAAGTCGCCCGAGGCCTCGCGGATCTTGTCCAGCGGACGCTGAATGCCGTCGTAGATGCCGTTGAGCATGCCCGGCCCGAGTTCGACCGACAGCGGCAGTCCGGTGGTTTCCACGGGCTCGCCCACGGTCAGACCGGCGGTGTCTTCATAAACCTGCACGAATGCGGTGTTGCCGTCCAGACGGATGATCTCGCCGACCAGCCGCTCGGTGCCCACGCGCACGATGTCGTACATTTTGGCGCCGTACATGCCGTCGGCGATGACGGCGGGTCCGGCGATGCTCTGCACGACGCCCTGTGTCTTCTGCGTCATTTGTTCTCCTTTGGAGAGGTTGAAAAAGGTCTCTGGGGCTCAGGAACTCAGAGTCTAGGTCAAGACCCAGGCGACATATGTGGGACGTCGTCGTTTTTCTGAGGATTCCTGAGCCCAGAGCCCTGTAGACTCAAAGTTTGATGTCGAAGCCGATGGTGTCGCGCACCAGTTTGCCCATGTAGGCCTTGGCGTCCACCGTCTCGGTGGAAAACGCGTCACGCAGGCTGGGAATGGGCAGCAGGATCGGCAGGTCACGTCCCCGCATCACGCGGGCTGTGGCCGTGATCGGATCAACGATCAGTCCACTGTCCACGGCCACCAGACCGTAGCGGTTCTCGGTGATCATGCGTTCGAGTTCCGCCACGGCGGTTTCGGGAGTGGCCTCGATGACCTCGGCCCCGGCCAGCCGGTAGCCGGTGGCCGTCTCCGAGTCGCTGAGGATGGCCACCCGGCGGGTGTTGCCCCCGGCCGACGGGGCATTGGAAGGACCGCTCACGCCTGCACCTCCTGGCGAATCTGTTCGGTGGCAAGATCATAGAACTTGCCACGCGCAATCAGACGCAGCTTGGCGATCTCGATCTCCTTGCGGCGCAGGAAGTCAAGGATAATGCCCACGCCCTCGGGATCACCGGCGGCGATGTTGCGCGCGGCGATGTCCAGCGTGTTGCGGGCCAGCACCTCGGCCGCCTCCAGCGACGGCGCTTCGAGAATGGCCGCAATATCGGCCACCCCACCTGCGTCGCCGCCCGCCAGCCGCGCGTACCCGGCAGCGTCCAGATGACCGCCCGCCACGAACAGATTGGGATTGGCCGTCTGCCCGCCCTGACGCATGTTGCGCGCGATCAGGGCGTTGGTCACGTCGATTTCGCGGGCCAGGTAACGGCGCAGGCTGGTGTTGCGCGCCACGCTGAGGGCGTAGCGGTAGTACCCCTGATCCAGCGCCACCTCCAGATCCAGCAGGCGGTTGCTGGCGTTGTAGGCCGCTGCCCCGTCACGCATGGTGGCGGCCAGCGGATGACCGCTGACGGTAATGGCAGCGGCGGCGCTGGCCAGATCGGTGCTGTTGGCGGCCGTTTGCAGCGCGGCGGGCTTGATGGTGCCGCCTGCGACCAGGCTGTCCATGACGGCCTCGGGACCACGGCCTCCGACAATGCCGCGCGCGATGGACTTGAGGTTGATCAGGTCCCACTTCATCAGCAGAACGCTGATCTCGCGCTTGGCGTCGCCGTCGGCAAAGCTCAGGACCCGGCGGGTGGTGTCAAAGAAGTTGCGACTCAGGGCACGGTCGAGTTCGCCCAGGCCCGCGCCTTCCCCGGTGGTTTCCCGCAGGTTGGGCGCGAGGTCGGTTTCGGACAGCACCCGCAGGAATTCCTGGTAACTGCCCGACGCGAGCGCCGAATCCAGAGCGCGCCCGTCCAGCAGCTTGGTGCGCATGACGCGCACGCGCGTGTTGATGTACGAGTAGTCGTCGGGCATGGCCGTCCCTTACTCGGCCAGCAGACGGGTGATCTGCGGGGCGAGTTCTTCGCGAACGCGATCCAGTCGACCCACCAGGGTGTTCTGAATGCTGGTTTTGCCATTGGGACCGACCAGACGCACGCCGGTCTGCACGCTGTCGTTCACGCGCACTTCGAGCGACTGACCCAGCTGTTCCAGAGCCTGGTGCACAGCGCCCTGTTCCTGCGCGCTGGTTTCCACCACGGCGGCGTCCGGCAGCACCTGCAGCCCCTCGGCGATCAGCTTGACGATGATCTGGGGGTATTCAGGCGCCGTGACCGAGCTGCGGATGTACTGCTCGGCGGTCTGGAAGGCCTGGACCTGCAGCGAGTCGGTCGCCTGCAGCCGCTGGGCATTGCTGTCCAGATCGGCGGCGCTGCGGGCGCGCACCAGACCGGCCTGATACGCCGCCTTGAGCGAGCGCTCGTGGCTGTCGATCATCGACTGGGCCTGCTCGCGGGCCTGGGCCACCACGTGCTCGGCGCGTTCGCGGGCCTCGGCATTGATGCGCTCGATTTCCGCGTGCGCTTCGTTTTCGAGGAGCTTGTCGAGCGCCATATCAGTTCAGGATGAACAGCGCGAGGAAGCCGAAGATGACCAGCGTTTCGGGAATCAGGAAGTACAGCAGCAGGCTGCCAGCCTTGCTGGGGTCCTCGGCGACGGCGCCGACCAGAGAAGAACCGATGCGCGCCTGCGCAACGCCGGTGCCCAGGGCACCCAGACCCAGGGCCAGACCTGCGCCCAGGGCACGCAGGCCGCGGTACATGTCGTCGTTGGCGGCCACGACTTCGGTCTGGGCCAGACCGCTGGTGGCGAGGGCGAGGACGAGGGACGCGAGAACGATCTTGTTGTATTTGGTCATATCAAAGCTCCTGGAAGTTATTTGACCTGCCCGTTGCCAGAGGCAGCCGGGCGCAGGCGGCGAAGGGGGTTGTAGGCGGGACTGGTTTCGGTATTGAAGCCAGTGGGGTTGAGGAATTCGACCATATGAAGACGCAGCGGCTGCACGATGTGACCGATCAGGGTCAGGGCCAGCACGAAAAAGTGCAGCAGGATGCCCACGACCAGCCCCAGGATGATGCCCAGCACGCCGATGTTCTCGTACAGGCTCCAGCCCAGGTCGGTCGACAGACGGGCCAGAATGGCACTCACCAGTCCGACGGCGAAAATACGGGCGTAGCTGACCACCGCGCCGCCCTGCGACAGCAGTTCAATCGGCAGCAGCGGGTACTTGGCAATCACGCGAATCCAGCCGATCAGGAACAGGGCGAAGCCCACGTACATCACCACGATCAACGGATTGGCAAAGTTGGTGAACTGACCGAAGTCCTTGCCCGCCTGGGTTGCGAAGGCCAGCATGATCAGGGCAAGCACGCCGCCGAACAGCGCAATGCCTTCCCAGGTGTGCACCGGGTCTTTGTGCTTGAGGCCCTGCTGAATGCGGATGCCCCAGCCCCACAGGACCTGCAGGATGCCGAACAGCAGCGAGAACACCAGCGCCACGTTGCTGAAGTAACTCGTCTCCAGACGCGGAAACAGAATCGGAATCAGGCCATAGTGCTTGGCGCCCTCTTCTTCCACGTAACGCACGCCGGTCCAGCCCCACAGATTGTTGAGCAGGTCGGGATTGATGTAGAAGAAATGCAGGTGCTCAAGGAAGGTGCCGAAGAACTCACCCGTCAGGAAGCCCCACGCGATGGACCACGCGGCCATGACGTTGGTGACGTAACCCAGATTGGACAGGGTGGCGGGCAGCACGTAAGCGCCGAAGAAGCTCAGGTCCCAGCCCTCATTCCGGCGTGCCTTGCCCAGCAGCCACAGCCCGAACATCAGGAACAGCAGGCCGTAACCGATATCGGCGATGATGATCCCGAAGAACAGCGGGAAGAAGACGGCAACCACCCAGGTAGGGTCAAAGGTGCCGTACTTGGGCAGGCTCATCAGGCCCATCACCACGCTGAACCGGTTGACGTAGCTGCTGTTCTTGAGTTCCACCGGCACGCTGTCGTCATGCAGTTCATCGACGGGATGCAGCTCATAGCTCACCGCGTCGCCGAAGGCACCCAGCGCCGCACTCAGGGCCGGCACACGGTCCACCGGGACAAAGCCCTGCATCACCAGGCTGTACTTGCCGCGCGCCGAAACAGCGCGGACATCGTGAACGGCCACCCGGTCCTTCAGGGCGTCGCGCACGGCATACAGCGCCGGGCCATACTCGCGGGCCAGCTGCTCACGCTCGGTGTTCAGGCGTTGCTGACGGGCGGTTCCATCGCGCTTGATGTGTTCCATCTCGGCGGCGGCGTCGCTCAGGGGCATGCCGTCAAAGCGGCCCGGCAGACGCAGCTCGCCCAGCCGGACCTTGCCCAGCGCCGCGCGCGCCACATCACGTTCACGGCGCAGCGTGGCAATCAGACCCACGCGGTTCTGTCCGACGGTCTCGGTCGCCAGTGCGTAGCGTCCGGGCAGGGCCTCGCGCAGCGCGGCTTCCAGCTCGGCCACGTCGTCACTGGGCTGCAGCAAGAAGGGCAGCACGCTCAGGCGGCGGCTGCGGTCGAGCCCACCGGCCAGGCGGGCCAGAGCACGCACGGCGTCGCCGTAGGCGCGCTCGACGTCCTGATCTGCCTGCAACTCCTGGCGACTGCGGGCCAGCCCCGAGACCGGCTCGGCCGCGCCCTCCACAACCGCGGCCCACTGCGCCGGATCGGGCAGCGGGGCGGGTGCAGGGCGGTAGGTTCCCAGCTCGGCGATGGTGCTGTCGGCACGGGCCAGCAGCCGTTCATCCTCGCGCCGGGCCTGACCGTCTTGCTCGGTCAGGGAGCCGGTGTTGAGTGGACCGCCGGTGATGGGCTTAAGGTGCAATACCCCGGCATCCTGCAGGGCCGTGATGACCGCTTCGCTGCTTCGGCTGCGCGTCGCGATCACGACTTGCTGCATGGGGTTGATCACGGCAGCACCGCCCTCATGATGGTCTCGACGGCTTGGCCAAGCTTGGTGCCCGCCCGTTCCCGGGTGCTCTGCGCCCGCGTCCGTGCGTCTGTGCCGGCTGCCTCCCGGATTTGACCCACCTCTGCGGAGAGCTTCTCCTCATGATCGGCTTGCATGGCCTTCACGCGCGCCTCGGCATCGCGGAGAATGCCCGCAGCCTGTGCCTCGGCGGCGGCCACGGTCTGCCTGGCCTGGTCACGCGCAGCTTCGATCTGCGCGTCCAGCGCCGCTTCGCGGGTCGCCAGCTCACTTAAGACTCGACTTGAGACGTCCAAAACTCACTCCTCCTTTCCCTGCATCCCGGCAACCTCCGCAGGCAGACCGCTTCAAAATCCCCATCCTGTTTGGGGATGAGGTGTTTTGGGGTGCGCTGGGTGGTTGTGGTGGCCCGACCTCGCTGTTGTAATGGTTGCGTCAGACTCGCCTAGCATCGTAACACAGCCTTTAGAGTTTTCCGGGGGGGCAAGCGTCCCTGGCCCACGGGCCCGCCCGCAGTCCAAATCCGCCCTTTTCGCGCTGCAAAATCCATGAAAACAGCCAGCCACCGGGGATGCGGTCGGGGCTGGCTGGACGTGGAGGTTCGGAATTGAAGGGAGCACAGGAAAGGAGCGCAGGAACAGGGGACGGTCAACAGCAGTCGGTCAGTCGCCGCCGACAAAGACCGGGGCGCCCAGGCCTGTTTCCGAGTCGCTGTAGCCCTGTTCGCTGTGGGCGGCAATGTCCATACCAACGATTTCCTGACTGGCGGGCACGCGCAGCGGCGTGATCACACTTACCACCTTGAGCAGAAAGAACGACCCTGCCCCCGCGTAAGCCAACGAGGCGGCCACACTCAGGAACTGCACCAGCATCTGCTCGCCCACCGGCTTGCCCTGCCCGGTGGTCCACGCCAGCGCTCCGGTGAGCAGCGCCCCCACGATGCCGGCAACACCGTGACACGCGAAGACATCCAACGAATCGTCCGCACCCAGGCGGTGCTTGAGCTGCACGGCTGCGTAGCTCGCGGCGGCCCCAGCGGCCCCGATAACCACGGCGGCCCAGGGGCTGACGAAGGCACACGCGGGTGTGATGGCAACCAGCCCGACGACCAGCCCGGTGGCGGCCCCCACGGCGGTGGGCTTGCCGCTGCGGCTGCTCTCGAAGGCCAGCCAGGTCAGCATGGCGGCGGCGGGCGCGATCAGGGTGGTGATGAAGGCCAGTCCGGCGGTCTGTCCGGCCGACAGGGCGCTGCCGGCGTTGAAGCCCATCCAGCCGAACCACAGCAGGCCAGCGCCCAGCAGCACCAGCGGCACGTTGTGGGGAATGTGCGGGTGGCGCGGAAAGCCCAGGCGCGGTCCCAGCACAAAGGCGGCGACCAGGGCGCTGATGCCGGCAGAGATGTGGATTACCGTGCCCCCTGCAAAGTCCAGCGCTCCGCTCCTGAACAGCCAGCCGTCGGCGCTCCAGACCCAGTGGGCCAGCGGCGAGTAGATCAGCAGGGTCCACAGTCCGCCGAACAGCACGAAGGCCCCAAAGCGCATCCGCTCGACCACCGCGCCCGAAATCAGCGCCAGCGCGATGATGGCGAACATGGCCTGAAAGGCCGCGAAGACATAGGTGGGAATGGTTCCGGTGAGCTGATCGGTCAGGCCATTCAGGCCCGCGTTGACCAGGGACCCGGCAAATGCATTGCCGCCTTCACCGAAGGCGATGCTGTAGCCGGCCATCATCCACAGCACGCCGACCAGTCCGATGGAAACCACGCTCATCATCATGGTGTTCAGCACGCTCTGGGCACGGGTGAGGCCGCCGTAAAACAGGGCCAGGCCCGGCGTCATCAGCAGCACCAGCGCCGCCGAGGCGAGCATCCACGCGGTGTCGCCGCTGTCGAGTCCGGGCCGGGCGTTCTGTGCCAGCGCCGCGCCGCCCAGAGCCACGATCAGGGGCAGGGCCAGCTTGAGCCTGGAGGGGGTCATGGGGTTCACAGCATTCACACTCCTGGGGTCCGCCGGGGTCATGCGGGGGTGAGTTTCTTTTCGGTAACGGGAGTCAGGGCCGCCTGGTCCTCTTCCCCGGTGCGGATGCGGTAGACCCGCTCCAGCGGCTGAACAAAAATCTTGCCGTCGCCCACCTCGCCGGTACGTGCTCCCCTGCAGATGGCGTCGATGGCAACCTGCACAAAGGGCTCGCTGACCGCCATGCGGATCTCGACCTTGTCGCGGAACTCGACCATCACGCGGGTGCCGCGGTAATGCTCGACGATCTCCTGCTCGCCGCCGTGTCCACTGACCCGCGACAGCGTCATGCCGCTGATGCCGGACTGAAACAGCGCTTCCTTGACCTGCTGAACCCGTTCGGGCCTGATGACTGCCGTGACCAGTTTCATGGCGTCTCCCCCTGCGCGTGCAATTTGCAGTGTTGGCATCCCTGCATGCCCAGAGCTTAGGGGCAGGTGTGAATATTGTCAAAGTTTATCTGGACATTTGGCTAGATTTGGCAGAACATTTTGCACAGAGGGCGGGAGATGGCGCTGGCGTGTTGGGAAACTGGAGTCAAACGACCGTTTTGTCATGTTCAGGCTGTACAGCGTTGTCCACCGCAAGTGGGGTTCCCGAACCACGACAAAGCGGGGAGAGGCGGCCGTCACCTCTCCCCCGGGGGTCGTCCGACCCTGCTTTTTCCCTGCTCAGCCCAGGTAGGCCACCAGCAGGTCCACTCCGGCGCGCAGGTCATCCACATGCACGGACTCCACGACGCTGTGGATGTAGCGGGTCGGCAGGCTGAGGGTCAGGGTGGGTACCCCGGCCCGGCTGCGCTGGATGGCTGCGCCGTCGGTGCCGCCCTGGGCAAGCACTTCCAGCTGCGAGCGGATGCCCTGCTGTTCGGCCAGATCGTAGAACTCATCCACCAGGCCGCGGTTCGAGATCATGCTGGAGTCAAACACCTTGATGCCGATGCCCTCGCCCATGCGCGTCACCGCCTCGTCGGGGCCGACGCCCGGCGTATCCACCGCCAGCGTCACGTCGAGCCCGATACCCACGGTCGGCTCCACACTGTAGGCGGCGGTGCCCGCGCCGCGCAGGCCCACCTCCTCCTGTACCGAGAACACGGCGATCAGGTCGTGGCGGGGCCGGGTCTTGCGGTAGTGGCGCAGCACCTCAAGCAGCAGGAACACCGAGGCGCGGTCATCCATGGCCTTGCCGCACACCAGGTTGCCCACCTGCCGGGCCGTCTGGTCCAGCGTGACCATGTCGCCGACCCGCACGCGGCGTTTGACTTCCTCTGCCTCCAGCCCCAGGTCGATGAAGAATTCACGGACCTCGGGGATCTTCTTGCGCTCCTCAGGACTGGCGATGTGCACCGGCTTGCCGCCCGGCGTCAGGATGCCCGGCAGCGCTCCGCCGCGCGCGTGAACGGTCACGTCGCGCGCAAACAGGTTGCGGGTGTCAAAGCCGCCCAGCGCCTGCACCCGCAGAAAGCCGCGGTCGTCGATAAAGCGCACCAGAAAACCGATCTCGTCCATGTGGGCACTGATCATGACGCGCTGGCGCTCACCCTTCTTCTTGCCGCCCCCGGACCGCGTCGCAATGACGTTGCCCAGTGCGTCCACCCGCACCTCGTCGGCCAGCCCTTCCAGTTCCGCCAGGATGAACTCGCGCACGGCGTCTTCCTGGCCGGGCACGCCGGGCAGATTGGAGAGGTTCATCAACAGGTCCAGACGAAGATCGGTTTTAGACATGCCCGTCAGGGTACGCCTTTCACCGGTTCGGCTGGGCGCGGCGTTTCTTCAGTCTGGACAGTTGCGGGGGCCGCCACCGGCGGGCTGGGCCGCAGGTCGGTGCCGTTGAAGGCCCCCTGCGCCTCGGCCAGCCCCCGCGCCGCCCAGACCTCCACCGCGTCCGCGCCCAGCCGCACGAGTTCGGCCAGGGTGGCCGCCTCCTCGGGCCGCCACTTGCTCAGCACCCAGTCGGCCGGGTCCCGGCCCGCCGGTGGGCGTGAGATGCCGATCTTCAGCCGCGCGAAGGCCTCGGTACCCAGCAGCCGAATGATGTCCCGCACGCCGTTCTGGCCGCCGTGCCGCCCCCCCAGGCGCAACTTGAGCAGTCCGAAGGGACTGTCCAGATCGTCCTGCACCGTCAGCAGGGCGCCGGGCTCCAGTTTGTAAAAGGAAAAGGGGGGGGCCACCGCCCGGCCCGAGGCGTTCATGAAGGTCTGCGGCTTGATGAGCAGCACTTTTTCGCCGGGCGCAGCGCCGAGGCGGACCTCGCAGACCTCCGCCTCCCTGTCCTTGAGCCAGGGTGCCCCGGCCCGGCGGGCCACCTCATCCACGACCAGCCAGCCGACGTTGTGCCGGGTCTGCGCGTACTTGCTGCCGGGATTGCCCAGACCGACCACCAGTTTCATGCGTCGAGGCTGTCCAGCACGGCCCGCCATCCGGCCTCGGTCTCGCGCACGCGGGCGTCTCCCCGGGCACGGGTGTAGCCGGCGCGGAAGTCGGCGAAACGGGTGTCGGACTCGGCAAACAGCAGCCCCAGAGCGCCGCGCACGTCGGAGACGTTCTGCTGGCTCAGGGTGCGGTCCTTGGCGTCCAGCACCTCGTCCAGCGTCGCCATTAGGCCCGACAGCGGCCGCAGCCACTGAAAATCCGGGTGGTTCATCACCAGCGAGTACAGTTCGAAGGGCCCGCCCACCGGGCCGTGCAGAAATTCGTATTCGCCCTTGGCAAAATCCAGCAGCGCCGAGTGAAAGTGGCGCAGCGCCGGGGCCAGGGCATTCAGGCGGGTGCGGACGGAGGCGTCGGTCATGCGGTCAGGGTAGCAAGGGCCGCGGCGTTCAGACCGTCCCTGCCCCTCAATTTCAGAGCGGGAGTACGCGGACCCCATCTGGGCTCCGGCCCGGGATTTCGGCAGGCCCCGTGCCTACCAGCCCAGCGTTCCCGGCTCGCCCTTGAACGGCCCCACCACATCGGACGTGATCCAGCCCCCGTAGAAGGTGCCCGGCTGGGGAACGACCGGCTCACCGTCCACCCGGCACCCGTCCATGCGGCCTGCATAGACCGCGATGTATCCGGCCATATCGCGAAAGGCGGGCGTGGGGTCTTCATAGCTCCAGCCCGCCGCCTCGGCGCTCTTGCCCCCGGCCTCCAGGGTCCAGTACGTGGCCGCGCCCTTGAACTCGCACACGCTGCGGCCCGGTGCCCGGCTCAGAACCCCGGGCGCGAACGCCTCCGGCGGCAGGTAGTAGCCGGGCGGGTGGGTGGTTTCCAGCACGCGGTAGGCGGCGGTGGTGTCGGCAATCTTCTGGCCGCCCAGCCAGATTTCTATGCGCCTGTGGGTGCGTTCCAGCCGGGGCGGACGCGGGTAATCCCACACGCTTTCCTGTCCGGCACGCGGTTTCTCGGGACGGGGACGGAAACGGAACATCCTCCCAGCATGACGGGCCACGCGGCGCGGCGCTGTCAGGGGAGCTACGGTGCGGAGCCTACGATGCGGAGCGGGAGCAGCGCGCCGCGTCCTCCCGGGTGCCGGGCACGCTCCATATCCGCTTTGCTACCCTGGCCCATGACCACACCTCCCCCCACGGCGGACGACCTCCAGGCGCTGGCCGAGGCAGTCAACCTGGCCGAGATCGAGGCGCTGGGCCGCGCCCGGCTGGACCGCAATGCGCTGGAGTATTACGCCAGCGGCGCGAACGACGGCCATACCCTGCGCGCCAACCGCGAGGACCTGGCCACGCTGCGCCTGCGCCCGCGCATGCTCGTGGACGTCTCGCACATCGACACCTCAGCCGAGGTGCTGGGGCTGCCGCTGGACTTTCCGGTGGGCATTGCCCCCAGCGCCTTTCACGGCCTGGCGCACGCCGACGCCGAGCGGGCCACCGCGCGGGCCGCCGCCGCCGCGGGCAGCGTGATGACCCTGAGCACCTTTTCCAATACCCCCATAGAGGAGGTGGGACAGGCCGCCGCCGGGCGCCTGTGGTTTCAGCTGTACCTGCTCCGCGACCGGGAGCTCAGCCGCGCCGTGATCGCGCGGGCCGAGGCCTCGGGGGCCCGCGCGCTGGTCTTTACCGTGGACGCTCCGTACCTGGGCCGCCGCGAGGCCAACGAGCGCCACCACTTTGCCCTGCCGCCGCACCTCAGCGCCCCCCATGTGGTCAGCCGCGCCGAACTGGCGCAGGTGGAAACCGACACCGGCTCGCAGCTCACGCATTACTTCCAGAATCTGGTGGACAAGGCCTTTACCTGGAACGACCTGGGCTGGCTGCGCGCCCAGACCCGCCTACCCATCGTCCTCAAGGGCATCCTGACCGCCGAGGACGCCGAACTCGCGGTGCAGCACGGCTGCCACGTCTGGGTCAGCAACCACGGCGGGCGGCAGCTCGACACCGCCGTCAGCGCCGTGGCCGCGCTGCCCGAGGTGGCCGACGCCGTGGCGGGGCGCGCCGAGGTCTATCTGGACGGCGGGGTGACCCGGGGCACGGATGTCCTCAAGGCCGTGGCGCTGGGAGCGCGGGCCGTGTTTCTGGGACGCGCCGCACTGTGGGGTCTGGCGGCGGGCGGCGAGGCGGGCGTGCGGCAGACGCTGGAGCTGCTGCGCGCAGAGGTGCGCCTCGCCCTGGCGCTGAGCGGCAAGCAGAACCTGCGCCAAGTGGGGCGCGACCTGTTGATGCGGTAACTGACCGGGCCGGCAGGCGAGGCGCGGCCAACCATGAAGTTTGCCCCAGCACAGCGGGGGTTTCTGGCGTTCCGGCAAGGCGGTATCGTGCCGCATGCTCGATGCGTCTGTTCCTGAATTGCCGGCAGTGGCCGAGCTCAGCGAGCAGCTACAGAACATCACCGAACGTCTTGCCGCCGCCCGCACCTCGCAGCAGGTGTTCGCAGCGGTGCTGGAGCCGACGCTGGCGGCCCTGAACGCCGTGGCGGGGGCGGTGCTGGTGCTCGGTCCCGGAGGAGACGGGCTGGACGCGGTCACCGCCCACCGGCAGGCGCCGGACCGGTCGCCGCTGTGGCAGGGCAGGGCCCTGGCGGACGCCGGACCGGTGCGTGACGCCCTGCGCCGTCATGAAGCGCTGTATTTCGGGGACGCCGGGGCCCTGCGGCGGGCCTATCCCGAGCTGGAAACACCGGAGCTGGACCACCGGGCCGACAGTCCCGCGCCGGTTGCCAGCGCCGTCGTGCCGATGTTCCTGGACGATCAACCGCTCGGGGCGCTGGTGGTGGAATTCCGGGAACCGCATGTCTTCACGGCGGACGAACGGCGCTTTCTGCAGACCCTGGCCTCGCAGGGTGCCCTGGCGCTGGACCGTGCCCGGCTGCTCGAAACCCTGGGTGAACAGGTGCAGTCGCGCACCCGGCGACTGGAGGAGGCCCAGCGGACGGCCGAGCTGCTGGCCTCGCTGGGCGACACCCTGCAAAGCGCCCGCACGCCCGAGGAAGTGGCGCGGCTGACCCTGGGACGGCTGGGGCCTGCGTTGCACGCCCAGGGCATGCTGATGGTGGAACTGACCATGAACGCGCAGGGACGGGCGGCCCTGGCCCAGCCCACGCTGTGGGGAGACCCGCCCCCGGACCACTCGGGATTCACGGCCCTGCCTGATTTCAACCGCCACACCGCTCCGCTGCTGTGGCAGGTGGCGCAGACCCGCCGCGCCCTGTACCTGGATGAAAACCAGCGTGAAGGAGCCGTGGAGGGTCATCTTCCTGGACTGGCCTGCGCCACCCTGCCGATCCGCTTGCCCGGGACCGACACGCGCCTGGAAGGCTTTCTGGTGGCGTGGCGGCCTGCGGCCGCCGGACCGTGGTCGGGGGCCGAGCAGGCGCTGCTGACCCGGGCGGCGGCGACCCTGGGACTGGTCTTCGAGCGCGCCGCGTCTCTGTCGGCGCTGCAGGAGCGCACCGCCGCGCTGGACATCCTGAATGCTCAGCTTGAGGGGCGCAGCCGGGCGCTGGAGGCGTTTGCGCAGCTGACCCGGGACCTGGGGGTCCAGAACGATCCCTACGCCCTGGTGCGCCGGGCCCAGGAGGTGCTGCTCTCGCTGCTGCCGCCGGGACACGCGCTGTACTGGGAACCGGAGGACGGACGCTGGCGGCTGCGGGCCCAGAGCGGCGAGATGGACCATCCGGAGCTGCAGCGCGTGCTGGACGCGGGGCTGGTGATCGGCCAGACCCCCACGCTGGACACGCCCTGGCACACCCGTGAGGCGACGTATCACGACCACTACCCGGCGGGCAGCGACCTCAGCACCGACTTGACCCAGCAGCTCCAGTCGGTCGTGGCCGTGCCCATCTGGCGCGGCGCCGCGCCCTGCGGCATCCTGAACCTCACCACCCTGGTGCCGCACACCTGGCAGGAGGTGGACCGGGTCGTGCTGAACACCGTGGCGCGCAGCCTGGGGCTGGCCCTGGAGCGGGCCGAAAGCCTGCGCCAGCTGGCCCACAGCAACGCCGAACTGCGCACGGCCAACGAGGAACTCGAGGCCTTCGCCTACAGCGTCTCGCACGACCTGCGCGCGCCGGTCCGCCACATCAAGGGCTTCGGTACGCTGCTGCGCAACAGACTCGGGCCTGCCCTGGACCTCAAGGCCAGCCACTACCTCAGCGTGATCGACGAGTCTGCCGAGCGCATGAACACCCTGATCGACGCCCTGCTCGGGCTGTCGCGCACTGCCCGGCAGCCGCTGAATCCCGTTCAGGTGGACCTGTGGGCCCTGGTCGTCTCGGTGCAGGCCGAACTCGCCTCCGAGGTGGATACCGGAGCGCCCGAACGCGACATCGAGTGGCAGATTCATGACCTGCCGCTGGTCTACGGAGATCGGGACCTGCTCCGGCAGGTGATGGTGAACCTGCTCTCCAACGCGCTGAAATACACCCGCCCCCGCCCGCAGGCCGTGATCGAGGTGTGGGCCGAGGAACACCCCGGCGGGTGGACCGTGACAGTGCGCGACAACGGAGTGGGATTCGACCCGCGCTACGGAACCCGGCTGTTCGGGGTGTTTCAGCGCCTGCACCACTCCAGCGAATTCGAGGGCACCGGGGTGGGCCTGGCCAACGTCCGGCGCATCGTGGCCCGGCACGGCGGCACCGTCACGGCCCAGGGCGAACCGGGCACCGGCGCAACCTTCAGTTTCACCCTGCCCCGGACCCGCTGAGAAGGTTCCCGTCAGCCCGAGGGCCCAGGGGCCGGATTGTCCCGGGCTTTGTCCGGCTCCCGGTCCGGCGTTCCAGCGAATCGGCAGGGGCACGGGGACGGGACACCCTGAAGTGGAGGGGCAACCCACCTCTTTCGCCTGTTTACCAACTGGGCCGTGACCACCCTGTTCGTGGCGCTGGGTCTGAGCGCCATGTCCCGGCAGCCCCACAAGGACCACCCCCTGATCTCCGACCCGAAGCTCGGTCCGGGTGGTTCGTGGCGGCGCGGTCGCCTTTCTGGCACGGCTGCGGCTGGTGAGGGGGCCGCTGCGCGAACAGTTGCGGGTGGGCGGCGCGGCCCTCTTCCGCGTGTTCACCACCAGCGCCCCTTGACTGACTGTGCTGTGGTTCGCCTGCTCCACCATCTGGGCGCTGGGGCCTGGAACTCGTGTCACAGTCCGCCGAGACGGCGCTGCTTGTGCCCGCGCCCATCCTGTCCAAGGTGGGCTTCAGCGTTATGGACAGGATGCCTGCCCGCCTCCGCCGGGGTTCAGCGGCCCACTCAGGCCGCCCGGGGCCGGGTCCGGCGGCGGCCCAGCTTCAGCGCCCGCTCGCTCTCCAGCAGGCGTTTAAGGGCCACCTCGCTGCGGGTCAGGCCTTCCAGTTCGGCGGGGAGGCGCCCGGCGCGGGGTTCATAGTCGTCGAGCACCTTGCCCTCCAAGTAGCGGTCAAAGATCACCGGGCAGATGTAGCTGCCGCGCGTGACGGCCGGCGTGTTGCCCAGGTCCTCGGCCACGAATTTGACGCAGTCCACCAGCACCCTGCGGGCCTCGCGCTCGCTGCCCGCCACGCCCGCCTCGGCCAGGTACTCGGCCGCAAGCAGCGTCCCGCCCCAGGTGCGGAAATCCTTGGCGGTAAAGGGCCCGATCACCTCCTTGAGGTAAGCATTGAGCTCGGGGGCATGAACGCGGCGGCGGGCGCCGTCCTCCACGGTCTGAAACAACCACGGACCGGGCAGTTCCAGCAATTTGCCGATGTTGTTCGCCAGCGTGGCGTTGCGGGTCGCCTTGTGCTGCGTGATGCCGTGCTTGCCCCGGAAGTGAAAGGTCACGGTGCTGCCCTCCACCCGGACGTGCCGCTGGCGCAGGGTGCTCAGGCCGTAGGTCTTGTGCTGCCGGGCGTAGGCGTCGCTGCCCACCCGGAAGTGGGCCACGTGCAGCAGCCGGGTCATCAGGGCCATCACCTTGCGCGGCGGCAGTCCGGAGGCCCGCAGATCCGAGGTGGTGACCTCGCGCAGGGTGGGCAGGGCGGTCGCGAAGCGCGTGAGGCGCTGCCACTTCTTCAGTGCACCCGCCTGCACGAAATCGGGGTGATAACGGTATTGCAGGCGTCCGGCGGCGTCACGTCCAAAGGCCTGTAATTCGGCGTCGGCATCGGGTGAGACATACACGTCGGTGTACGCGGGGGGCACAGCCAGACGGGCAATGCGCGCAAGGCCCTCCGCGTCGGCGTACGGGGTGCCGTCGGGCCAGAAATACTGGAACTTTTGAGGATCGTGGCCCTCGCGGCGCAGGTACTCCTCCTGCAGAATCTCGGTGCGGCCCGGCATCACTCGACCGCCTTCTCGGGAAGCTGCCAGTCTATGGGGCTCTCGCCCACCTCCTCCAGCGCGGCGTTCACGCGGCTGAAGGGCCGGGTTCCCATGAATTTGGTGACGCTCAGCGGGCTGGGATGGGCCGATTCCAGGATCACGTGGTTGGGGTTGGTGATCAGTTTAGCCTTCTTGCGGGCATACGCCCCCCACAGCACGAAGACCACGCGCTCCTCCTTCGCATTCACGGCCCTGATCACCGCGTCGGTAAAGGCCTCCCAGCCCTTGTTCGCGTGGCTGTTGGCCTGCCCGGCGCGCACGGTCAGCACGGCGTTGAGCAGCAGCACGCCCTGCTCGGCCCACGCCCGCAGGTAGCCGTGGCGCGGAGGCCTGAAGCCGGGAAGGTCGGTCTGCAACTCCTTGTAGATGTTCTGGAGGCTGGGCGGGACGCGCACGCCGGGCCGCACACTGAAGCTCAGGCCGTGCGCCTGACCGGGGCCATGGTACGGGTCCTGGCCCAGGATGAAGACCTTGACGTTTTCCAGCGGCGTGAAGCGCAGCGCGTTGAACACGTCGGCGGCGGGCGGGTAGACCGTGAGCGCGGCGCGTTCCTCCACTAGGAAATCCTTGAGCTCGTGAAAATACGGCGCGGCAAACTCGCCTTTCAGGGCCTCCTTCCACGACTCGGGCAGTCCGGCGGGAACGATGGGCCGGGCGGTTTCGGGCGCGTTGCCAAACAGGTCGGGCTGGTCGCTCATGGGGGGTCTCCTGGGGGTGGGGGGCCGGGTGGCGGTCTTGCGGGACGTGGCAATCTTCTTCGGGACGGTGGCGGGAAACCCCCGGGCAAGGCGCTCGGCGCGGATCACGGCCTTCTTGCGGCTGCCGTGCCGCAGGTAGATGCGCCGGGCCTCGGCCTCAAACTCGGGGGAGGCGCGGGCGGCGGCGATCCGCGCGCGGGCCAGCCGCCCCGCCCTGTGCTCGTCCACGACCGGCGGCGGATAAGTCAGCCGCGTGGCCCCGCTCCACTCCCAGGGCGCGTGCAGGAAATCGCCCGGCACGTCTGCCAGTTCCGGCACCCAGCGGCGGATGAATACGCCGTCCGGGTCCTGCTCCCGGGCCTGCCGGGTGGGACTGTAGATGCGCACGCGGTTGATGCCCACCGCGCCGCTCTGCATCTGCATCTGGGACCAGTGGATGCCGGGCTCGTTGTCCAGCCACTGGCGGGCCAGGAACACGCCGGTGGGCCGCCAGTGCAGCCACAGGTGCTGGCTGGCAAAGCTGACCAGCATGGCGCGCATCCGGAAATTGAGCCAGCCGGTCTGCCGCAGCGAGCGCATGCAGGCGTCGATCAGCGGGTAGCCGGTCTGCCCGTGGGCCCAGCGGTCGAAGAACTCCGGATTCCAGCTGTCGGCACGCAGGCTGTCCAGCGCGTGGTTGAGGCCCCGGAACTCCATGTCGGGTTCGGATTCCAGCCGCTGCACAAAGTGGCAGTGCCAGTGCAGCCGGCTCTCGTAGCTGCGCAGCGATCTGACCCAGCGCGGATCGGCCCAGGAGTCGCCGCGCACGGCGGCCAGGCGCTGGCGGGTGGCCCCCACCACCGTCCGCAGGGAAACCGTGCCGAAGGCGAGCGGCCCGCTCAGGCGCGAGCAGGCGTGTTCGGCGCTCAGGGGACTGCTCAGTTCGCGGGTGTAGTCCACGCCGCGCACGGTCAGGAAGGACTCGAGCGTGGCGTGTCCCGCCGCCTCGCCGCTGGGGGGAACCACCTTGGCGTCCGGGGCCACGCCCAGTTCGGCGTGCGTCCGGAGCCCGCCGGGCGAAACGGCGGGAGCATAGAGGCCGTCCGGCGCGGGCAACGGCGGCGTGCCCAGCCGCTCCTCCCAGGCATCGGCCCAGCCGTCCCGGCTCTTCAGGCCGCGCACCACGCCGTTCTGGGGCAGCTCGGTCAGCGGCAGGCCCCGCGCCCGCGCCCAGGCCCGCACCCGCCGGTCGCGCGCAAAGGACACGCCGTTTCCCGTTTCCTGGTGCGCCCACAGGCCGCCCAGTGGCAGCTCCCGGCTCAGCCGGTCCAGCACGGCCACCGCCTCGCCGTGGCGCAGGACCAGCGGCGCTCCCCGCCCACGCAGGCTGGCGTCCAGCTCCCGCAGGCAGCCGTTCAGATACGTCAGGTGCTGTCCGGCGAACTCCTCGTGGCCCAGTTGCTCGGGCTCATAGATGAACAGCGGCAGCACCGGCCCGCGCGCGGCGGCCTCGCGCAGCGGGGCGTGGTCGCGCACACGCAGGTCCTTCTTGAACCACACGACTTGCACGGGCGCAGCAGGGGCGAACACGGACACGCTGTGCAGTTTCCCGCAGCGCCCCGCCAGGGACGGTAAGAAGAGCGGGACTGTGGCTTTGGCAAACCTGAAGGCCCGCCCACTGTCCGTTCGCTCAGCCCGGCGGGCGCACCTTGACCCGGAACCACAGCTTCACGGCCTCGTCCGCCCTGAGGTCGGTGAGGACCCAGCGGACGTGCGTGTAGCTCTCCGGGGGGGCGGGTTCCAGCCGGGGCTCTCCCGCGGGGCCGGTTCCCTGGCGCTGGGGACGCGGGCTGTAGGTCTGCCCGCCGTCCACGCTGTAGCTCACGCGCCAGCGGGCCGTGTCCGGCGTCACGCCGCCGCTGAACTGGGTTTCACGGGGGACCGGCACGGCCACCTCCACCCGCGCCAGGCGGCCGCCGCTCACGTTGCGCAGCGTCAGCTCCTCGCGCAGCACGTCGCCGGGCAGCGCGGTCCGGGGGCTCTGGACCAGGGTCTCGGGTCCCCCGGCGCTCCGGGCCGGCTGGACCACCGCCTGCGTCATCACGAAGGTCACGCTGTTGCGGATGATCGGGGCCGGGGCCTGCGCCCGCGCCTGACCGCCCGGTTCCAGGCCGCCAGCGGTCAGCCCGCCCAGCGCCAGCCCCGCCAGCAGCCCGGCGCGGCGCAGCGCGCGGGCGATCCGGCGGCCCTGCTCCGGCCGTCCGGCCACCGTCATCCGCAACCCTGGCCTCAGACGCCCAGGCGCCCGGTCAGCGCCTTCTCGGTGGGCGTTCCGGTCGCTCCGTCAAAGGCGTCGATCTCCTCGATGAAGCGGTCGAACAGGTAGCGGCTGTCGTGCGGGCCGGGCGAGGCTTCCGGGTGGTACTGCACCGAGAAGACCGGGTAACGGCTGTGCGCCATCCCCTCCAGCGTGCCGTCGTTGAGGTTGACGTGGGTGGCGACGAAGGTGCCGCCCGGAATGCTGTCCAGGTCCACCGCGTAGCCGTGGTTCTGGGCCGTGATCTCCACGTTGCCGGTGAGCAGGTTCTTGACCGGCTGGTTGCCGCCGCGGTGCCCGAACTTCATCTTGAAGGTCTTGCCGCCCGCCGCCAGCCCCAGGATCTGGTGGCCCAGGCAGATGCCGAAGGTGGGCAGCAGCCCCATCAGCTCCCAGGCGGTCTTGTGGGCGTATTCCAGCGGCGCGGGATCGCCGGGACCGTTGCTCAGGAACAGGCCGTGCGGCTGCAGGGCCATCACCTGCGCCGCGGTGGTGTGCGCGGGCACCACGATGGGCTCGATGCCGACCTCGGAGAGGCGCTCGATGATGGTGTGCTTGATTCCAAAATCCATCAGGACCACGCGCTTGCCGTGCCGCAGGGTGGGAAAGGCGTAGGGCAGGGCGGTGGTCACTTCCTTGGTCATGTCGTGGCCGTCGATGTCCTGATGGTCACGGGCACGCTGCACATAGACCTGTTCTTCCAGCGGCGAGAACTCGCCGTACGGATCTTCCGGGTGCGTGTACGAGCGGTGGGCGATGACGCCCTTGACCACCCCACCGGTACGCAGCCGGCGCACGAGCGCGCGCGTGTCGATGCCCTGGATGCTGACCACGCCGTACTGCTGCATGAAGGATTCCAGCGACTGCTGCGCGCGGTAGTTGCTGTACTCGCCCGAGAATTCGCGGGAGATAAAGCCGCGCACATACGGCTTGTTGCTCTCCATGTCGTAGATCGCCACGCCGTAGTTGCCCACGTGCGGGTAGGTGATGGTCACGATCTGACCGTTGTAGCTCGGGTCGGTCATGATTTCCTGATAACCGGTCATGGAGGTGTTGAACACCACCTCGCCCACGGTCTCGCCACGGTGTCCGAAAGCGTAGCCCCGGTAGACCGTGCCGTCCTCCAGCGCCAGAATCGCGCGTTCTTTACGAATCATGTTTCCTCCTCCATCCGCGCCTCACGGGACGCGCTTCATGGGGTCAGCGTAAGGCACCGGCACGCCGGCAGATGCCCCTGTGCCCGGCTGACCATTATCCACGGTCAGCGCATAAAAATCCGGCCTCCGCTCACTGTCCGGGCAACGGAACATTTCTGATCCCGAACTCCCGCCTCCCGTACCCCTTTCAAGGACAGGCCAAACAACGGCACGCCCCCAGGGCAAGCCGCAGAACTGTGGCCGCTCTACTTCAGCACCCTCAACATGGCGATCTCATTGCAATTTTCAAAGAAGGCGCAGCGCTGGCACTCGCTCCAGACCTTGGGATGCAGTTTCGTCTTGTCGATGCGGGTAAAGCCGCACTTCTCGAAGAATCCCTGCTGGTAGGTCCAGGCAAACAGGGCGGGCAGGGCAATCTCGCGCGCCTCATGCTCACAGGCCTCGACGAGCTGCTTGCCCAGCCCGCGTCCCTGCATGTGCGGATGAATGGCGAGGCCGCGCACCTCGGCCAGATCGGGGGCGAGCAGGTGCAGCCCGCAGACTCCCGCCAGTCCGCCGGGGTGCCCCTCGTGCTCGGCGGCGAAGATCAGGTGAAAATCGCGAATGGTCTCGGCGAGCAGGCTGCGCGAGCGCACCAGCATCTGTCCGCGCGCCGCCCAGTACCCGATGAGTTCATGAATCGCATCGATGTCCGAGAGCCGCGCCTTGCGCCCCGACAGCGGGGCCTGCGGGTGAATGTCGGGAACGGCGATGGAATCCAGCGACAGGGTCATGGCCGCCCCCGGCACGCGGCCGTGGAGGACAGAGGGTGGACCGTGGAACAGGCGCTGTCCACGGTCCACCCCCCACGACGTGCGGTGTGCCCTAGGCCTTGCTTGCCCCCACGCTCAGGTCCCGCATCCAGGTGGTTTCTCCAGGACGCTCGCCACCCGAGCGGTAGGCCTGCACCTGCGGCGCGTCGGGCACATCGCCCATCACCACGGCCAGCGGCACCTGGGTAAAGCCGAAAGTGCTCCAGTCGCCGCCCTTGCTGAACATGTAGATCGCGCGGTCGCCGCGGCCCTGGGCGTACTCGATGGCGCTCATGACCAGCCGCCGGCCCAGGCCGCCCCCACGCGCTTCCGGCAACACCGCCGCTCCGCGCAGCAGGGAGGCCCCGTCGCCGTGCTCCAGGCCAATGGCCCCCACCGGCTGTCCGCCGCGCTCCATGACCCAGTAGGTGGTGCCCGGAGCGAGCGCCTCGCCGGTGTCGAGTCCGGCCTCGTGAAATACACGGACCACTGTGTCCTTGTCCTGGCTGCCAGCAAGTCGAATGTGAACGCTGTGATCGGTCATGCGTGATTCCTCCAGGAAGATCCGCCCCGTGTTGATGCGGCACGGCTGAGTTGAGAGTGCCGGCAGGATAGCGCAGCGGCCTCCACCCCGTCAGGCCCCGCCGATTCACGTCCGTTCTCCTCCGTTCAGCTCCCGCTTCCAGGCCTGCTCGCTATGAATCCAGCCCTTCAGGACCCCGCTTTGCACCTGCGGCACCCCGGGCAGCGCGGCGCTGAGTTCGTCGGCGCCTACCGGAGCGAAGCCGAAGCGCGCCCAGTAGTCCCCGGCCTCCTGACTGAACAGGTACACCGCATGGTCGCCGCGCAGCGAGGCGTGGGTCAGCGCACTCTGAACCAGCGCGCGGCCCAGGCCCTGCGAGCGCGCCGTGGGCAGCACCGCCGTGGAGCGGATCAGGGACACGCCCTCGCCGTGCTCCAGACCGATGCAGCCTCCGGGTACGCCATTGAGATCGGCAATCCAGTACGTGCTGTCCTGCGGCGTGACGCTGGAGGTGTGCAGCCCGCAGCCCCCCAGCAGGTCCAGGATGGTGGCGAAATCTTCGGGCGCGGCCTGCCGCAGCTTGACGTGCATCTGCGACAGCGCGGTGTGGGCGGGAATCTGGCTTGGGGTCATGGGAATACCTCCGGGGAGTGGGAAGGTGAGGAAATGGGGGTGGCCTCGTGCTTGTGTCGTCGCTCGGCGGCCTGGGCGGCGGCCTTGAGGAAGTAGCGCAGGCCGGCCCCCGCGCTGGCGTCCGTGTTCCAGCGCGGAATGACGTGCAGGTGAACGTGCGGAATGTGTGCCCCGCCCGCCGGAAAGACGTTCCAGCCCACCGTGTAGCCGTCGGGCCGGACGGTGGCGTCCAGATGGGCGCGGACCTCGGCGAGCAGTTCGTGAACGGCGGCGGCCTCGGCGGGGGTCAGGTCGAAGACGGTCTCGCAGGGACGTTTGGTGACGATCAGCCCCGAGTGCGGCAACCCCTCGAAATAGCGGGCGTCCTGGGTATAGACGCACAGCGCGTTCTCCAGCGTGACCTCGCCCCCCGCGAACCCGGCCCGGGTGGACAGCGGGTTCTCATGCGGGCGGGCCTGCCAGTGCGCCCACTCGGTTTGCCGCTGGCCCAGCAGCGTGCCGTCCAGGCACACCATCACGTTCAGCATGCCTCAGCCCTCCGACGCCAGACCCAGCGCCGCCTTCGCCGTATCCACGGCCTCGCGCACACGCACCGGGGCAGTTCCGCCGTAACTCTGACGGCCCGCCACGCTTTCTTCCACCGTCAATGAGGCGGCGACCCCGGCGTTCAGCAGCGGGTGGGCGGCGCGCAGCTCCTCATCCGTCAGCTCCCACAGCTGCCGGCCCGAGCGTGAGGCCAGCCCCACCAGCCCGCCCACAACCTCGTGTGCTTCCCGGAAGGGAACACCCTGGCGGGCCAGAAAGTCGGCCACGTCGGTCGCCGTGCTGTAGCCCCGCGCCGCCGCCTCGCGCGTCTTCTCGGCGTGCCACTCGCATTTGGGCATCATGTCGGCGTACAGCCGCAGCACGATGCTCAGGGTGTCGTAGCTGTCAAACACCCCTTCCTTGTCCTCTTGCAGGTCCTTGTTGTACGCCAGCGGCGTGCCCTTGACCACGGTGAGCAGGCCCATCAGGTTGCCGAAAACACGCCCCGCCTTGCCACGCGCCAGCTCAGACACGTCCGGGTTCTTCTTCTGCGGCATGATGCTGCTGCCCGTGGTATGCGAATCCGGCAGGGTCAGGAACCCGAATTCGAAGGTGGAATACAGGATCAGTTCCTCGGACAGGCGCGAGAGGTGGGCCGAGAGGATCGCGCAGGCCGAGAGAAACTCCAGCGCGAAATCCCGGCTGCCCACGCCGTCGAGGCTGTTGGCGGTGGGACGGGCAAAACCCAGCGCGGTGGCGACGGTGTGGCGGTCAATCGGCCACGGCGTGCCGGCCAGCGCGGAGCTGCCCAGCGGCGAGGCGTCCATGCGGACGGCGGCGTCCAGAAAGCGGCCCTCGTCGCGCTCGAGCATGGCGGCGTAGGCCATGAACCAGTGCGCGAGCAAGATGGGCTGCGCCACCTGCAGGTGGGTGTAGCCGGGCAGGATGATGCCGGCGTCCAGCGTCCGCTCGGCTTCTGTCACCATCACTGCGCGCAGGGCGCGGGTCTGGGCGGCCAGATCCAGGCAGGCCTCCTTGGTAAACAGGCGGAAGTCCACCGCCACCTGATCGTTGCGGCTGCGCGCGGTGTGCAGCTTGCCCGCCACCGGGCCGATGCGGTCGCGCAGGGCAGCTTCCACGTTCATGTGGACGTCCTCGCGGTCCAGCCGCCATTCAAAATTTCCGGCACGGATGTCTTCCAGCACAGCCTCCAGGCCGCCGCTGATCTGCGCCACCTCCTCCCCCGTCAGGATGTCCACCTGACCCAGCATCGCAACGTGCGCCAGCGAGCCGCGAATGTCCTGCTCGGCGAGGCGCTGGTCGAAGGAGACGGAGGCGTTAAACAGCTCCACGAGGCCGTCGGTGGCTTCGGCGAAGCGGCCTCCCCAGAGTTTCTTGTCTTTCATGTTGGTCATGTCAGGGCCTTTTGAGGAGAGGTCGGAGGAGTTGAAATGGCCTTGACCAGCACCGCCGGCCCCGGACTGTCCGAATGGGCGAAACGGTAGGGTTCATCACTTCGGACATACCCCAGGCCTTCATAAAACGGAATTACGCCCAGGTTGAACCGCGAGACGGCAAGCAGTACCCGCTCAAATCCACCCGCGGCGGCCACGGCCTCTACCGCCCGTACCAGCGCCGTGCCGACACCCTGGCCGCGCACCCGCGGCACGGTGGCCAGGCGGTTGAGGGTCAGCGTCTGCGCTCCGTCCGGGCGAAAGCCCACGCAGCCGCTGACCTCTTCCCCCGTCACGGCGACGAAACCGCCGGCTCCGGGAGCGAACAGCGCCGCCTCCAGGTCCCCGGGCGTCGTGCGGCTCCAGCTGGACCGGGGGTCCATGCCCGCCGCCTGCATCACGGCGTGAAAGGCGGGCAGGTCGGCGGGTGTGAGGGACCGGATCACGGAGCCTCCAGCGTCAGGCGCATCTCGTTGGTGGCCACGAACCCCAGGGTCTCGTACGTACGCTTCCCTGCGTCCGAGGCGTGCAGGCTGACCTGCTCCACGCCGCGCGCCGCGCACTCGGCCAGCAGGGCCTGCACCAGCCGCCGTGCCACTCCCTGTCCACGGTGCGGCGGGACCACATAGACGTTGAGGATGTAGGCCCTGACCGGCGCAAGGCTGCGTGGACTGGGCGGAAACTCCTGCCAGATCACGCCTGCTCCGGCCACAACGTCACCCCCGGTTTCCAGCAGGACGCCAGAATACGTACCGTCTGTCAGGCCGCCGCGCAGCCACTCCAGACTGGCCGCCGAGGCGGCCCGCACCCGCGCCACGTCACTGCCCATGTCGGTGAACATGGCGTCGCGCTGGGCCTGGATCCGCTCAGCATCCGCCGGCAGGGCGGGGCGCAGGGTGAAGCCGGAAGGTAGAGGCATGGTCAGACCTTCGCCGCGTCCTTCTGCTCGGCCCGGGCCTGAACCCGCGCCTGCACGCGCATGCGCAGGGCGTTGAGCTTGATGAACGCCCCGGCATCGTGCTGGTTGTAGTCGCCGCCCGCCTCAAAGGACACCAGATCCTTGTCGTACAGGCTCTGCGGGGCCTTGCGGCCCACCACGTCACAGTTGCCCTTGTACAGCTTCAGGCGGGCCGTGCCGGTGACCGACTGCGCGACGTGATCGATGTACACCTGCAGGGCCTCGCGCTCCGGGGCAAACCAGAACCCGTTGTAGACCAGCTCGGCGTACTTGACCCCCAGGGCGTCGCGCTGGTGCAGCACCTCCCGGTCCAGGGTCAGGCTCTCGACCGCGCGGCGGGCGTGATACAGCAGCGTGCCGCCGGGCGTCTCGTACACGCCGCGCGACTTCATGCCCACGAAACGGTTTTCCACCAGATCAATGCGTCCGATGCCGTGCCTGCCGCCCAGCTCATTGGCCTTCTGCAGCAGTTCGGCGGGCGACAGCCGCTCTCCGTTGAGGGCCACCGGGTCGCCGTTCTCGAACTCCACTTCCACGTACTCGGCGGTGTCCGGGGCCTCCTCGGGGCCAACCGTCAGCTTGAACATGTGCGCGGGCGGCTCGGTCCAGGGGTCTTCGAGGATGCCGCCCTCGTAGGAGATGTGCAGCATGTTCGCGTCGGTGCTCCAGGGGTCTTTCTTGGTGGTGGGCACCGGAATACCGTGTTCACGGGCAAAGGCCTCCAGGTCGGCGCGGCCCTGAAAGTCCCAGTCGCGCCACGGGGCCACCGTCACGATGTCGGGGTTCAGGGCGTAGGCGGTCATCTCAAAGCGCACCTGATCGTTGCCCTTGCCGGTCGCGCCGTGCGAAACGGCCACCGCGCCCTCCTGGGCGGCGATTTCGACCATCTTCTTGGCGATCAGCGGGCGGGCGATGCTCGTGCCCAGCAGGTAATAGCCCTCGTACAGTGCGCTGCTGCGGAACATCGGAAACACGTAGTCGCGCACGAATTCCTCGCGCAGGTCCAGCGCGTAGGCGGCCACCGCTCCGGTGTTCAGGGCCTTGACCCGGGCCTCTTCCACCTCGTCGCCCTGGCCCAGGTCGGCGGTAAAGCACACGACGTCGTAGTTGCGCTCGGTCTGGAGCCATTTGAGGATGATGGAGGTGTCCAGGCCCCCGCTGTAGGCGAGGACGATCTTGTCGCGGCTGGATGTGGGGGAAGTCTGCGTCATGGTCGGATTGTCTCCTAAAGGGGAAGGGCAGCGCAAAATCCCGGCGCATTCACTCCGCCGCCCATGTCCCACAGGGGGATCAGGCGGAGGGTCAGCGTCGGGAAGGAAGAAGGGTCATAGATGTATGAATATGCAATTTAACGCATATCAATGCGGCCCAGCGTAGCAGCCCACGGCGCCGCAGATCAAGGGCGCATTCCTCACCTTCTGCATTGAGGACATGACAAACGGGCCGCCCAAGGCGACCCGTGTCCAGAACAACTCAGTTCAGCGCAGAGTGTAGTTTATGCCCAAACGCACGCCGTACCCAAGGCCAATCTGCGTGCCGCTGGCGCGATTGGTGCCATCTGAAACGGCGGCAAATATAGCCCGGGGACCCACCGAGCCTTCGGCAAAGAGGCTGACCGTCGAAGTGACGTTAAAGTTCAGACCGCCCAGAACGTTCGGATACAGCACCACGCCGCCCACGGCCACGTTCTGATCCGAACCCAGCACGGTAGCCAGCCCCAGGGCAGCGCCGTAGTAGGGTTGGACGGTGTTGCTGGAGCTTCCCGTGTGTCGCAGGAACGCGACGTCCCCACTCAGGACCAGTGCCCCACCACCATTGGTCATTGCCGCCAAGGGCAGCCCAAGACCAAAACGGACTGAGTCACTGGCATTCAGGTCACGTTCGTATTGCGCGCCCAGCACGAAAACGCCGATTTTCTGTGACGCATGGGCGGTGGACAGCAAGGCAAGAACAGCTACCGGTAGAAAAAATTTCTTCATGAAGGCAAAGTTAGCAGCAGATGAAGACACAGGCTGACGATTTTGACACTTGGCAGAAAATCTGTCTAGCTAGGTTCATGAGAGTAATTATAGTTTCCTCGGCTCGGTCGTCGTCTGGCAGAAGCGTTTGACCAGGAAGCAGAAAGGTGGCTCGTCCCCGGAAGGGACCGCCACCTCTGTTCACCGCCGCAGCTCTTAGGGCAGGCGATAGTTCAGGCCGATGCGTGCGTTGCTGCCCAGCTTGACGTTGGTGGTGTTCGTGCCGCTGCCCACCTGCACCTGCAGGCCAACGTTGCCCTCGACAAAGAGGCTGAGGGGATCGGTCACGTTGTAGCGCAGTCCCAGGGTGCCGTGCGGGTAGACGCTCAGGCCGAGGTTCTCGCCGATGCCCGCACCGACCCCCAGGCCGACGCCGTAGTACGGGGTGAATCCGCCCAGCGGGCCAACGCCCGCGAAGTCGGCGAGGTAATCCACCGAGCCGTTGACGGACAGCGCCCGGAAGTTGAAGTTGGTCGCATCCAGGTTCAGCCCGTAGCGGATGGCGGAGTTGGACGTCAGGTCGCTCTGGTACTGCAGGGTCACGCCCGAGCCGATGGAGCCGCCAATGTAATTGGCAGCGGAAGCGGAGGACACGGCGCTCAGGGCCAGCAGGGTCAGGGTGGCTTTCTTCATGGAACGAGCATAGCGGTCGCCTCCGGCTCATGAAAGCCACACCCCTTTACATAAATTCGCCGCGACCTTTATTTTTCGCTTACTTCAGCGCTGCTCCTCAGGGAGAGGGAACCCGGGCCAGCCGCTCCAGGGCGCGCGCGATCTCGCTGCGCGACTTGCAGAAGGCCACCCGCAGCAGCCCCTCGGGTGCGGGGTGATGGGCGTAGAACGCCTCACCGGGAATCACGGCGACCCCGGCGTGTTCCACCAGCGTCTCGGCCCGCCAGGAGGGATGCAGGACGGTCAGGAAATACGTGCCGCGCGGGGTGAAGACGGTGGCGCCCAGGTCACGCAGGCCGTCTGCAAGCAACTGCTGCCGGGCGGCGTATTCGCTTCTCAGATGGTCGTAGAAGCCCTCGGTGCGGGCCAGGGGCAGGGCCGCCGCCACGGCTGCCTGCAGGGGAGTGGGCGAGCAGAAGGACCCCTGCTGCCGCACGCCCGCGATGTTGCCCGCCACGCCCGCTCCCGGTGGACACGCGATCCAGCCGATGCGCCAGCCGGTCGCCTCCAGCCGTT
The DNA here is from genome assembly GCF_014647075.1 of Deinococcus aerophilus. Classification (NCBI taxonomy): domain Bacteria; kingdom Thermotogati; phylum Deinococcota; class Deinococci; order Deinococcales; family Deinococcaceae; genus Deinococcus; species Deinococcus aerophilus. The sequence continues at coordinate 138,784 of NZ_BMOM01000001.1, read as the reverse complement.
TGCCCGCGCTGCCGACCGTGAAGGTGCGCTCGGGGGCCAGCGTGCGGACCGGCACGGGGGGAGCGCCGAAGTACAGCTCGTCATAGACCTCGTCGCTGATGATCCACAGGTCGTGGGCGCGGGCCAGCGCCACGATCTGTTCCAGCTCCTCCCGCGACAGCACCGTGCCGGTGGGGTTGTACGGACTGTTGAGCAGAATGGCCCGCGTTCGCTCCGTCACGGCGGCCCGCAGCGCACCCAGGTCCAGGGTCCAGCCCTTCGCCGCGGACAGCTGCATGGGCACCGTCACGGGGGTCGCCCCGGCCAACCGCGCCTGCGGCAGGTACACGTCGAATACCGGCTCCAGCATCAGGACCTCATCGCCCGGACCGTACAGGGCCAGCGCGAGCACATTCAGCGCCTCAGTCGCGCCGCCGGTCACGATCACGTCGCCGCCGTCCACCCCCAGGTCCGCGCCGATGGCGTCCCGCAAAACCGGCAGTCCGGCGGGCGGGCTGTACTGGTCGTGGGTGCCCACCGCCCGCCGCGCCGCCTCCAGCAGAAAAGCCGGGGGCGCGTCCGAGGGAAAGCCCTGCCCCAGGTTCACGGCCCCGAACTGCGCCGCGAGGCGGCTCATGCGGGCGAAGACACTCTCCTGCGAGGCGCGGGCGCGGAACAACAGCTGCGGCATGGGCGCAGTCTGAACCCCAGAGAGCAGAAAGCAGCCCGGGCCGTCCAGACGACCGGCCGCAACGGTGCCAGCAGTGCCGGGGGCCGCCTGTTCCCTCACGTCGGTTCAGGTGAGCCGGCTGTCAGAGTGGATGGCCTATGCTCCGGGCAGAAAATGGCCCTCCCCCCCTCCACCTCGCCTGACCGCACCTACCGGCGCAGCGCCCTGCTGGTGCTGCTGGTCAGCGGTCTGATCACCTCGCTGATCACCCTGGGGCTGGAGGTCGGCATCATGACCCGCCTGGAAACGGCCTCGCTGCTGCTGATCGCCGTGAAGAATGCGGGGCTGGCGCTGTGGCTGTGGCGGCGTCCGGCGGACCTGATGCGGGTGGGCCTGACCGAACTGACCCTGCAGATCAGCGCGGCGGTCTTGCGCCTGGCACAACTGCTGCTGATCGAACAGACCTCCGCGGGCCTGGGCGGGTACTCGTACTGGATGGTCCTGAGCTATCTGGTGGCCTCGCTGGTGCTGCGCCCCCGCGCCTTTCTGCTCGTCTCGCTGGGGCAGTACGCGGCGCTGCTCGCCGTGGGCGCCGCCTTCTGGTGGGCCCCCCACATCGCGCCGGACATCAAGTCCGCGCAGGGCAACCTGCTGCTGCAGCTGTACCTGATGCACGGCACCGTGATCGCCTTTCTGTTCCTGCAACACCAGCTGCGCCGTCAGTATTTCCATACCCTGCTGCAGGCCGAGCGGGAGGCCACCCTCGCGCAGATAGACGCGCTGACGGGACTGCCCAACCGGCGACAGTTGCAGACCTGGCTGAGCGCCAGCCTGGGCCGCGCTGAGCGCCACGAACCGCTGAGTCTCGTGCTGTTCGACCTCGACCACTTCAAGTCAGTCAACGATACCTACGGCCACGAGACGGGAGACCGGGTTCTGCGCGACACCGCCCTGGCCGCGTCCCGCATCGTGCGCAAGGGAGACCGGGTCGGGCGCTGGGGCGGCGAGGAGTTCCTGGTTCTGGTCGCCGGCGACCAGGCCGCCGCGCAGGAGATCGCGGCCCGGCTGCGTGACAGCCTGCGCTCCCTGTGGCACCCGGAGGCCCGCACGATCACCGTCAGCTGCGGCATCGCCCAGGCGCGGCCCGGAGACACCCCCGAGACGCTGCTGCGCCGCGCCGACACCGCGTTGTACCAGGCCAAGGCGGCGGGCCGGGACACCGCGCGCGCGAGTTGAGGCCTGCTCCGGGCCTCCGCCAGCGCGTATGCTGACCTCCGGGCGGTCGCTCACCCGCCCAAGGAGCTGGCCATGATCAAACTGACCGTGCTGTACGGCAATCCCACCGATCCTGCTGCCTTCGACGAGTATTACCACCACACCCACATGGACCTGGCCCGGAGCATTCCGGGCCTGAGCCGTGTTGAAGTCGCGCAGGTGATCGGTACCCCCGACGGCAGCGCTCCCGCCCACTACCGCATCGCGGAGCTGTATTTCGAGGACATGGCCAGCTTCCAGGCGGCCATGGGCAGCCCCGCCGGGCAGGCCACCGCCTCGGACATTCCCAAGTTTGCCACCGGCGGCGCCACGGTGCTCATCAGCGAGATCACGGCCTAGCGTCCGGCTCTCCAGGCGCGGTGGATTCCGGCCGGGAGACAGGGAGGCCGCGCAGCAGGCCCAGCAGGGGCAGGGGCACCAGCGCCGCGAGCGCCAGGGCCGCCCGCACGCCCAGCACGTTGCCCAGCACGCCGAAGCCCGGCCCGAAGCCCACCTGCCCCAGCGCGTCCGCCTGCGCGGCGAGGGAATTGACGGTCGCCCGTGAGCGCGGGTCCAGCCCCCGGTTGAGCCAAGCGTCGTACAGCGGGGCATACAGGCCCTGCAGCACTCCCTGCACCACCAGCGCCAGCGCGGCCCAGCCGAAGCCCGGTGCCAGGGCAAAAACCAGCAGCGCCGCCACGCGGCCGCCCAGGACCCAGCGCAGGGTCCGGGCGGCCGCGTGCGGTTCCTGTGGCGTGAGGCGGCGGCGCAGCGGCTCAGTCACGCCCAGCCCGACCGCCTGCACCGCCGCCGCGAGCAGCACGAACCAGCCGGCCGCGCTCAATCCGCCCGGAAGACCGATTTCGCGGACCAGCAGAAACTCGTTGAGGCGGTCCACCGCCTCGCTGCCCGCGCCGTACATCAGGGCGGTGAGCATCAGCAGGGTCAGCACCCGGCTGGCGCGCACCTCGCGCACGCCGCGCCCGAGCGTGTCTGCCAGCGCCGTCCAGGTCTGCCGTTCCCCGCGCGGAGCGGGCGAGAATCCCTCCTCGGGCATGCGCAGCCACAGGTAAGCGCCCAGGGCCAGAGCCACCGCGCCGCCCGCCAGCACCGGCACCTGCAGTCCCAGGGTGGCCAGGGCCGCCGTCGCCCCGAGGCCCACGATTCCCGCCGCCCGGCCATACTGGCTGCCCAGCAGGTACAGCCTGGCGGCCCGGTCCTCGCCCACCTCGTCGGCGAGCCACGCCTGCTGCGCGCCGCTGAGCAGGGTGTAGCCCGCCGCCGACACGACCTGGGCGAGCAGCAGCGCCCAGAACACCGGAAAGGCCCCGACGAGCAGCATTCCCGCCCCCAGCCCCACGCAGCCCAGAATCACCGAGCGGCGCCGGGAATGAACGTCGGCCACCACGCCGGTGGGAATCTCCAGCACAAAGGCGGCTCCCTCCAGCGCCGCGCCGATCAGCAGGAGTTGCAGCGGGTTCAGCTCCGCCACGGTCACGAAATACAGGCCCTGCAGGGTAAAGGCCAGCGCGAAGGCCAGGGACAGGCCCGCCGACAGCGCGAGATACACCCGCGCGGGATTTTTCGATTTCAACATGCGTTCGTTCCTCGGGGGTTCAACAGCCCACGGGCGGCGCGGCCTGAGGCGGGCGCGCCGGCTTGAGACGGGGGGTCAGAGGGCTGTTGACATGGTGGGTTCACCCCGAGGTCGAGGCTGAGGGCAGTTTAGAACACCACAGCTGCGGGGGGCACCAGCCGACTGGCCGATGCCCCCCCCTGTTCCATGCCCTTCTCAGCCGCCGACCGGCTGTGGCGCGGGCAGTTCCGAGATCTTCTCTCCCGAACCATCGAGCACGAACTTGTCGATGTACGGCGAGTTCATCAGGTGCAGGGCGCCCATGTACTTCAGACGGAAGGTGACGTAGCTGCCGACCTCCAGGCCAGCCTCGTTGTCGCCCACGTTGAGCACAAGCATGTCGCTGCTGCCACCGATGACCTCCAGACGCGGGTCCACCGGCGTGAGGTACTGCGGCGAGATGTCCAGGTAGCCCACGTCCAGAATGGCGCGGTGGCTGGTGCTCGGCCCCTCGGCGTCTCCCTCGGCGGTCTGGCCAAAGGGATTCTTGCCCAGCACCCCGGACGGCGTGGTGGGTTTCTCGGCCAGTTCGATCACCTGGGCATGCAGTTCCAGCACGTCGTCGTGCATGGCCTCGAAGGTATTCTCATGAACCAGATCCTGCCCGAAGAACAGCGCCTCCCCGATGCGGAAGTGGTTGATGGCCGCCGGCAGGCCGCCCGCGATCAGCAGCGGCAGGGTCACGGTGGTGCCCGCACTTACCCACTGGATCTCGACCCCGTTCTTCAGCTCGATGATGGTCTTGTACAGCCCCAGCTGAATCAGCTTGTCCTCGCTGGGCATGACTCCGTTCAGGCAGTTGAGGTTGGTGCCGATGCCGATGATGCGGATGTTCGGCAGCCGGAAGACCTGCTCGTAGAACGCCACGATGTCCTCGCGCAGCACCCCCTCGCGCAGGTCGCCCATCTCGATCATGATGATGATCAGGTGCGTCTTGTTCTGCTTCACGGCCTCGGCGCTGATGGCCCGGATGGTCTCCAGCTCGGTGTTGAAGCTCACGTCCGCCCAGGTCACGAGTTCCTCGATCAGGGCCGAGGCCGGCGGCTTGATGTACACCGTCTGCGCCTCCGGGTTCAGCTCCTTGATGGCCCGCAGGTTGCTGATGCGTGAATCCAGCAGTTCCAGGCGGCCCAGACGGATCACCTCATTGAGAAACAGCTTGTTGCCGCACAGCAGCTTGGTCGTAATGCCCCAGTCGATGCCGCGCGCCCCCAGCAGACCCTCCAGATGATCAAAGTTGGCCTGCAACTTGGGCCGGTCCAGCGTCAGATAAGCCATGGGTTCACCTCCTCCTTACCGCTGCAGCCGCATTTCAAGGTACTTGCTGGTAAATCCCAGCCGCTCGTACAGCTTGCGGGCCGGATTGTGCGGCTCCACGTGCAGGGCCACACTGCCCTGCACATTCGTCAGCGCCGTTTCCATCAGCTGCTTTCCCAGTCCGCGCCCGCGCGCCGCTTCATGAACGGCGATGTACACCAGGATGTTCTCCGGAATGAAGCCGCCCATGCCGGTGCGGTTGGTGACCACCGCACCCAGCAGTTCTCCGTTTTCCTCGGCGTAGGTCACGCTGCCGCCGCGTTCGTGGGCGTAGGCCAGACAGGCCTGGATATCCCCCAGGGCGTCGCCGTACTCGTCCAGATGCATGAACAGAAACTCGGCCACACGGCGCTCGGTCGCGGCGTCCAGGATGTGCTGGCCCGGCGCCTCGGCGCCCAGCGTGTAATTCTCGATGTGCAGGGTCTGGGTCGTCATGCTCCCCTCCTTATGGTGTGGGACCACAGTATGGGTTCGCTGTGTTCCCCGTGTTGGCAGTCCGTGCCGGCACTGCAGCCGGCGCAACGGGAGCCAGCTTAACGCAGGGGCAGCCGGCCGTTTGGGAGACGGGCACGGGCTTAAGGCTTCACCAATCCGGCGCGGCGGGTACCCCTTTCATACGGCCGCCGGGACGCCCGGTGCATATCCATACAGACCGCTCCCACCCGCCTCACCCCCGGGCGTGACATACTCCCTCTCTGGAATGCCCAAGCGTACTGACCTGAACACGATCCTAATTCTCGGCAGCGGCCCCATCCAGATCGGGCAGGCCGCCGAGTTCGACTATTCCGGGACGCAGGCGCTCAAAGCCCTGAAAAATGAGGGGTACCGCGTGGTGCTGGTCAACAGCAACCCGGCCACGATCATGACCGATCCCGATCTGGCCGACGCGACCTACCTGGAACCGCTGACGCCCGAGTTCGTGGAGCGGGTGATCATCAGGGAGAAGCCCGACGCCCTGCTGCCCACCCTGGGCGGCCAGACCGCGCTGAACCTCGCGATGCAGCTGCACGAACGCGGCACGCTGGCCAAATACGGCGTGGAACTGATCGGCGCGGGCGTGGAAGCCATCAACAAGGGCGAGGACCGCGAACTGTTCCAGGCCGCCATGAAGAAGATCGGCGTGGAAACGGCGCGCGGCAAGATGGTTCACAGCATGGAAGAGGCCACGGAGTACCAGAAGGAACTCGGCCTGCCGGTCGTGATCCGGCCCTCCTTCACGCTGGGCGGCACCGGCGGCGGCATCGCGCACACCTACGAGGAGTTCCTGCAGATCACCGAGGGCGGCCTGCGCGACAGCCCGGTGACCTCGGTGCTGCTGGAAGAGAGCATCCTGGGCTGGAAGGAATACGAACTGGAGGTGATGCGTGACACCGCCGACACAGTGATCATCATCACCAGCATCGAGAACTTTGACCCGATGGGCGTGCACACCGGCGACTCCATCACGGTGGCCCCGGCGCAGACCCTCAGCGACGTGGAATACCAGCGCCTGCGCGACATGTCACTGGCGATCATCCGCGAAATTGGCGTGGCGACCGGCGGCAGCAACATCCAGTTCTCGGTCAACCCGGTGGACGGGCGCGTGATCGTGATCGAGATGAACCCGCGCGTGTCGCGCTCCTCCGCGCTGGCGAGCAAGGCCACCGGTTTCCCGATTGCCAAGATCGCCGCGCTGCTCGCGGTGGGGTACACCCTCGACGAGCTGCCCAACGACATCACCCGCGTGACGCCCGCCGCCTTCGAACCGAGCATCGACTACGTGGTGACCAAGATTCCGCGCTTTGCCTTCGAGAAGTTCCCGGGCAGCTCGGATCATCTGGGGACCCAGATGCGCAGCGTGGGCGAGGTCATGGCGATTGGCCGCACCTTCAAGGAGTCGCTGCAAAAGGCGCTGCGCAGCGTGGAAAGCGACGTGCGCGGGGTCTTCGCCGCCATGTCGCCGGACGAACTGCGCGCCCTGCTGTACCCCAACCCGCGCCGTCTGGAAGCGGTCATTGAGCTGCTGCGGCGCGGCGAGACCGTGGAACAGCTGTTCGACGCCACCAAGATTGACCCGTGGTTCCTGGGCCAGCTGCGCGAGATCGTGGCGGCCGAGAGCGAGATTCTGGAACTGGGGCCGATCCGGGAATGGAAATACGAGTACTGGCGCGAGGTCAAGCGCCTGGGCTTCAGTGACGCCCGCATCGGCGAGATCGTGGGCCTGAGCGAGCTGGAGGTCCGCGCCCTGCGCAAGGAGGCCAAGGCGCTTCCCGTCTACAAGACGGTGGACACCTGCGCCGCCGAGTTCGAGGCGCACACGCCGTACCACTACTCCACCTACGAGTGGGAAGACGAGGTCACCCCCACCGACAAGCCCAAGGTGGTCATCCTGGGCAGCGGCCCCAACCGCATCGGGCAGGGCGTGGAGTTCGACTACGCCACCGTTCACGCGGTCTGGGCGCTGCAGGACGCGGGCTACGAGACGATCATGATCAACTCCAACCCCGAGACGGTCAGCACCGACTACGACACGGCAGACCGCCTGTACTTCGAGCCGCTGACCTTCGAGGACGTGATGAACATCGTCGATCACGAGAAGCCGGTGGGCGTGATCGTGCAGCTGGGCGGTCAGACCCCGCTGAAACTGGCGCGGCGGCTGGAGGCGGCGGGCGCCCCGATCATCGGGACGAGTCCCGACGCCATCGACGAGGCCGAGGACCGCGCGTCCTTCAACGCGCTGTGCGAACGCCTGGGCCTGCCGCAGCCGCGCGGACTGGTGGCGAAGACGCCGAACGAGGCGCAGGCCCTGGCCGAACAGCTGGGCTTTCCGCTGATGGCCCGGCCCAGCTACGTGCTGGGGGGCCGCGCGATGCGGACGGTGCGCAGCATGACCGAGCTGACCACCTATCTGGACGAGGTGTACGCCGCCGTGGAGGGCCAGCCGAGCATTCTGCTGGACCAGTTCCTGGAAGGAGCGCTGGAGCTGGACGTGGACACCCTGTGCGACGGCGAGCGCGCCGTGGTGGCCGGGATCATGGAGCATGTGGAAGCCGCCGGGGTTCACAGCGGTGACAGCGCGTGCGTGCTGCCCCCGGTGAACCTGAGCGCCGAGCTGCTGGCCCGCGTGAAGGCCGACACCGAGCGGCTGGCGCTGGAACTGGGCGTGCGCGGCCTGATGAACGTACAGTGGGCGGTCAAGGACGACGTGGCGTACATCCTGGAGGCCAACCCGCGTGCCAGCCGCACCGTTCCCTTCGTGAGCAAGGCCGTGAACCATCCCCTCGCCAAGAGTGCCGCCCGCATCGCCGTGGGCCACACGCTGGAACAGATCGGGCTGCTGGAGACCCCGGTGCCGGCCATGTTCTCGGTGAAGGAAGTGCACCTGCCCTTCCTGAAATTCGCGGGCGTGCTGCCGGTGCTGGGGCCGGAGATGAAAAGCACCGGCGAGAGCATGGGCATCGACGCGGACCCGTACCTGGCGTTCTACCGGGCGCAGCTGGGGGCCAAGAACTACCTGCCCCTGAGCGGTACCGTCCTGCTGCTCGGCGACGGCTTGGACGACGTGGCCGCCACGCTGGAGGGCGCGGGCCTGAACGTGATTCGGACGCAGGACGGCGACAGGCTGCCCGACTTGCTGATCGACGTAACAGGGAGCCGCCTGCTGAGAACGGCGCTGGAACGGGGCGTGCCCATCGTGAGCACGCGCGAGGCCGCCGAATGGACGGCGCGGGCGATTGCCGGGGCCGTGGAGGCGGGCGAGCTGGGAGTCCGCAGCCTGCAGGAGTGGGTTTCGTAAAGGCGGGGCGCAGACGGGACCGGGCGTATCCAGCACCGGTCCCTTCCCGGCGCTCTGCGGCGGCGGAAAGCCTCCGTCCTGCCCTATCCCCCTGTTCCCCGGATGTCCCCACTCATCCGGGGAACTATCTGTAGCGTTCCGCCAGCAGTTGCAGGTGCGCCCGCTCGTGGCCCAGCATGCCGTGGGCCAGCGCCCGCACGCTGATGGAATGGCCGCTGGCGACGCCGCTGCGGGCCCAGGCCTGCGGCGACAGGGACCGCAGCACGGCCATATTGCTGCGCCGCGCCGCCTCGAATCCATCGAGCAGGTCCGCCAGCGTCTGATCCTCGAAGGGGCTGTGGCGCATCCAGTCGTTCTGCTCGAAGCCGGGCAGCGGGGCCGGGTCGGCGCGGGCAAACCACAGGGCGCGGAAGCCGAACACCCGCTCGGTGTCGGCCATATGGCCCACCGTCTGTTTCACGCTCCACTTGCCGGGCGCATACCGGTGCTCGGGCCGGTCTGAGAAACCCAGAATCTGCGCGCGGGTCAGCGGGGCCTGCGTCTCCATGGCCGCCAGCACATCGTCCTCGGGCGCAAGGTCCACGTAGCGGGCATAGAAGGGCTGGTATTCGCCGGGCAACGGGCGGGTCATGGAACCCACTGTAAAGGCCGGGGGCGGCAGACCGCGCTGGCCTGTCGCCCCCACTGTCCCCTCCGCTCACGACAGCGGGGGGACGCGTCTGTTCCGGATTACGCCTGGGCGCCCCACGCGCCCAGCGCCTCGGTGACCTGGACATACGGCAGGCCGAAGGCGTCCGCCACGCCCTGGTAGGTCAGCTGACCGCGGTGGGTGTTGACACCGAGTTGCAGCGCCGCGTGGCCGCGCAGCACGTCCAGACCGTGATCGGCGAGCATCAGCACGTAGGGAAAGGTCGCGTTCGTCAGGGCGAAGGTGCTCGTGCGCGGCACCGCGCCGGGCATGTTCGCCACGCCGTAGTGAACCACGCCCGCGACCTCGTAGGTGGGGTCGGTGTGGGTGGTGGCGTGGATGGTTTCCACGCAGCCGCCCTGGTCCACGGCCACGTCCACGATCACGCTGCCCTCCTGCATCAGGTCCAGCATGTCGCGGGTGACGAGGTGCGGGGCCTTGGCTCCCGGAATCAGCACGCCGCCGATCAGCAGGTCGGCTTCGGGCAGCAGCGCGCGCAGGTTGGCCTCGCTGCTCATCATGGTGGTCAGGCGGCCAAAGTAGATGTCGTCCAGGTAGGTCAGGCGGCGGTGGCTGACGTCCAGAATGGTCACCTTCGCGCCCAGGCCCATCGCCATCTTGGCCGCGTTGGTTCCCACCACGCCGCCGCCCAGGATCACCACATGGCCCGCCTGCACGCCGGGCACCCCACCGAGCAGCACGCCGCGTCCACCCACCGGCTTCTGCAGGTGGTACGCCCCGGCCTGCACGCTCAGGCGGCCGGCGACCTCGCTCATGGGAGTGAGCAGCGGCAGGCTGCGGTCCTCGGCCTGCACGGTCTCGTAGGCCACCCCGGTGGTGCCCGCCTCCAGCAGCGCGTCGGTCAGGGGACGGTCGGCGGCGAGGTGCAGGTACGTGAACAGCAGCAGATCGTCGCGCAGGTAGCCGTACTCGCTGGCCACCGGCTCCTTGACCTTGACCACCATCTCGGCGGCCCAGGCGTCGTCGGCGCTGCCGAGCTGCGCGCCCGCATCCACGTATTCCTGATCGCGGATGCCGCTGCCCACGCCCGCGCCCTCCTGCACGGTGACGCGGTGGCCGCGCCGCACGAGGGTGGCAACCCCGCCGGGGGTGAGGGCCACACGGTTTTCCTTGACCTTGATCTCTTTGGGCAGTCCGATATGCATGGGATTCTCCTGGGCCGCACAGGTGCGTGACACAGCGAAGCTGGCGGCGGGGTGGGGGCTGGGTTGCGTGACGGTGAAGCAGCGCATCCTAACAAGTCGGGGGCCTTTCTGGATTGCCGCAGACGTCCTCCCACGGAACATCCGGGCAACAGAATTGCGCCGATGTGTCAGAATGGGCACCAGTATGTCCCAGAGTACGCTTGACGCCATTGACCGCCAGATTCTGGGCATCCTGCAGCGCGACGCCCGTCTGCCCAACACCGAACTTGCCGACGAGATCGGCCTGACCCCAGCTCCCACCCTGCGCCGCGTGCGGCGGCTGGAGGAAGAGGGCATCATTCAGCGCTACGTGGCCCTGCTCGACCCCAAGAAGGTGGGGCGTGAACTGCTGGTGCTCGTGCGGGTCACGCTGGACAAGCAGACCAAACAGGGCTTCGAGGACTTCGCCACCAAGATGCAGGGCCGCCCCGAGGTGCTGGAATGCTTTCTGTGCCTGGGCGACATCGATTACCTGCTCAAGGTCAGCGTGCCGGACCTCGACGCCTACCAGCATTTTCTGGTGAATACCCTGGCCGCCATTCCCGGCGTGCGCAACACCGCGAGCACCATCGTGGTCAAGCAGGAGAAATACACGACCAGTCTGCCGTTGGAGTGAGGGCGCGCAGCCGGGGTCCAAAGGACCCTCTCATGCGGCGGATGAAATACTGACGCGCATGAAGTTACAGATTGGCCTTTTTGCTGCGCTGCTCGCCTCGGGGCTGGCCGCGTGCGCTCCCGCCGCCCGGGCACAGCCCAAGACGGCGGCCACCCCAACGCCGGCAACCCCGGCCCCGGTGACCCCGACTCCACTCCCGCCTTCCTCAGCGCCGAAGCCCGCCGAGTCCGGCTTCACGCCCCTCAAGCCGCTGAGCGATACGCCGGTGCGCAGCTTCCAGAAAGCCGAGCAGATCATTGACCCGGCCCGAAGCTACCGCGCCGTGCTCAGGACCGAGAAGGGCGACGTGACGGTGGACCTGAATGCCAGGGCGGCCCCGGCGGCGGTCAACAACTTCGTGTTTCTGGCCCTCAACCACTTCTATGACGGCACGCGCTTTCACCGGGTTATTGACGGGTTCATGGCGCAGGGGGGCGACCCCCTGAGTGCCGATCCGGCCCGCAAGGCGGCGTGGGGCACCGGCGGCCCCGGCTACAGCTTCACGGCAGAGGCGAAAAACGGTCTGCGCTTCGACCGGGCCGGCGTGCTGGGCATGGCGCGGGCAGCCAGCCTGGATTCGCAGGGCAGCCAGTTTTTCATCACGGTGGCCCCGGCCGACTTCCTGAGCGGGCAGTACACCGTGTTCGGGCAGGTGGCCGCCGGGCAGGACGTGCTTGACCGGCTGACCCGCAACGATGAGGGCCGTGGCCCCGTGGCCGGCAGGAATGCCGACCTGCTGCGCAGCGTGGACATTCTGGTGAAGTAAAGAGAAACAAAGGCCTGTGGGGTGGCCCCCTGCCCCACAGCGCCCACTACACTGCGGACATGCGTCTGCGCCGTGTTCTGCCCCTGCTTGCCCTCGCAAGCGCCGCCCTGTACCTGCGGAACGTGTACCGCTTCCGCGACCCCGTGCGCGTGCCCCCGGCCGGAGCCGCCGTGCTGAGTCCGGCCGACGGCGTGGTGAGCTTTGTGCGCCGCATCGAGAACGGGCAGGTGGAGATCGAGGCGCTGAACACCCAGGTGGCGGCCCGCGACCTGCTGGGCACCGGGCCGGGTGCAGACGCCGCCCAGGACGACGGCTGGCTGGTGGGCATCTTTGTCGGGCCGCTGGACGTGCATTACACCTATCAGCCGGTGGACGGCGAGGTGGCGCAGGTGCAGCACCGCGGCAGCCGCAGCAATGTGGCGCTGCTTGGCCCGGCCCAGGCGCTGACGCTGCTCGCCGGCCGGCCCGCCGACGTGCTGGGCACACGCGGCCTGCTGGAAAACGAACGTCTGAGCATGGTGACCGACAGCGCCCTGGGGTCGGTCGGCGTGACGCTGGTGGCGCCGGGGGCCGGGCTGCAGGCGACCTCCTACCTGCGGCAGGGAGACGGGGGACGCGCCGGACACAAATCCGCGTTTCTGGCCGAGGGCGGCGTGGTTCTGCTGCACCTGCCCGCCGCGCTGACGCCCCAGGTGAGTGTGGGCGAGCGCGTGCTCGGCGCGCAGACGGTGGTGGCGCGGAGCTGAGACCACCGCGCCTCTTTCGCAGTTTTTAACCGGCCACGCCGCACAACTTTTGGCGGGCTGGACGCCCCTTGCGGTTACGGTAAGCTGCCCCCCCGGCCCCTATGCTGAGGGCCGGGAGGGAGAACAGCAACGTGCCGCAAGAACACGCCACAGAACGCCGCAGCCCAGAGCGCCATCCGCCGGAGCGCTCCACCCCCGACCGGGTGGCCGAGCGGCTGGTCGCCGACCGCAAGGTGCGTGCGGTGGCCCAGGCCGGCAGCTACGGCACCGAATTTGCGTGGGCGGGCAGCCAGCCCACCTTCGTCACCTTTCAGCGTGACCTGAGCGCGCCGCAGTCCGAGACGCGCTCAGGCGTGACGGTGGAGCGCTTTCCCTTCGAGCACCTCGATGCGTGGCGCGACTGGGATGTGGCGCGCGCCCAGGCCCCACTGGCGCTGCTCGCCACCAGCCGCGTTACGTACGACCCCACCGGGGGATACGGCCGTATCCAGCGCACCCTGTGGAACCTCAGCGCCGCGCAGCGGGCCGCGCACCGTGCCGACCTGCTGAATCAGGCCTCGGCGGGTCTGGAGGAGGCCCGGCGCGCCCACACCGGGCCGGGCCACGGCGTGCAGGAACAGCTGCTCGCCCTGGCAGATGCCCGTGACCTGGCCCTGACCCTGCTGTACCCGGCCCTGCTGACCTGGCTGCACCTGTGGCCCGAATTTGAGATCCGGCTGCCGCACGCGTGGCGGGCCTCGGCGGGCCTGCGGTTTCCCAAGGCGATCTACCGCCTGGAACATCTGTACGGCTTCGGCGGACAGGAGGAAGCCCGGCGGGTGCTGCTCGCCACACGCGGTCTGGGCATGCTGGAGCAGGAGCGCCGGGCCCGCGCCGCCTTCAGCGCCGGCTACTACGACGGCGCGGTGCGCTACCTGCGCGACGAGACTGCCCGCACCCACCGCGCGGACCTGCAGCGCTGGACCAGCCTGTCCAGCGCCCGCCGCGAGAAGCTGGGCACCCTGCTGGGCGTCACCCGCGCTCCCCTGGGCCCCGCCGCCCTGAGCTTGACTGCAGAGTTGCTGGAGGCGGTGCGGCAGGGGGAATAACCGGGAAGGGGCGCTGTTTCCGGGCACATGGGGGTCCCGGACACCCCCCAAAAGAGAAGGCCGCAGCGACAATGCTGCGACCTCGTTTCACCCGACTGGGCTTACTGGTTGACCTTCTTGCCGTCCTTGTCCTTGCTGTCCTGGGTCCCGGACGACTTGCCCGCGTCCAGGGTTCTGGAGCCGGTGTCCTGACCGCCGCTGCGGACCGAGATGCTGCGCTTCTGGGCCGCCTCGCTGCGCGGCACGCGCAGGGTCAGGGTGCCGTGGTCAAAGTTGGCCTCCACCTTGCCCAGATCGTACTTGGGAGGCACGCTGAAGGTCCGGATCAGGGTGCCGTAGGCCCGCTCCACGCGGTGGGCGGTGCGGCCCTCGGAGCGGTCATATTTGCGCTCGGCCTGCACCGTCAGGGTCTGGCTCTCGGCCTCGATCTGGATGTCCTGTGGCTGTACGCCGGGCAGGTCCAGCGTCAGCTCCAGCCCCGACTCGTCCTCGTGGACGTCCACCGGGGGCGACAGGCGGGCCGTGCCGTTGCCCTGGCCGAAGGCCCGGTCCATGCGCTGGGTCAGCTCTTCAATGTCACGAAAAGGATCAAATCGCATCATGGGGAAACCTCCTGTGGGTGAGGGCGTACCCTTCGGCACTCGCCTGACGCCCATCTGCCAGAAAGAATAAAATCTGAGTGCTTTGCTGTCAAGTTTAGTGCGTCTTAAAACTGTGACTGTGGCAGGGCCGTGTACTCCTGCCCGGCTCTGGTACACTCCGGGGCGGCAGAAAGCTGCCCGCAACTGTTCACCCTCTCTCGGCAGTCCCGTGAGGCTGCGCCCGCCCCGTGAGGCAGGAGAAGGAGCCCTGTATGACCGAAACCGAACCAAGCCGTCAGCACGCGCTGAGCGGCGTTTTTTTCTGTGCAGGGGCCCCGGTATGAGCGGTCCCAAGGCCACCATCCTCACCAACGACGAGACCCGGCGCGCCCTGACCCGCATCGCCCACGAGATCATCGAGCGCAACAAGGGGGCCGAGCAACTGGCCCTGATCGGCATTCATACGCGCGGCATTCCGCTGGCGCTGCGGCTGGCGGCCAAGCTGGCCGAGCTCGAAGGCGTGGACGTTCCCACCGGACGGCTGGACATCACGCTGTACCGCGACGACCTGACCGAGGTGGCGCACCAGCCGATCATCCGCGACACGCAGGTGCCGTTTGACATCTCGCAGCGCCGGGTGATTCTGGTGGACGACGTGCTGTACACCGGCCGCACCGTGCGGGCCGCGCTGGACGCCCTGATTGACCTGGGCCGCCCCGCCGGTATTCAGCTGGCCGTGCTCGTGGACCGGGGTCACCGCGAGCTGCCCATCCGCGCCGACTACGTGGGCAAGAACCTGCCCACCGCACGGGGCGAACTCGTCAAGGTGCGCCTGCACGAAACCGACGGCGTGGACAGCGTGGAACTGTGGGACCTGGAGGACGTGAAATGAGCACTGTCTCCGCCCCCACCCGTCCCCGGCACCTGCTCGACTTTCAGGACTGGTCGCCCGAGCGCCTGACGGCCCTGCTGGACAACGCCGACACCATGCTGCAGGTGCTTGACCGTCCGGTGAAGAAGGTACCTGCGCTGCAGGGACTGACCGTCTGCACGGCATTCTTCGAGAATTCCACCCGCACCCGCACCTCCTTTGAGCTGGCCGCCCGCCGCATGAGCGCCGACGTACTGACCTTCGCCGCCGGCAGCAGCAGCGTGAGCAAGGGCGAGTCCCTGCGCGACACCGTGGAGGTCCTGACCGCCTACAAGGTCGACGCCTACATCGTGCGCCACCACGCGGCCGGGGCCGCGCATCTGGTCGCGCGCTACAGCGGAAAACCCGTCATCAATGCCGGCGACGGCCGCCGCGCCCACCCCACCCAGGCGCTGCTCGATGCCTACACCGTGCGCCAGGAGTACGGCAGCCTGGAAGGCAAGAAGGTCGCCATCATCGGAGACATCCGTCACTCCCGGGTGGCGCGCAGCAATGCGGAGTTGCTGCCCAAACTGGGGGCCGAGGTGGTGCTGTGCGGCCCCGCGACCCTGCTGCCCGCCGACCTGGCCGCGCTGCCCGGCGTGACGCTGACCAGCGATCCCCGGGCGGCGGTGCGCGGCGCACACGCGGTCATGGCCCTGCGCCTGCAGAAGGAACGCATGGGCGGGGGGTTCCTGGCCAGCCTCCCGGAATACGCCGATACGTATCAGGTCAACGAGGCCCTGATGCAGCACGCCGAGAGCGGCGCCATCGTGCTGCACCCCGGCCCCATGAACCGCGATCTGGAAATCAGCAGTGAGGCCGCCGACGGCCCGCGCAGCCGGATTCTGCGGCAGGTCGAGAACGGACAGGCCGTCCGCATGAGCGTGCTGTACCACCTGCTGGTGGGGCGGGCATAGGTGAAGCTGGCCGTGGTTCTGGGCAGCGCCCTGCTGCTGTGCGGCTGTCAGCCGGCGCTGTCGGGCAGGCCGCTTGCTGTGGCACACCCCGAGGCCCGGCCCTTGACCACCGCTTCTCCGAACCACGGCGGGGTGAGCGCCGCCCGCGCCTACCTGGCCGACCTGCGGGCGTCGCTGCTGATCGCCCACCTCAAGGACCGTGAGACCACCACCGACGCCGACTGCGACAGTCCCCGGTTTGAGAACCACGCGCCGCCCGAGCAGCCCCGTGTGGAGGCGTGCCGGCTGTCCATCCAGTCCAGTTCCGAGTACCGCATCGAGGCCCGTTTCAGCGGCGGCCTGACCCTGATTGCTGATCCGGACGGCATCCGGCCCGCCGACGCTGAACCCCTGCAACTGCTGAACTGAGGGCGGACCGGTGCACGCCGCCGCCCCCTTTCCTTCAACGAGGACATCCATGACCCTGACCATCACCAACATCAAACGCCCCGGTTCCGACCGGACCGAATCCGTCACCTTTGAGCATGGACTTATCAAGGGGTGGAACCTGCCGCAGGAGGGCGAGGTCCTGGACGGCCACGGCGGCACCCTGGCCCCCGCCTTCACCGAACTGCACGCCCACCTGCGCGAGCCGGGACAGACCGAGAAGGAGGACCTGGCCTCGGGCCTCGCGGCGGCGGCGGCGGGCGGTTACGGCACGGTGGTGTGCATGCCGAACACCGCGCCCGTGATCGACGAGCCGGCCACCGTGCGCGCCCTGAGAGAGAAGGCCGACGGACTGGGCTTCGCGCGCCTGCGTCCGGCGGCGGCGCTGACCCGGGGACAGCACGGCGAGGCGCTGGCCGAGCTGAGCTACCTGAAAGACGCCGGGGCCGCCATGTTCACCGACGACGGGCGCACCAACGAGAACGCGCGGGTGCTGCGTCTGGGACTGGAATATGCCGGAAGCCTGGGCATGGTGGTCAGTGTGCACGCCGAGGACGCCTCGCTGCGCGCCGACGGCGTGATGAACGAGGGGCCCGTGTCCGAGGCCCTGGGGCTGCCCGGCAACCCTGCGGCGGCGGAAGCGGCGCGCGTGGCCCGCGACCTGGAGATTCTGGCCGGGCTGCAGGCCCAGGGATCGGCGGCCCGGCTGCACATCCAGCACCTGTCCACCGCCCGCGCGCTGGACCTCGTGCGCGGAGCCAAGGCCCGAGGCCTGAACGTGACCTGCGAGGTCTGCCCCCACCACCTCACGCTGACCGATGAAGCGCTGCGCGGCTTCGACGCCGTCTACAAGGTGGCTCCTCCCCTGCGCACCCAGGCCGACGCCGACGCGCTGCTGCAGGGCCTGAAGGACGGCACGGTGGACTGCCTCGCCACCGACCACGCCCCCCACACCCGCGCCGAGAAGGAGCGGAACCTGCTGGACGCTCCCAGCGGCATCGCGTACATCGAGCTGGCGTTTCCGCTGATGTACACCCGCTTCGGAGCCGAGCTGGGGCTGGAGAAGCTGCTGGACCTGATGACGGCCGCCCCCGCCCGCGTGATGGGCTGGCCTGCACCGTCGCTGGACGCTGGAGCACCCGCCGACGTGGTGGTTCTGGATCTGGACACCGAGCGTGAGGCCAACCCCGCCGAATTCAAATCCAAGGCCAGGTTCACGCCCTGGGCCGGCGAAACGCTGCGCGGCTGGCCCGTGCTCACGCTGGTCGGCGGGCAGGTGGCCTACCAGCGCGGCTGAAGGTCGGCCGGCAGGGGCCAGAGGCGGGGACAGGAACTTCCTTCCCCGCCTTTGCTGTTTGTTCTGCGGGTTGTTCTGTGCGCCGCTCTTCCCCGGAGGTGCCGCGCCACACGACCGCTGGGGGCGGTCCCGGCTCTGCGCTGTCCGCGCCCGGCCCGGCAGGCCCGGAGGCACCGGAGTCCGGGGACGGACGCCGCACGCCTGCAAAACCTTGGAGGACAGGATTTCCTGACATTGCGCAGAGAAGGGTGAGTTAAAATCAGATTATCTCGCCTTAATTTGCACAACGTCACACTTTTTATTGACATACTGCAGATTTTGAGCCTAAATGGAGCCAGCCCTGCGGCCCTGTGCCTGCCTCCGCTGTTTCCGCAGGGCGCATCCTTTTTCTGGAGACCTCCATGACCGAACCCGCAGTCCAGGCCTCAGGCTTTACCGCCCGGGCAGGCCGTCGCCCCAGCCCACTCACCCTGTCCGCCGTTGCCCGTCCTGCCACAGGTGTTCTGGGCGGCCTGCACGTCCTGAGTCTGGAATCCCGCCGCGCCGGGGAGATGGCGGCGCTGATCGGGCGCTGGGGCGGCGTCCCCGTCCTGGCCCCCAGCATGCGCGAACAGAAACTCGATCTGACCCGTTCCCTCGACGACTTCGAACGCTCGCTGGCGACCGGGGACCTGCACACCCTCGTGTGCATGACCGGCGTGGGCACCCGCGTGTTCCTGCGTGCGCTGGCCGCCCGCGACCCCCGGCATCTGGACACGCTGCGGGGGATGCCGCTCGTGACCTGCGGTTCCCAGGCACAGCAGGCCGCGCAGGAACTGGGCCTGAGCGGAACCCACCTGGCCCAGCCGCTCGGCTGGCACGACGTGCAGGCCCACCTGCTCGGCAGCCTGCAGCGCGGGCAACACGCCGCCGTGCTGGAATACGGCGAGGCCATGCCCGCCCCGCTGGTCCGCGAGCTGAGCTTTGCGGGCCTGCGGCTGAGCGGGGTTCCGGTGTACCGCTGCGCCTTCCCGCACGACGCCGGCCCCCTGGACGCGGCGGTGCGCCACTGCGTGCTCGGCGGTCCCGAGGTGCTGCTGCTCTCCAGCGGCACCCAGGCGCTGCATTTCCTGAAGTACGCCGAACGCCTGGGCCTGCTGGCGCACGCCCGCGACGCCCTGAACCGGCTGGTCACCGTCAGCATCGGGCCGGCGTGCAGCGAGGCCGCCCGCGATCTGGGCCTGCGCATTGACCTGGAGGCCGATCCTCACAAGATGGACCGCCTGGTTCAGCTGGCCGCCGAGGAGGCCCCCGGGCTGCTCCGGCAGCGGCGGCTGTTGAAAACCGGGTAGGCGATCAGGGGCGCGCCCTACAGCAGGCGCCCGTCGTCGCCGGGATCGGGCGTCTGCACCGGCACGCCGCGTGCGTTGAGGGCCTCGCGCAGCATGGGAATGTTCTTCAGGGCGTGGCCGCGGGTCGTGTTCTGAAAAAATATGTACAGCTCGCTCAGGTCATCGTTGACCAGCGCGATCTTCTCGGCCCATTCGTCCATCTCGGCGCGGTTATACAGGTAGTCGTGCCGCTCGGCGGCGCTCTTGCCCTCCCACCAGCTGCCCTCGTTGCGGCCGTGCAGCCGCAGGTAGCCCACGTCACCGGTCACGTGAACCTGAGGTTCGGGCATGCCGCCCACCGGCGGATAATCCGGGCTGACCCAGATCAGGCCGAAATCGCCCATGCCCTCGCGCACCTCGGGCCGGTCCCAGCTGGCGTGGCGCAGTTCCACGGCCAGCTCGTGTCCGGCGAAACGTTCGGCCAGCCCCAGCAGGTAGCGGCGGTTCTCGGCAGTGCGGTGAAACGAGAACGGAAACTGCGCCAGATACGGACCCATCAGGCCCGCGTCGCGCAGCGGCTCCGGACTCTGGAGCATGCGGTCGTAGTCGGCGTCGGTGGGGGCGCGGTCATGGGTAAAGGCCCGGTTGAGCTTGACGGCAAAACGGGTGCGCCCGGCGGATTTGCGCGCCATTCCCTCGAAGGCCTTGAGGCCGGGAATGGCGTAGAAGGAACTGTTCAACTCCACGGCGTCAAAGTGCCGGGCGTAGGTGTCCAGGTAGCCGTCCTTCTTCACGCCCTCGTAGATCAGCCCCGGGGCCGTCCAGTCGTCGTTGCTATAGCCGCCGCAGCCCAGATACACACGCATGCCGCCAGGGTACGTCGTGGGCGGCGCGGCCGAAGCCGGGATAAAGAGCCCGTCAAGCCTGTCTGTACCCGGGGGCAGGTCAGTTGTTCAGGCCGGGATGGCGGTTCAGGTGGGTCCAGAACGCCTGAATGGTCCGCATCGCCTCGCTGAACTGCATGAAATCCAGCGGCTTGATCACGTAGGCGCTCGCGCCGTGCGCGTAGGCGTCGCGGATGTCGCGGTCCTCGCCGCTGGTGGTCAGCACCACCACCGGAATGTTGCGCAGGGCCTCCTCGGCGCGGATGGCATCCAGCACCGCCAGCCCGTCCATCTGCGGCATCTTGAGGTCGAGCAGAATCACGTCCGGCAGCGGTTGCCCGCCCCGCAGCGCCGCCTGCAGCAGCCCGATGGCCGCCTGCCCGCCGCCCGCGATCATCACTTCAGGACGCGAGGACCCGACCCGCTCGCCGGCAATGGCGCTCAGGGCCAGCTCCAGGTCATTCGGATTGTCGTCGACGAGCAGGATGCGGTGAATGCTCACGGCTCTCTCCAGAAGATGGGGGACCACGAAAAAGCTTCAGACCGATCGGCACAGCAAATCTGCTGGGCCGCAGAGACACGTGAGGCAGGACGCGCCGGGGACACCGAGATACGCACAGCTTACCACGGCGCGTGAAAAAGCCCTAAAGAAAAAGTGAACTCTGTGTAGACCCGAAGGGCAGCACCAGGATGGTGGGTGTTCTGACAGCATGTCAGGCACAGAAACCAGAAACAGAGGATTCATGCTGGCTGCACGCCCAGCCCACATCGGTGAGAAAAGCGTCGGCAGCGGGCAAAAGCGCGGCTGCTCGCGTAGACTCGGCAGCATGAACGCTGTGTTGCTGGGCGCCGGGCGGCGCGCCCCCGAACCAACCGCCGGCCCGCTGGACAACCCACGCACGGACCGCGCGGCATGCTGACCAAACGCATCATTCCGTGCCTGGACGTGCAAAACGGCCGGGTGGTCAAGAACGTCCGGTTCTTCGAGGACCACCGCGACGCGGGCGATCCGCTGGTGCTCGCCCAGGCCTACGAGGCGCAGCAGGCCGATGAACTGGTCTTCTACGACATCACCGCCACCCACGAGGGCCGCGGCCTGATGCTGGACGTGGCCGCGCGGGTGGCTGAGCAGGTCATGATGCCGCTGACGGTGGGCGGCGGAGTCAATGCGCTGTCGGACTTCCGGCAGTTGCTGCTCGCCGGGGCCGACAAGATCAGCGTGAACAGCGGCGCCCTGACCCGCCCGGAACTCATCCGCGAGGCGAGCGACCACCACGGCGCACAGTGCGTGATGCTGTCCATCGACGCCAAGCGCCGCGCGGACGGCAGCGGCTGGAACGTGTACCGCGCCGGCGGGCGGGTGGACACCGGGCTGGACCTGCTGGAGTGGGCGGTGCGCGGCCAGGGTCTGGGAGCCGGCGAGATCTGCCTGAACATCATGGACGCCGACGGCACGCGGGCCGGCTTTGACCTGGAAGCCACCCGCGCGGTCGCCCAGGCCGTGGACCTGCCTGTGATCGCCTCGGGCGGAGCGGGCCAGCTCTCGGATTTTCATGACGTGCTGCGCGGCGACGCGCACGGTGGGCAGGCCGACGCCGCGCTGGCCGCCAGCGTCTTTCACTTCGGCGAGCTGACCGTGCCGCAGGTCAAGGCCTATCTGCACGGGCGCGGCGTCGCGGTACGCCCCGAGTGGGAGGACGCATGACCCCCGACCCCGATGCCCTGAAGTTCGGCCCCGACGGCCTGATCCCGGTGGTCACACAGGACGCCCGCACCGGCGCAGTGCTGATGCAGGCGTATGCCGACCGCGCGGCGCTGAAGCGCACGCTCGCCACCCGGGAAGCCACCTACTACAGCCGGTCGCGCGGAGAGCAGTGGGTCAAGGGCGCGACCAGCGGGAACACCCAGCGGGTGGTGGAGGTGCAGCTGGACTGCGACGGCGACAGCGTGCTGTACCGGGTGGAGCAGTCCGGTCCGGCGTGCCATACCGGCGAGTATTCCTGTTTTCACACCCCGCTGCTGACCGCGCAAGACACTGGCCCTGCCGGGCTCGACGGCACGCTGGAGCGGGTGTACGCCACCATCAGCGAGCGCCTCGCCACGCTGCCCGAGAACAGCTACGTGGCCCGCCTGCACGCGGGCGGCCTGGACCGGGTGCTGAAGAAGATCAGCGAGGAAAGCGGCGAGGTCCTGCTCGCCGCCAAGAATGGCGACCGTGCCGAACTCGCGACCGAGGTCGCCGACCTGCTGTTCCACACCCTGTTCGCCATGGCCGAGGTGGGGGTCTCGCCCGGCGAGGTGGCGGCCGTCCTGCAGGCCCGCGAGGGCAAAAGCGGACTGAAGGGTCCTAAAGAAGCGGGCTGAGCAGGTCACCGCCTTCATGAAGGTCCGGGGGCCTGGGGTACAGTGATCCAAACCCGCCTCCACCGCATACGGCTGTTCAGGAGCGCATGTCCACCTGGGGAGACATGCGCTCCGGCCTTGCGGCCCCGGCCCACCTGCACAACCCACCGGGCACAATGGGAGCATGTGTGCCCGGCCCCCCCTCCAGATGCCCAAGAGCAAGTGGCGGGACTGGGCCCGCGGGCAACGGGACGCCCTGCCCGACCTCTCAGAGCAGGTGAGCGCCCACCTGCGCGTCTTTCTGCGGAGCCGGGGGGTGCGGCGGGTGCTTGCCTACCGCGCCCTGTCCGGCGAGATCGATGTCTCGGCGCTGGCCCAGGACTTCGAACTGCTTGCTCCCCGCGCCCGCTTCCGGCCCAGCCCGCGCCTGACGCTGCACCCCTGGGCCAGCGCTACAGAACTCAGCCGGTTTGGGGCCCTGCAACCGCCCGCCGACGCGCGGGAGGTCCCGCTGAGCGGCGTGGACGCCGTGCTGCTGCCGGGGCTGGCCTTCGACCCCCAGGGCCGGCGGCTGGGCTACGGCGGTGGATTCTATGACCGCCTGCTGCCCGGTTACGGCGGGCTGAGCGTGGGCGTGATCCAGGCGGCGCTGGTCGTGCCCCGGCTGCCCGCCGAGGCGCATGACTGCCCGGTGGAGTGGCTGGCCACCGAAACAGGGGTTTCGCGGACGCTCAGCCCTGCACCCTGAGTTCCGGCTCGCCCGGTCCGGCCCGGTCCTGCGCGATGGCGCGCGCCACTTCCTCGGCTGAAATGGCGCCCCGGGGGACCCGGCCCACCTGCGTCCACAGAGCCGTGTCCACGGCGGGCGGCAACACCAGGGTGATGCCTACGCCCCGCGCCTCCAACCGGGCGACTTCGGCGGCGCGGGCCAGCGCGGCCTTGCTCGCGGCGTACTGCGAGAACCCGCGCGCCGTGACGAGTTCGGGCCGCGCCCCCAGCACATAGAGTCGGCCCCCCGGCGCCATGCGGCCCAGTCCGTACTTGAGCACCCACAACGCCCCGAAGTAATTGGCATTCCAGACGGCCCGGACATGCCTCGGGTCGGCATCCTTCAGGGGCTCGGGCAATGCCATGCCCGCGGCGTACACCAGCGTATCGAGGCTGCCCAGACCGTCAAACAGGGCCCGGACGTGGCTTTCATAGCCCAGGTCCGCCACCTTGAAGGCCGCCCCGAGTTCCCCGACCAGGGCCTGCAGTTTGCCCTCGTCGCGTCCACTCAGGGTCAGCGTTCCGTCTCCGCTGGCAGCCAGGGCGCGCGCTGTAGCCGCGCCGATGCCACCGGTCGCTCCCAGAATCAGGGTGTTCATGCGGACAGTAGACGACAGCGGCCCGCCGGCGTCGGTACGGAGGGGTACGGAAGGCGCTCAGGCGAGTGATGGGGAGAGCAGGGATTCGGCCTGCACCCCACGGCCCGCACCCTCCAGCTGCCTCTGATTCATCCAGCCCTGTAACTCGCGCAGGCCGTCGGCACTGAGGTCGCCGTGGGCGCTGTGGCCGCCCGGCCCCACGGTCCAGCCGCGCTTGTTGGCCTCGGCGGGCAGCCCCCGCAGCGTGTAGCGGCCCGCGGGCAGCGCCGGTTGCAACCGCAGGGTCACCCGCTGCGAGAAATGTTCCTGTTCAAAGCGCCGCTCCAGGCGGGCGGCCCGGCCACGGTCCTCGCCGGACACCCCGAAGAACAGCAGAAACGGTCCCACATCCACCCAGGGCAGCAGCCGCCGGCGCCGGACATGAAGGGTGAGCACCTGTGTTTCCCGCACGGCGGTTTCGGGCATGGCTCATTCTGGCGTGCTGTGCCCCGGCGGCTGTCCCCCCAATGACCCGGCCTCCAGTGATCCGGCGCCCAGCGGCCAGTCCTCGACCGGCAGATACACGCCGCCCGGCCCAGATTTGCGCATCACCGTGACCGCCGTGACCACGAAGGACCGGGGCTGCGCGGCCAGATCGGCAAACTCCCGCCGCGCCGCCGCCAGCAACGGCGGCAGTTCCACCCCACGCTGCGCCAGGGCCAGCGAAAGGTGCAGTTGCAGCCCTGGCCCCTCGTACCCAAAGACGCGGGCGGGTCTCAGTGCGTTCAGCAGGGCCAGGTGCAGCCGGACCGCTTCCGCGCTGCGCACCTCCAGATACACGGCGCTGCCGTTGCCGAACAGCCGCGCGCCGCCCACCGAGACGCGCACGGGGGGACGCACCGCGACCACTGCCCGCAGGGGGGCCTGCCAGTCCCGATCCGGGTCCAGACCGCTGCGCGGCTTGACGGTGATATGTGGTACGGCGGCAGCGTCCCTCAGGGCGTGCGCGGCCCGGAACTCCTGAATGCGCGCCGTGAGGTCCGGCGGGGGCAGCAGCGCCAGCAGAGACGAGGGACCCACCCCCGGAGTGTAACCGCCGGCGCGTCCGGTCCCCCCGGACACGCCCCCCCCTGCTCCGCTACAGTTTTCGTGTGACCCAGACTCCTTCTCCCGCGGCGGCACCGTCGTCCGAGCCTCCGCTCAAGCGCACGCCGCTGCACGCCGCCCACCTGCGCGCGGGGGCCCGCATGGTGCCCTTCGGCGGCTGGGACATGCCGGTGCAGTATGCAGGCGTGAAGGCCGAACACGACGCCGTGCGCTCCCGTGCAGGCGTGTTCGATGTCTCGCACATGGGTGAGTTCCGCATCACCGGTCCAGAGGCCCTGTCCTTCCTGCAGAGCGTGACCACCAACGATGTGGGCAAGCTGCGCCCCGGCCGCGCCCATTACAACTGGCTGCCGGGCGAGGCGGGCGGGCTGGTGGATGACATCTACATCTACATGGTCGCCACAGACGAGTACCTGATGGTGGTCAACGCCAGCAACATCGACAAGGACTGGACGCACCTTCAGAAGCACGCGGCCGGTCACGACGTGACGCTGACCAATGAATCCGACCGCTGGGCGCTGCTGGCGGTGCAGGGGCCGAGGGCGGCCGAACTGCTGCAGCCGTTCAGCGATACGGACCTCGCCGCGAAGAAGAAGAACGCCTACTTTGCCGCCCGGCTCTTTGGCTTCGACGTGATGCTGGCCCGCACCGGCTATACCGGCGAGGACGGCTTCGAGGTCTTTGTCGAGGCCAGCGAGGCCGAGACGCTGTGGGACAAGCTGCTCGCCATCGGCATCACGCCCGCCGGCCTGGGTGCCCGCGACACCCTGCGGCTGGAAGCCGGCTTTCCGCTGTACGGCCATGAGTTCAGCGACACCATCCACCCGCTGAGCAGCACCTACAGCTGGGTGGTCAAGGACAAGGAACACCTGGGCCGCGCCCACATCTCTGCCGCGCCGCCGCAGAAGCTGATCGGACTGAAGCTGGAGCGCGTGCCGATGCGCGAGGGCTACCCGGTGTACGCCGGCGACGTGCAGGTCGGTCACGTCACCAGCGGCAGCAGCAGCCCCACGCTGGGCCATCCAATTGCGATGGCGCTCGTTGACGCCGCCCACGCCGGGGCCGATACCTTTGAAGTCGAGGTGCGCGGCAAACGGCACGCGGCGGTGCGGGTGGAGCTCCCCTTCTACCGGGGCGCATAACACCGGCGCACACCACGGCTGCACGTCCCACGTTCCTCGGCCTACAGTCCCCGTCCCCCTTTCACAGGAGAATCAAGCATGAATACCCCCACCGAACTGAAATACGCCGCCTCACACGAGTGGCTCGCCGCAGACGGCACCGTCGGCATCTCCGATTTCGCGCAGGACCAGCTGGGCGACGTGGTGTATGTCGAGCTGCCCGAGGTGGGCCGCGAGGTCAAGGCCGGCGAGACCGTGGCGGTGGTGGAGTCGGTCAAGACGGCCAGCGACATCTATGCTCCGGCCAGCGGCACCATCACCGCCGTCAACGACGAGCTGGGAGGCAACCCCGAACTCGTGAACTCCGGTCCCTACGAGGGCGGCTGGCTGTTCCGGATGGACGTGACCGAGGAAGGCGACCTGATGGACGCCGCAGCCTACGCGGAGTCTGCCGAGGGCTAAGCGCCGCTGGCCGGGCGTGCAGAACCTCCGGCCCTTCCCTCCTCCCCGGTCCCTTTCTTCCGCACTGCCGGAAGAGGGGCCAAAAAGCTGAGGGCCCGCAGCCGGTGTTCCCATGCGGAAAGGCCGATGGCCCAACAAAGATGGTCCACAATCCTGACGTCCTGTTCCAGAGCCTTCTCGCGTCCCCCGTCTGTGCCCTCCCCCGATCTTCCCACCGATTCTCAAGGAGCCTTCCATGCGTCCCCTGTCTGAACTGCTGAACACCGATGACTTCACCCGCCGCCACATTGGCCCCACCGCCACCGAGCAGGCCGAGATGCTGTCTGCGCTGGGCGTGTCCAGCCTGGACGAGCTGATTGCCACCACCCTGCCCGAGGCCATTCAGTTCCACGGCGAGTTGACGGCGGGGCCGGGCGTCACCGAGGCCCAGGCGCTGGCCGACCTGAAGGCCGTGGCCCGGAAGAACAAGGTGTTCCGCAGCTACATCGGCATGGGCTACGCGGGAACTCACACGCCGGGGGTGATCGGGCGCAACATGCTGGAGAATCCGGGCTGGTACACCGCCTACACGCCGTATCAGGCCGAGATCTCGCAGGGGCGGCTGGAAATGCTGCTGAACTTCCAGCAGACCGTGATGGACCTGACCGGCATGCCCGTGAGCAACGCCTCCCTGCTGGACGAGGCGACGGCGGCGGCCGAGGCCATGACGCTCGCCAAGCGGCAGAGCAAGGCCAAGGGCAACGTGTTCTTTGTGGCCGATGACGTTCACCCGCAGACGCTGGACGTGATTGCCACCCGTGCGGAGTACTTTGGCTTCAAGGTGGTCACGGGCGATCCGTCCGGCGAGCTGCCAGAGGGCATCTTCGGCGTGCTGGCCCAGTACCCCGGCACCTACGGCGACCTGCGCGACCTCTCCCCCATCGCCGGGACGGTGCATGCGGCGGGCGCGGCGCTGATCGTGGCGACCGACCTGCTCGCGTGCGCGCTGGTCACGCCGCC
Source organism: Deinococcus aerophilus (assembly GCF_014647075.1). Classification (NCBI taxonomy): domain Bacteria; kingdom Thermotogati; phylum Deinococcota; class Deinococci; order Deinococcales; family Deinococcaceae; genus Deinococcus; species Deinococcus aerophilus. Next base: position 111,299 of record NZ_BMOM01000001.1, on the reverse strand, counting down.
CGGCGAGCAGGGCGCGGACATCGTGGTGGGCAGCGCCCAGCGCTTCGGCGTGCCGATGGGCTTCGGCGGACCGCACGCGGCGTTCCTGGCGTGCCGCAGTGAGTACCAGCGCTCCATGCCCGGGCGCGTGATCGGCGTGAGCAAGGACAGCCGGGGCCGCCCCGCGCTGCGCATGGCGATGCAGACCCGCGAGCAGCACATCCGGCGCGAGAAGGCCACCTCCAACATCTGCACGGCGCAGGCACTGCTCGCGAACATGGCGGCGGCGTATGCCGTGTACCACGGTCAGGAAGGCATCCGCACCATTGCCGAGCGTACGCACCGCATGGCCGGGATTCTGGCGAGGGCGCTGGGCGACGCGGGTCTGTCCGTCAACGACAGCTTCTTTGACACGCTGACCTTCGACGGTGACGCGGCGGCCATCCGTGGGCGGGCCGAAGCGAAGGGCATCAACTTCCGCTACGACGGCAGGCGCATCGGCGTCACGCTGGACGAGACGGTCACGGTGGCCGACCTCTCGGACATCATCGAGGCGATCACCGGAACTGCGGCGGACGTGCTGACGCTGGATGCGGGCGCGGTGGACGGCATCCCCACCGGCCTGAAGCGCACCTCCGAATACCTCACGCACCCGGTGTTCAACACGCACCACAGCGAGCACGCCATGCTGCGTTACCTCAAGAGCCTGGAGAACAAGGATTACAGCCTGACGCACGGCATGATTCCGCTGGGCAGCTGCACCATGAAGCTCAATGCCACCGCCGAGATGATTCCGGTGACGTGGCCCGAGTTCGGCGCGCTGCACCCGTTTGCGCCCGCCGATCAGACCCAGGGCTACGCACAGATGCTGGCCGAGCTGGAGGGCTGGCTGGCCGACATCACCGGCTACGACGCCGTGAGCCTGCAACCCAACAGCGGGGCGCAGGGCGAGTACGCGGGCCTGCTGACCATCCGCAAGTACCACGAGAGCCGGGGCGAGAGCCACCGCAGCGTGTGCCTGATTCCGGCGAGCGCCCACGGCACCAACCCCGCAAGCGCCGCCATGATGGGCATGCAGGTCGTGGTGGTCAAGACCGACACCGAGGGCAACATCGACTTTGCCGACCTGAAGGCCAAGGCCGAGCAGCACAGCGAGAACCTGGGCGCGCTGATGATCACCTACCCGAGCACGCACGGCGTCTACGAGGCCAACGTGACCGAGGTCTGTGACCTGATCCACGAGCACGGCGGGCAGGTGTACCTCGACGGCGCGAACATGAACGCGCTGGTGGGGGTGGCCAAGCCGGGGCTGATCGGCAGCGACGTTTCACACCTGAACCTGCACAAGACCTTTGCCATTCCGCACGGCGGCGGCGGGCCGGGCATGGGGCCGATCGGGGTAAAGGCGCATCTCGCTCCGTTCCTGCCCAACCACGCCGTTGCGCCCACCAGCGACAGCGCCACCGGGGCCGTGAGCGCCGCGCCGTACGGCAGCGCGAGCATTCTGCCGATTTCCTACCTGTACATCCGGCTGCTGGGGGCACGCGGCCTGCGCCAGAGCACGGGCGTGGCGCTGCTGAATGCCAACTACATCGCGCAGCAATTGGCCGGCGCGTACCCGATTCTGTACAGCGGGCGCAACGACCGCATCGCGCACGAGTGCATCATCGACATCCGGCCCCTCAAGGCCGAGAGCGGCATCAGCGAGGAGGACATTGCCAAGAGATTGATGGACTACGGCTTCCACGCCCCCACCATGAGCTTCCCGGTGCCCGGCACGCTGATGATCGAACCCACCGAATCCGAGCCAAAGGCCGAGCTCGACCGCTTTATCACCGCCATGCTGGGCATCCGCCGCGAGATTCAGGAAGTTCAGGACGGCCTGATTAAAGCCGACGACAGCCCGCTGAAGCACGCGCCGCACACCCAGGAAGACCTGCTGCAGACCGAGTGGAACCGCGCCTACAGCCGCGAGGTGGGAGCCTTCCCCAGCGCCGCGCAGCGGGCGTGGAAGTACTGGCCCGCCGTGAACCGGGTGGACAACGTGTACGGCGACCGGAACTTCGTGTGCAGTTGCCCGCCGATGGAAGAATGGGTAGAGGCCTGAGTCAGTTGTTGCCAGTGACCCAGCACTTTAGAAAGGAACAGGGCGGTTGCTTTGTTTACCCTATCCTATAGATGCCGTCCTTTTTGCTGACTTTTCGCTTCTGAGACGCCGTTTGCATCACAGCGTCAGGTGCTGATGGTCCTTATCTAGGAATGCACGAGGTCATGGTAAGGTTACAGACAGCCGAGACCGATATTGTGGGTGGACGTTGCACCCGTGACTGATCCTCAAGGAGTTTTCATGAAGAAGTTTCTGACTACCGCGCTGTTCCTGTTGTCCTCAACCGTATTCGCTCAGACCATGTCGAAAGTGACCGGGTATCAGGCCATCGTTACACTGGGCAACGCACGAGGCATCACTCCAGCCCTGACCGAAGACGCCCTCAAGGCGCTCAAGGTCAACACAGCAGCCTACAAGGTCGTCAATGAAAAGCTGCGGATTTCCCCCGACGTCTTCTCTCGACTGTTCGCTGCGGGCAATACCGCGGTACCCGTGGTGCTGCTGACACGCGCCGTTCTGGAATCCGCCACCGGCAAAACCCTGACCGATGCAGCCGTCGCCGAACTCATCCGTCAGAATCCCAGCATTGCCGTAACAAACACGGCATCTCTGATTACCTTGATTGCGAATACCGAGCTGGCCACGCTGGCCAATGCAGCTGCGGCGCTGGCCACGCAGCCCATCACCCCACGTGGGGGCGGCAACTAAACCTCTTGCCGGTTACAGAAGGAGGGTGCATGGATCTCATGCACCCTCCTTCTGTCATTCGGTCCCTGAGATAACCCCCAATGCTACAACCTGCAGCGAACCTGTTCCAGAGGTTGCCAGGGAGGCCGCGCCCTGTCCCCCATCCTGAAGGGAAGGAAATTTCCGGCGCCTCTGGCTGGACGTGCCTTCGGATCTCTGTTTTTACAAACCAAACTTCCATGAACCGAACTTCTAAATTTCCGTGGTATCTTGCTGCCGTTTTCATCATCTTCCTGGCTGTTCCCATGACGACAGCTGTTCGTGATCTCCGCGCTGCACAGCTTTTGCAACTGTCCAAAGACAGCCTGCAACTGGCCCGTTTCGATGAAGCCCTCGCATACCAGCGCATGGCCGCCGGGATCAGCCCCCACGATGCAAAAGTGCAGCTGGCCGTCGCCCAGAGCGCCCGTAGCCTGTGGTTCTTTCGTGACACCCAGATGTTGCAAGAGGAAGCAGACGCCGCTTTTGCCCGTGCCGCCGCTCTGAGTCCTCACTGGTCTGTGCCCCACTTCGAGCATGCCCGGATGTATGCGTTCAAGGAACAGTACGACCGCGCCCTGGCCCTCCTTGGCCCTGCTTTGAACCTTGATCCGAACAATGCCGGGTACTGGCTGGAACGCGCCCGTTATCTTGAGGCACACAACCAGCCCAAACAGGCTTCCGAAGCCTACGGGCGGTGCTGGGCCATTGACGCCGTGCGCGAATGCGAGAGCGCTTTGAACCGTTTACGGAGCCAGCCATGACTTTACGACCGCGAGTGGTTTTGATTCTTGAATGGCTGGCTCTCGTCCTGGCGTGCCTGACCCTGATGTGGGGTCCTCTGGCGCAGGGAAGCACCTTTGGCTGGGGGCTGGATGGTCTGATCCTGCTGGGCGGTCTCACCTGCGCCGTTTTCCTGATGGCCGCAGCTGTTCGGGGTAGGGTTCATGTCTCCAACCCGTGGTGGCTGGCAGCAGCGCTTGCATTTCTTGGCTGGATATGGGCCAGCACAGGCTGGGCCCCTTACAGATGGGAGGCCCTTCTGTGGGCAGGGGCATGGACTGCCATTATTGGAACGGCCATATGTCTCCATCTTCTCGCCACCACACGGGGCAAACAGGCAGTGGTGCTGGGCGTCATGGCTTTAACAGGGGCAACGGCTCTTGCTCTCGCCTACCTGCAAACGCTGGGAGTAGTGGTGCCGTTCTTTACATATCCCCCCAACATTGGACCGGGTATGGTGACCGGACCCTACTTCAACCCAAGTCACTTCAGCGGCTTCCTTATTCCGATTGCGGCACTTCTTGTTTCCCTGATCCTGTTCACGCGTCCGCACATCCACACGCTCATTCTGGCGGCGTTCCTGGTGATGCTGCATGTTCTGAATCTCAAGACAGACAGCAGCAGTATTCCAGGCGTCCTGCTGGCGACAGCGTTGCCGCTGCTGGTATGGATCTGGACCAAGAGCAAATGGGTGGGGACAGTGCTCACGGTGCTGGCCTGTGGCAGTGTTCTGGCAGGAGCCTTCTTGTTCCTGCAACCGGAGGGCCAGAAGCAGTTTTCTGCGTACCAGAAACAGATAGGCTTGAACAACACTTGGTCAAGATTCCTGGAGGGGCGCCAGGGCACCTGGCGATATGGGCGCGAAATGTGGCAGCAAGCTCCCCTGACGGGTGTAGGGATCGGTCAACTCTCCAGCGAGGCTCCCCGGTACCGGGCCCGTGAACGCGAAGCCGGAACAGGCATAGACCGGAAAGCGGTCAATTACGCCCACAGCGACGCCCTGCAACTACTTGCCGAACTGGGGCTCCCCGGCCTGGTCCTCGCCTTTCTGACCCTGGGCCTGCCCCTGATGCATCGGCGTTCCACACCCGCACAACTGGTGTGGTGGACGGCCCTTCCTGTCCTCTTGTTTGTCGGCCTCTATGACTCGCATGCCACGGCCATTCCGGGTACCGCGATGCTGATCTTCGCTCTGGCCAGCCTTGCTGCGGTTTGCCGCCCGGTTCTGGCTTCGAAGGCCACTGATCGGGAGGCGGCCAGAACCTCTACAGCACAGGCGGCCTGACGTTGCTCCACAGCGGGCTGCGCCCACAGCGTTCACCGGCGTCCTGAACCCTCAGGGCGCCGTGCAGTCGGCACCGGTCGCCCCCTGCGTGCTTCCACCCTTCTGGCATAAGGGATGGGATCGCGGTTAGAATCTGCCTGCAGCCCTTTCCGCGCTTTAAAATGCCCCACCCGGTTCCGGGCAGGGCGTTTCTGTTTTCAGCCGGGTAAACTTCAGGACGACTGCGCGGGCGTGGTCACTTCCACGGCAGTCAGTGTTTCCAGCACCCGGTAGGTGTGGGACATGCCCTGCGGCACGCAGTAGCTGTCGCCCTCGCCCAGGGTCAGGGTCTGGCCGTCCAGCGTCAGCTCGACCTTGCCGCTGATGACGTACCCCAGCGTTTCGTAGTCGTTGGCGTGAGGCTGCTTGTCTGCAGTGTCGCTGGGCTGCTCCTTGTGCCACAGGCGCATGCTGCCCTTTTGCCCGCCGACCAGGTGGTGCTCACCGTTCTCGCCGTGGCGGGTTTCACTGCGGCTGACCTTGTACTGCTGCCCGCTGCTTTGCTGTGTCATGGTCCCACTGTCGCGTCCGCCCACGGCCGGGGGGTGAGCGGGACGTTGACCGCTGCTTTGGCTTTGTCCGCCCCTCCGGGCGGGCCGGGTCAGGAACCGGACCCGTTCAGCGCCGCCTGCAGCGGGGCAAAGAAGTGCCGGACCTCAGCGTTTGCCCCCGGGTGGGCCAGCGCCTGGGCCAGCAGATGCCGGGCCTCGTCGAGGTTGCCCTCATCATGGGCGCACCATGCCAAGCCGCCCAGCCGTTCGGCATGCAGCGAGGGCGCATCCTCCTCGCTCACGAGTTCCTCGGCGTGCTGGTAGTGCCGGCGGGCCTCGGCGCTGCGCCCCCGCACCCGCTCGGCGTGGCCCAGATTCAGCAGAATGTTGGCGATCTCCCAGATCTGTGCAGCGTCCTGGGCCTCGCGCAGCAGCACCCGGCCCAGCGCGGCGCTGCCCTCGCCGTCCCCGCGCAGCAGCCGCACCCAGGTCAGCCCCATGCGGTTCAGGATCAGACCCTCGCGGTCGCCGTGAGCCTCGTACAGCTGCAGCGAGGCGTTCAGGTGGGTCTCGGCCGTTTCCAGCTGCCGGTCCTCGGTCTCGATCAGGCCGGCGGTGTTCAGTAAAAAGGCGCGCAGCAGGGGGTCGCGGTCTGGCCCCAGCGTCTCCAGCGCTCCGGCGATCAGGCGGCGGGCCTCGGGCAGATCATCCAGATAGATCAGGCTGCGGGCCTGCCCACCCAGGGCCTGCGCGAGCAGCTCCGGCGCGCGCCGCGCCGTGCGGGTCCGGACCAGCAGCGCCTGCGCGTGGTGGTAGGTGGCGCGGGCCAGCGGGTACTCGCTGCGGCGGTGCAGGATGCGGGCCTCGATGAGCAGGGCGCGGGCCCGATACGCCACCGGCAGCTGCCGCTCAGTCCCCACCGCGCCGGTCAGGGCCGTGGCGGGCGCGTACTCCCCGAGGTGCTGCAGAGTCTGGGCCAGGGCGAGGCGGACCTCGGCCAGCCGGACGCCGCGCAGCACCCCGGTTTGTGCGGCCCCATGCGCCGGACTGGTCTGGGACAGCAGCTGCTCCAGATCGGCGCGGGCATCCAGAAAGTAGGTGCGCGAGATGCGGTAACGGCTCAGAGCGACCACCGCGTCAATCAGGCCCGCTTCCGGGCCGTGGTTCGGCAGCCCGTGGCGCAGCAGGCCGGTCAGCAGTGAGCGCAGCGGAACATAGGCGGCGTCCAGGCGCTCCAGCCACGTGCGGCGGTCGGGGGCGGTGGAGTCGTCGAGGGTGCGGCGCACCTCCTGCAGGGCGCGGCGTCGGGCCTGGCGCAGCCACGCCGCGGAGGGCCCGGGGGCCAGGACCTTTCCCATGCCCAGGCCCCCGGCCAGGCGGTACAGGCCGTTTCCAACCGACACCAGATACCCGTGTTCGCGCAGCGCCGAGAGCATCAGCGGGGAGGCCCCGGTCACCGCCTGGCCCCACGGCAGACTGAACACGTCGCCGAACAGCCCCAGCGCCGCCAGGGCCTGCCGCTCGGCGAGACCCAGCGGCAGGCCACCGTGCGGACTGGGGCCTGCCAGCAGGTCTCCCAGCAACCCGCCCGAGGCGTCGATGATCAGCATCCGCAGGACGTCTTGCAGCCGCGCCGGCTCTCCACCGGTCCAGGCCAGTGCTCGCTCGGTCAGCGCGCCAGGCGACGCCACCTGCTGCAGGCTGGCCCGCACGGTGGCCTCGTGCAGCAACGGCACGGGGAGCACCACTTCGCGGCGCAGGCCCAACGCGTGCGGAGCGGTGATGATCAGGCGGGTGGCCGGCGCAAAGCTCAGCAGCTGTTCCAGCGTCCCGGTGCCCACCCCGGGCGACAGATCGTCGAGCAGCAGCAGGGTGGGCCGCCGTGCCAGCACGCGCCCCAGGCTGTCCAGGCCGCCCAGGTCGGCCGGCTGTCCCAGCAGCGCCTGCGCCAGACGACTCAGCAGTTCTCCGGCGCTGCTGGTGCCGGCCAGGGGAACGACCCGGGCCCCTCCGGGATAACCCGGGCCGCACTCCATGAGCAGCTGTTCGGCCAGCCGGGTACGCCCCCGCCCGGCCGGGCCCGTGAGTACGACCGGCTCCGCGCGCTGCAGGGCGTCCGCCGCCGCCCGCATTCCGGCGCTGCGCCCCCACAGGTAGGGCCGCTCCCAGTGGGGCGGGCGGTTGAGGTGCTGCGACACGCTCCACTGCCAGCCGGGCTCGGGGGCGCGGTGGTCCGGCGTGGCCCGCTGCGGCCAGCTTGCCGTCAGCCGCTGTGGGTCCTCGCCGCGCAGCCCGGCCTCCAGTTTCAGGGCCCCCAGCCAGCGCTCTACCTCGGCGGGGGCGCCGCCGGAACGCCACGCCAGCCAGGCCTGCACCGGCCCGGCGAGCGGAACACCGCCCAGCATCCCGGCCACCGCACCGACCGCGCCCTCGCTCAGCGGCGGCAGCCAGATAAAGGACGGCCCCATCCCCTCGCGGTCCCCCTTGCTTCCCGCCAGGGTGCTGCCATTGATGCACAGCCGGGCCTCCGAGCGCAGCGCACCCAGGGCTTCCAGGGTGTGCGGATCGAAGTCCTCGGGACGGTCAAACAGCAGGGCCAGCGGCCGGTCCGAGGCCGGTAGGACGCCGGGCGGTCCGCGCAGGGGCACGCCGTTCAGGGTGGCCGTCGCCCAGGCACCGTACTGCCGCAGCTGACGGCCCTCGCCGCCGCGCAGCCGCAGCGTCCGGTAACCCAGCAGCCGCGCCGTGCGATCGGCCACGACCAGAAAGGCACTCAGGCCGCCGCCGGGCAACGCCCGGATTTCCAGCGTCTCTCCCGTCCCGCCCTGAGGTTCGGCCAGGGCCGCCCGCAGACGCGCGGTGAGCTGGGCCAGCTCCTCGTCACGTTCCAGCAGACGCTGGCCGTGGTCGGCCGGGGGCGAAGGTCCGTCGTCCCCCACCACACGTCCCCGCCCCCGCCGCTTGGCGGCGTACAGCCGCCGGTCTGCCTGTGCCAGCAGACCGGCGGGCGTGCTCAGCGCGCACACTCCGGCCACCCCGGCGCTGATCTGCAGAGGCTGCCCGGGCCGCGCCGCCAGCCCAGCCAGCACCCCACCGGCCCAGGCCTGCAACCCGGCGGCCTCCACCGGGGCCACCACGGCAAACTCGTCGCCGCCCAGCCGGTAGGCCTGCCAACCGGGCTGTAGCCCACCGCGCAGGGTGGCCGCTAGGTCCCGCAGCGCCGCGTCACCCGCCGGATGTCCCAGCGTGTCGTTGATCAGTTTGAGATAGTCCAGATCACACAACAGCAGGCTGCCCTGCCCCTGCCCGCATAAGGCGAGCAGATGGGCACCCAACTCCTGGCGCGTCGGCAGACCGGTCAGGGGGTCCGGGTGCTCCGGATGAAGCGGCAGGTCAAACAGCATGCCCCTCCCGGCCACTCCAGCGGGCGCACCTGCACAGACGGTCATCCTGGAAGGGGATCTTCCTGAAATCCGGACAGCGCTGGGGGCTCCACCTCATTCGGCCTCCATGGTAGCGGAGGAAGGTGCACGACGACGTGACGGCCGAGGATTTAAAGGCCCTCAGCGGCGCTGAGACTGACGGCGGGCATGGTCGCCCTCGGCAAACTCCTCGATCATCTTGCGGTTAAAGGCGGGGATGTCGTCGGGCTTGCGGCTGGTGACCACGCCCCGGTCGGTCACGACCTCCTGATCCACCCACTCGGCCCCGCCCAGCTTCAGCTCATGCTGCAGGCTGGGCCAGCTTGTCATGTGCAGCCCCCTCACCACGCCGCTTTCGCTGAGCATCCACGGTGCGTGACAGATCGCGGCGATGGGTTTGCCGCTGTCGTAGAACTCGCGGACCAGCTTCACGGCGTGATCGTTCAGGCGCAGGGTGTCCGGGTTCACAGCCCCGCCCGGCAGCAGCAGCCCATCGTACTCGGCGGCGCGCACGTCCTGCACTGTCCGGTCCACCTTGACCTGCTCGCCCTTGTCGATGTGGTTCAGGCCCTGAATCTGGCCGGACTCCAGGCTGATGACCTCGGTGGTGGCCCCCGCCTGATGCAGCGCCTCGCGCGGGTGCAGCAGCTCCACCTGCTCGAAGCCGTCGGCGGCGAGGATGGCGATTTTCTTGCCCTGCAATCGCTGTTCACTCATGGCTCTACGTTCCCGCTTTGGAGGAGTTCGGATATGACGCGCGACTTAACCCCGCTTTAGCGGAGCTGACCGGAAACTTTACTTGGCCCCAGACCCGGCCCTGGCCCGGCGCCAGACCGCAGCCCCGACCGCTTAGCTGTCCGGCGCGGTGGCCGGGCGGCTCTTCCAGGCCAGCCACGCCGCGTAGACGTTGAGCACTCCCGCCGCCGCGTGCCACAGCGGCAGCTCACCGCTCAGCGCCCACGCGAGCGCCGAGCCGGCCGCCAGCGCGTTCAGGCCCAGCCCCATGCGGTAGGTCAGCCACTCGTGGGGGGTGTCGTACATGGGCGTACGGGCGTGCGGGTCGGTCATGGAGGTCACGGCCTCGGCGTAGCGGATCAGGGTCAGCACCCCGTACACCAGCAGCAGGCCCGCGAGCAGCATCACGGCCAGCCCCAGGTAGCGGCCCACGGCGTCGTAGTCCAGCGCTCCCAGCGTGAAGTGCGCCAGCGCTCCCAGCAGACTCGTGAGCGCCAGCCCCAGCGTCTTCGGGGTGCTGTAGTTGGGAGGATCACCGAGGGGTGCCATGAGGACCGGCCCCCAGCTTGCCGCGCCGGCGGGCCCGGAGGATGAGGACGGCGTGGGGACAGTGGGGCCGGTCGAACGGGCATTCCGGGGGCGTGCGGACCGCGCCCACGGCCCAGCCGGACTCCGCCGACCCTCTCATGATTTTCTTCGGCCCACACGCTATTTTTCAGGACTGTTCCGGCAGGCTTCCGGAGCGTACACTGGGAGCCTACTGCGGCACGTCGGGGCAGGAGGAGGTGGGGCACATGGGGACCAAGGAGGACGTCCGTTCGCGGCTGAACATCGCGGAGGTCGTCGGCGAGTACGTGCGCCTCACCCCCGCCGGCAAGGGCCGCCTGAAGGGGCTGTGTCCCTTTCATAAGGAAAAGAGCCCGTCGTTTCAGGTGGACACCGATCAGGGCTACTTCTACTGTTTCGGCTGCAAGGCGGGCGGCGACGTGTTCAGCTTCGTGCAGCGCACCGAGAACCTGAGCTTTGGCGACGCCCTGCGCAAGCTCGCCGAGCGGGCCGGTATTCAGGTGGAGGCCAAGTACGGCGAGAAGAGCAACCGCGACCTGTACGACGTGAACGCCTTCGCGCTGGCGTACTTCCGCGAGCATCTGGCCGGAGGGCCCGCGCTGGACTACCTGCGGGCCCGGGGCCTGACCGACGCCACCCTCGACGCCTTTGAGCTGGGCTACGCCCCCGAGGGCTGGGACGGCCTGCTCAAGCACGCCCGCACCAAGGGCCTGTCCGAGCGGCAACTGCTGGAGGCAGGCCTGCTCACCGAGAACGCCGAGAACGGGCGCGTCTACGACCGCTTCCGGGGCCGCGTGATGTTTCCGATCCGCGACCATCTGGGCCGCCTGGTGGGATTTGGTGGGCGCGTTCTGGACGACAGCAAGCCCAAGTACCTGAACACCCCGGAAACCGACGCCTTCCGCAAGGGAGAACTGCTGTACGGGCTCGACAAGGCGCGCACCGGACTGGGCCGCGGCGACGGCAGCCCCGACACCGAACTGATCGTGGTCGAGGGATACATGGACGTGATCACCATGCACCAGCACGGTTTTACCGGCGCGGTGGCCTCGCTGGGCACGGCCCTGACCGCCGAGCACGCCACCCTGCTGGAGCGCCTGGGCGCGCGCAGCATCTCGCTGATGTTCGACCGCGACGAGGCCGGCCTCAAGGCCATGCTCTCGGGGCTGGATCAGGTGCTGGGCGCAAAGTTCCGGGTACGGGCCACCTCGGTTCCCAGCGGCAAGGACCCGGCCGACGCGCTGCTCGCCGGTGACGCGGCCGGCATCCGCGAGGCGCTCGCCAACGGGCTGGATGAAGTGCATTACCGCGTACACGCGGCCATCGAGAAGTACGGCACCGCCACCAGCGAGGGCAAGCGCCGCATCCTGATGGAGCTGCTGCCGCGCATGCACAACCTCGATCCCCTCGACGAGATTGCCGAGGGCGTGCGGACGGCCGCGTGCGAGACGCTGGGCATCAAGCCCGAGGCGCTGCTGGAATGGATCGCCTCCAAGGCCAAGCGCCGCCAGCTTACCGACACCCACCTTGCGGGCATGAGCACCGGACGCGGCGAGGAGGACCGGGAACTCGCGCTGCTGCGGCAGCTGCTCGTGGACCCCAGCCTGCTCTCCAAGCTCGACGGCAGCACGCCGTGGCGCAACGAATCGGTGCGCAAGGTGATGCTCGCCGCCCAGGGAGCGCAGAGTTCGGACCACATCCTGGAAGTCTTCCGGGGCCAGCCCGAGGAACAGTTGCTGATCCGGCTGTTGTTCGAGGGCCGCGATTCGGGCGGGCTGTCGCGTGCCACCAACCTGCAATACGAGCAGAAGGTCGGGGCCTACGCCGCCGCCGCCGTGGACGACATTCAGGTCACCCTGAGCATCGACTCGCTGCGCGCGGAGATCGAGCTGTTGAAAAAACAGGTGGCCGGGGCCGCCCCCACCGAACAGCTGGGCCTGCTGCGCCAGATCGGCGAGCTGCAGCGTGCCATCGAGGCCGAGAAACGGGCGCGGCGCAGCATGGCCTGACGGCCGGGGCTGGCCTCCGGTGCCCAGCGCAGAAAAGCCCCCTTCCAGTTGGACAGGGGGCCTTATTTATTGCTGGGTTTTACCGGAGCCGACCGAACTTACTGACGGTCCTGAATCTGGACGTAGTGCGCGTCCTTCTCGCCGGTGTACACGCTGCTGGGGCGCAGCAGGCGGTTGTCCTCGCTGTACTCGATCACGCTGGCGCACCAGCCGCTGATGCGGGCCAGCGCGAAGATGGGCGTGAAGAACTCCTTCCTGATGCCCAGATCACTGTAGACCGTACCGCTGTAGAAGTCCACGTTGGGGTAGATGCCCTTGTCACCCAGGCGGTCCACCACCGTTTTCTCGATGGTCTCGAGAATCTGGTAGTAGTTGCTCTTGCCTTCCTTGTTGGCAACGTGCTCGGCGTAGTCGCGCAGCACGCGGCTGCGGGGGTCGAAGTTCTTGTAGACGCGGTGGCCCACGCCCATGATCTTCTCCTTGCGGTCCATCTTGCCGGAGATGTACTCCACGGCCCTATCCGGCGTGCCGACCTCGTCGAGCATGTCCATGACGGCCTCGTTGGCGCCGCCGTGCAGCGGGCCCTTGAGCGCGCCGATGGCGGAGGTGATGCACGAGTACATGTCGCTCAGGGTGCTGGAGGTGGCGATCGCCGTGAAGGTGCTGGCATTCATGGCGTGGTCGACGTGCAGGACCAGCGCGATGTCGAACAGGCGCGCCTGCTCTGACGTCGGCTCGTGGCCGGTGAGCATGTACAGGAAGTTGCCCGCGTGGGTCAGGTCCATGCGGGGCGCAACCGGCTCCTGGCCTTCCTGGGCGCGGTTGATGGCCGCGATGATGGTGCTGAACTGCGCGATCATGCGGATGGAGATGGCCCGGCGCGCCTCGGGGGTGATGTCCTCGGACTGCGGATCGAGCAGGCCTAGGTACGACACCGCCGTGCGCAGCGCCTGCATGGGGTTGATGCCGCGCGGCATGGCCTTGATCACGTCGATGAGCTGATGCGGGATCTCGCGGTTTTCTCGGAGGTGTGCGTCGAAGGTCGCCAGCTCGGTGGCGGTCGGCAGCTTGCCGTCGAGCAGCGCCAGCGACAGCTCTTCAAAGGTGCTGTTCTCGGCCCACTCCTGAATCGGAATGCCCAGATGCAGCAAAATGCCTTCCGAGCCGTTGATGAAGGTCAGCTTGCTTTCCGTGAATTGAACGCCTTCCAGGCCCTTGGCGATTTCAGTCATGATGCCCGAGGATACCACCGTGCCCTGTGCCGATCAGGAGCGCGTCACGTTCCCGCGGGGGTGACAGCGCGCGGCGCCACCTTAGAATGCCCGGCGATGACTGCCCCCCCCACCCTGGTGACCCTGGCCCTGGACACCGCCACCCCGTGGCTGACCCTGGCCCTGAGCTGGCCCGGCGGCGAGGCGACCTTCTCGCGCGAGGTGGGCCGGGCGCACGCCGAGGAACTGCCCGCCGCCGCCCGCGACCTGTTCGCCGGAGCGGGCCTGCCCTTTCACGCCGGGGCCATCGTGATCGGCACCGGCCCCGGTTCCTATACCGGCGTGCGCGTCGGCGCGAGCTACGCGCTGGGCCTGGGCCGGGTATGGGGCGCAGCGGTGTGGGGCGTGTCCACCCTGGAGGGTCTGGTGCGCGGCGACGGCCCCCAGGCCGTATCCCTGGACGCCCGCAAGGGCAATGTATACGGCGCGGTTTATGGCGTCGTGGGTGGCGCGGTGGAAGACGTGCGGCACCCCCCCCAGAAGTACACTCAGGAGGACTTCGCCGCGCTGACCGGACCCCTGCCCCACCACCATGACGCGGCCCCAGACGGCCTGGCCCTGCTGCGCGCGGGGCTGAGACACGGCACGCAGAACTGGGCTCTGGCCTACCTGTAGCTGGCCTCCCTGGAGCCCGCACGCCGTTCCCTCCGGGCGTGCGGGCACGGACCGCTACACCGCCGGGGTCTCCGCCAGCCGCTCCAGCACACTGGGGTCTTCCAGGGTGCTCGTGTCGCCCTGGATGGGTTGTCCGGCGGCAATCTGGCGCAGAAAGCGGCGCATGATCTTGCCGCTGCGGGTCTTGGGCAGGGCGTCTGCAATGATGATGGCGTCAGGACGGGCCAGCGCACCGATCTCGCGCGTGACGTAGGCGCGCAGCTCGTGTGGCTCGACCGTCTGTCCCCCCTGCGGCAGCACAAAGGCCACCACGCATTCGCCCTTCACCTCGTCGGGCCGGCCCACCACGGCGGCCTCGGCCACGCTGGGGTGCGCCACCAGGGCCGACTCGATCTCCATGGTGCCCAGACGATGGCCCGAGACGTTCAGCACGTCGTCCACCCGGCCCACCACGGTGACGTAGCCGTCGGCGTCGCGCCGCGCTCCGTCCCCGGCAAAGTACACGTGCGGAATCTCGCCCCAGTAGGTCTTGCGGTAGCGCTCATCGTCGCCGTACACGGTGCGCAGCATGGAGGGCCACGGGCGCTTGATCACGAGCAGGCCGCCGTCGTCCGGCCCCAGTTCCTGACCGTCGTGGGTCATGATGGCGAGCTCGATGCCGAACATCGGCAGGCCCGCGCTGCCGGGTTTGCTCGCATGTGCGCCGGGCAGGGTGGTGAGCATGATGGAGCCGGTCTCGGTCTGCCACCAGGTATCCACCACCGGGCAGCGCCCGCCGCCGATCACGCGGGCGTACCACATCCACGCCTCGGGGTTGATCGGCTCGCCCACCGATCCCAGCAGGCGCAGGCTGCTCAGGTCGTACTGCGCCGGAATGGCGTCGCCCTGGCGCATAAAGGAGCGGATGGCGGTGGGCGCGGTGTACAGGATGGTCACGCGGTGCTTCTGCACCACCTCCCAGAAGCGGCCCCAGTCGGGGTGGTTGGGTGCGCCCTCGTACAGCACGGTGGTCGCGCCGTTTAGCAGCGGGCCGTACACGCTGTAGCTGTGGCCGGTGATCCAGCCCACGTCGGCGGTGCACCAGAAGATGTCGTCCTCGCGCAGGTCGAACACCGTTCCGGTGGTGAGGTAGGTGCCCACCATGTAGCCGCCCGTGGTGTGCAGCACGCCCTTGGGCTTGCCGGTGGAGCCGGAGGTGTACAGCACGAACAGCGGGTGTTCGCTGTCCAGCGCGGCGGCCTCGTGCTCCTCGCCGGCGCCCGCCAGGGCCTCGTGCCACCACACGTCCCGGTCCGGCTGCATCTCCACGTCGCAACCGGCGCGGCACACCACCAGGATGTGTTCCAGGGTAGGCGTACTCTTCGCGGCCTCGTCGGCGTTGGCCTTGAGGTTCACCAGCCCACCCCGGCGCTGCCCCGCGTCGGCGGTGATCAGCAGCTTGCTGGAGGCGTCGTTGATGCGGTCTGAAAGCGCCGAGACCGAGAAGCCCCCGAACACCACGCTGTGGACCGCCCCGATACGCGCGCAGGCCAGCATGGCGATGGCCGCCTCCGGGACTAGGGGCAGGTACAGCGTCACGCGGTCGCCCACGGTCACTCCCAGATCCAGCAGCGCGTTGGCCGCCCGCTTTACCTCGCCCAGCAGCTCGGCGTAGGTATAGGTGCGGACCTCGCCGTCCTCGCCCTCCCAAATGAAGGCGCGTTTGTTGCCCAGGCCGCGCTCCACGTTGCGGTCCAGCGCGTTGTAGGCGAGGTTGGTCTGTCCGCCCACGAACCAGCGGGCGTGCGGTTCCTGCCAGTCGAGCACCTGACTCCACGGCTGCGTCCAGGTCAATTCGCTGGCCACCCCGGTCCAGAAGGCATCCGGGTCGTCCAGGCTCTGACGGTAGCGGCGGTCGTACTCCTCGCGCGACACCCGCGCGCGCGCCACAAAGTCTGCCGGCGGCTCGATCACGCGGGTTTCGTGCAGCATGTTGTCGATGTGATCGGTGGGCTGGGTCTGTGTCATGGGGTCCTCCGGTGTGAGGGAAAGGGGGCCGTCCGCCACGGCCGGTCCAGCAAAAAGGGGTGTGCGTCCACTGTACGGGCGCAGAGCCTGCGGGACGGTGCCTACAGCTGGATAAGTACTGCGGCGGTACTGGACCGGGTGCAATGGCCGGGTTTCCGGCGTGTGGCATATAACAAGCCCCGACCTGACCGGCCGGGGCACTTGCCTGCCCGAGGGAGGGAGGGGGGGCCAGAACTCAGTCGTGGGCGGCGACGCTGCCGTCCATGCCCGCACCGGTGTAGGCGCGGTACTGCATCTCCTCGAAGTGACGGGCATCGTCGGCCTCGTTGCGGCGGGCTGCGCCGATCATGGTACCGATCACCGCGAACAGGAATCCGGCAGGGATGCTGATCAGGCCCGGGTTCTCCAGGGGGAAGATCGCATTGGCCTGGATCAGGTGCCGGCCGGTGGTGACGGTTTCCGGGTCGATCTTCATGATGTTGGGGCTCAGACCAATCAGCAGCAGAGTGAACAGAATGCCGCCCACCAGACCCCAGATGGCACCGGTGGCGTTGAATTTCTTCCAGAACAGCGTGAACAGGATCACGGGGAGGTTGGCGCTGGCGGCGATGGCGAAGGCCAGGGCCACCAGGAAAGCCACGTTCTGGGATTTGGCCAGCAGCCCGAGCAGGATGGCAACGATGCCCACGGCGACGGTGGCGAGGCGGGCCACGCGGAACTGATCGGTCTCGCTGGCCTGTCCGCCCTTGAGGACGCCGTTGTAGATGTCGTGGGTAAAGCTGGTGCTCGCGCTGATGGTCAGTCCAGCCACGACCGCCAGGATGGTGGCGAACGCCACGGCCGTCACGAAGGCCAGTCCGAATTCGCCGCCGGTGGTCCCCACGCCGCCGAACAGCGCCTGGGCGAGCAGGGGGGCGGCCATGTTGCCGGCCTTGTTCGCGCTTTCGATGGCCTCCTTGCCCAGCAGGACGTTGGCAGCGTTGCCCAGGAAGGCGGTCATGACGTAGAACGCGCCGATCAGAACCATGGCCCACACGACGCTCTTGCGGGCGTCCTGCGCGGTGGGCACCGTGAAGAAGCGCACCAGGATGTGGGGCAGGCCGGCGGTGCCGAGCACCAGCGCCAGGCCCAGGCTGATCAGGTCGACGGGATTCTTGTATTTCACGCCGGCCCCGAGGAATTCAGCGCCGTTCTTCGCCTCGACCTGGCCCAGCAGGTTGGAAAAACTCCAGCCAAAGCGGTTAAGGATCAGCACGGTCATCACGACGGTGGCGAACATCAGCAGGGCGGCCTTGATGATCTGCACCCAGGTGGTGGCGAGCATGCCGCCGACCACCACATAGACGATCATCAGCACACCGACCAGCGGAATGGCCAGTTCGGCCTTGATGAGACCGCCGGACAGCAGGCTGATCAGGGAGCCGGCTCCAACCACCTGGGCGATCATGTAGAAGGTGCTGATGGTGATGGTACTGAGCGCAGCGTAGGTGCGCACGCGGGGGTCTTTCAGGCGGTAGACGAGCATGTCGGCCAGGGTGTACTTGCCCAGGTTGCGCAGGGGCTCGGCCACGATGAACAGCACCGTGAGATAGGCGATGAACCAGCCCACCGAGTACATGAAGCCGTCGTAGCCGTTCAGGGCAATCAGGCCGGTAATGCCCAGGAAGGACGCGGCCGACATGTAATCCCCGGCAATGGCGACGCCGTTTTGCGTGGCGCTGATCTTGCCGCCCGCGACGTAGAAGTCTCCGGCACTGGTGTTGCGCCGGGAGGCCCAGAAGGTGACGCCCAGGGTAATGGCGACGATAACGGCGGCCAGCAGCAGCGTCACTGCTGGGCCTCCAGCGCTAGGCGGTCGAAGGTGCGGGCCTTGACCACGTAGATATAGGCCATGACCCAGCCCATCACGAATTCCAGAAAGGCCAGCACGTACCCGAAGGTGATGTTGCCCAGCACCTTCTGGGCCATCAGGGGTTTGTTGTATCCGGCCAGGACGGGCAGCAGAAAATACAACACCAGAAAAGTGATGGTCATGGTGAGCGTAAAGGAGTTGCGCTGTGCCACCAACTGGTGGTACGCCGCGTTTCTCGTGCTGGACGAGCTGGGCTGGGCACTGACTACAGTCATAGAAACCTCCTGAAAAAGGTGAGTACCGTTAAAACACCCACTCAATGTCAGAAGAGGGGGCGCGTCAACAGGAAAGTTGACGGGAGAGCATCAAACGGACGGCCGTTTGGTCTTTCGGAGCTGTATGGGACTTGCAACCAGGGTAGGATTCTTTCAATATAAAATCAATGGGGCAGGTCTAAAATTCGGGTCTCTGAACGCGGAACACCCCGCAGCTTGAGCATACAAATGACCCAAAGATGTATAACTTCTGGTCTTTTCTGAGGAACACGCACCGCACATCTGCGCCGGAAACCGCAGAACCGGCCCGGTCGGGTGATCCCGCCCTGCGGCAGTCCGCGCGGCATTGGCAGGCGAGACGCCATTTCTGCGCGGACTGCCGCGTATGCTGAACCCGATGCTGCTTGACCAGTTGGGCCGACCCCTGCGTGACCTGCGCATCAGCGTGACGGACCGCTGCAACCTGCGCTGCACCTACTGCATGCCCGCCGAGATTTTCGGCCCGGACTACGCCTTCTTGCCGCGCAGCGAGCTGCTGAGCTTCGAGGAAATTGAGCGCCTCGCCCGCGCCTTCGTGGCGCTGGGGGTCCAGAAGCTGCGCCTCACCGGGGGCGAGCCGACCCTGCGCCGCGGGCTGCCGGAGCTGATCGCGCAGCTCTCGCGCCTGGACGGCGTGCAGGACATCGCCCTGACCACCAATGGGCTGCTGCTGCCGCGCCTGGCCACCGATCTGAAAGCGGCGGGACTGAATCGCGTGACCATCAGCATCGACAGCCTGGACCCCGAGGTCTTCGGGCGCATGAACGGCCTGGGCACCCACCCGCAGAAGGTGCTGGACGGCATCGACGCGGCCCTGCAGGTGGGGCTGGGCGTCAAGATCAACACGGTGGTGCAGCGCGGCGTCAACGAGGACGGCCTGCGCGGGCTGTGGCTGGCCCTGCGGGAGAAGGCGGTGGTGCGCTTTATCGAGTTCATGGACGTGGGCAACCACAACGGCTGGAACCTTGACGGCGTGGTGCCCTCGCGTGAGGTGCTCGCCCGCCTGAGTGCAGACGGCACGGGCGCGGAATTTCAGGCCCTGAACCCCCACTACCCCGGTGAGGTGGCTGCCCGCCACCGGGGGGCGGACGGCCACGAGATCGGCCTGATCTCCTCGGTCAGTGCGCCGTTCTGCGGCGACTGCACGCGCGCGCGGCTCTCGGCGGTGGGCGTGCTGTACACCTGCCTGTTTGCCGGCGCGGGCACCGATCTGCGTGCGCCGCTGCGCGCCGGGACCGACGACGCGGCCCTGCGCGACCTCATCGCGGGCGTCTGGGCCGCCCGACATGACCGCTACAGCGAGGAGCGCGGTGAGGTCACGCGCGGGCACAAGATCGAGATGTCGCACATCGGCGGCTAGGGAACCGGCGAGGAGCCGGTTTTTGCCGTGGTGAAGCGGCTCAAACGGCCCATACCCAGACACCCGGGGTGTTGTCCCCAATTCGGGAACAGTCCAGACAATCTTGTGTACCTTACACACTAACTCTAAGATGGGCTGGCTTGCGCCGCCAGCGACAAGCGACTTCGGAGGGATGCATGGCGAAGTACCCGCTCATCAAATCGACCCTGAAAGAACGGCTGCTCGGCGGCCACTACGCCGAAGGTCTTCCCCTCCCCAGCGAACCGCAGCTGGCCCGAGAATTTGAGGTCTCACGCATGACCGCCCGGCGCGCCATCGACGAGCTGGAACGCGAGGGCTACGTCTACCGGGTGCAGGGAGCCGGCACCTTTCCCACCGGCAAACGCTTTCGCCAGGGCATGTTCCGGGTGCGGCCCTTCAAGGAATGGGCGCGTCACCCCGACCACCGCACCACCGTCCTGCGGGCCATGCAGATCGAGGCCACCCCGGAAATTGCCATCGTGCTGCAGATCCAGACCGGCGACCCGGTGATCTTCGTACACCGCCTGAGAAATGCGGGCGACGAGGCGCTGGTGATCGAGAAACGCTACGTGAACGCCGCGCTCGCTCCGGGCCTGCTCGACCACAACCTGGGAGCCGAGAGCATCCACGAGACCATGGTGGGCATGGGCGTGCCGCTCGCGCGGGTCGAGCAGAACCTGGAGGCCGTCAACCTGCGCCAGGAAGAGGCGGACCTGCTGCGCGTGCCGCTGGGCACCGCCGCCTTTTTGCTGCGGCGCACCACCTACAGCGGACAGAAACGGGCCAGCTATGTCAACTACTGGGTGCGCGGCGACCGCTACGCCTTCCAGGACACCTTCGAGCCGTAAAGGCCGTAAAGATAGCCCCACCCACCAAGAAAAACCGCCCCCGAAAGGAGGCGGTTTTCTGGTTGTCCGGGTCCGGCTCAGGCAGCCTTGTTGTTGTGGGCGCCCTGAGCCGCGTCCACCAGGGCCTTGAAGGCCTCGGGTTCACGGGCGGCGATGTCGGCCAGAACCTTGCGGTTCAGGTCGATACCGGCGAGCTTCAGGCCACCGATGAAGGTGCTGTAGTTCATGCCGTGCAGGCGCGCGCCCGCGTTGATGCGCTGAATCCACAGGCGGCGGAAGTCACGCTTCTTGTTGCGGCGGTCGCGGTACTCGTAGGTCGCGGCGTTCAGCAGCGTCTGGAAGGCGTTGCGGTACTGGCGGCTGCGGCTGCCCCAGAAGCCCTTGGCGCGCTTCAGGACCTTCTTGTGACGGCGGCGGCGGACGATGCCGGTCTTGACGCGGGCCATTATTTGCCTCCCTTATAGGGCAGCATCTTCTTCATGCGCGCCCACTCGCTCTGGGCGAGCACGAAGCCCTTGCCCTTGCCGCGGATCTCATCGCCGCTCTTGCCGGTGTTCTGGTGGCGCTTGCCACTCTTGAACGCCATAACCTTGCCGGTGCCGGTGATCTTGATCCGGCGCGTGGCACTCTTCAGTGTCTTCATCTTGGGCATGGTGGCCCTCCTTAGCTGAGTCCGGTTGCGCTGCCCTGCAGGCAGGCTTCCGTCTGGGGTTCGGGCCGTTCAGAACGCGACCGGTCTTTTGAACTGCGCCGGGTCTGAACCGTTGGTCGCCCTGCCCCACTTGACCAAGAGAAGACTATACGCGAAGGCGGTGGGCGGCGGCAAGGGTGGGGGCGGCTCCTGCGGACGGCCCTGTCGCCCAGACAGGAACACCCGCCGCGCACGCGATCCGCTAGGCTGAGCTCCACATGGATTTCAATCTGCCCGACGACCTGCGCGAGGTGCAGGCGACCATCCGCGACTTCATGCTCGACCGCGTAGAACCCCGCGCACACGAGATCGAGGACACCAACAGCGTGCCGCCGGAACTGCTGAAGGAGGCGGCGAACCTGGGGCTGTTCGGCCTGAGCATTCCCGAGGAGTACGGCGGCGTGGGGCTGGGCATGCTGGGACGCTGCGCCGTGTACGAGGCGCTGGGGCAGGGCCACATGGGCTTCGGCGGCGTGATCAGCGCGCACGCCTCCATCGGCACGTCGGGACTGGTCAAGCTGGGCACCGAGGAGCAAAAGCAGCGCTTCCTGCCGCGCATGGCCTCGGGCGAGTGCGTGGCGGGCTTCGCGATCACCGAACCGAGCAGCGGCTCGGACGCC
Source organism: Deinococcus aerophilus (assembly GCF_014647075.1). Classification (NCBI taxonomy): domain Bacteria; kingdom Thermotogati; phylum Deinococcota; class Deinococci; order Deinococcales; family Deinococcaceae; genus Deinococcus; species Deinococcus aerophilus. The sequence continues at coordinate 89,557 of NZ_BMOM01000001.1, read as the reverse complement.
GCGAACATCCGCACCCGCGCCGAGAAGAAGGGCGACGCGTATGTCCTGAACGGCACCAAGCACTACATCTCCAACGCCCCCATTGCCGGACTCCTCACCGTGATCGCCATCACCGATCCCGCGCGGGGCAGCAAGGGCATGAGCGCCTTTCTGGTCGAGCCGCAGAACACTCCCGGCGTGCGGGTGGGCAAGATTGACGAGAAGATGGGTCAGAAGGGAGCCCTGAGCGCCGAGGTGATCTTCGAGGACGCCGAGATCCCGGCCGCCAACCTGCTTGGCCCCGAGCACATGGGATACCGCGAGGCGCTGGGCATCCTGACCGCCGGACGGGTGGGCATTGCCGCGCGGTCCACCGGGGCCATGCAGCGTCTGCTGGACCTCTCGGTGGCCCACGCCAAGACCCGCGAACAGTTCGGGCAGCCCATCGGCGAGTTCCAGGCGGTGCAGTTCATGCTCGCCGAGATGGAGATTGCCGTTCAGACCAGCCGGGTGCTGTGGCAGAAGGTCGCGTGGATGGTGGACGAGGGGCAGGACGTGCGGCGCATGGCGAGCGTGGCCAAGTACCACGCCACCGAGGCGCTGTCGCAGGTGGCGGACAAGGCCGTGCAGGTGGCCGGCGGCATGGGCTACATGAAGGACAGCCCGGTCGAGCGCTACTACCGCGACCAGCGCCTGCTGCGCATCTACGAGGGCACCAGCGAGATCCAGAAGCTGATCATCGCCCGCGACCTGCTCGCCTGAACCGCGGGGCAGATCGGCGCGGCCGGGTCCTCAGCGGTCCAGTCCGGTCAACCACCAGCGCAGGAACCCGGGCAGACGGGCGGCCCACGCCGCCTCGTCGTGCCAGTGGCCCGCGCCGACCGTGAACTGCAGATTGCGAACGGCGGGGCGCAGGCGGGCGGCGAGGTCCTGGGTGCGCCGCACGACCTCCGCTGCGCCCGTCACGGTGTCCGCTTCATGGTCGCCCATGTCCACCCACACGCGGGTGTCGGGCGCGGTCCGCCCCTGCAACCAGCGCAGCAGTTCGAAGTCGGCGGGCCACACCGCCGGACTGAACACCCCCAGCGTGCCGTACCCCTGCGGATCACGCAGGCCCCCGTACAGCGTGACCAGCCCCCCGAACGAGGACCCGGCCAGTGCCGTGTGCGCGGCGTCCACGTTTCCAAAGCGTGCCGAGAGTGCGGGCTGAAGGGTCCCCATGATCCAGTCCAGATACTCGTCTGCGCCCGGTTGAAAGCCGTTCAGTTCAAAGGGAAACGGAACGTAGCGGCGGCTGCGCTCCTCGTTCACGCTCAGGGCGACGATCAGGCACGGGTGTCCCTCACCGGCCAGCACCTGTGCGGCCCCGGCAGCGTCCCAGCTCTGTCCGGCAAAACTGGCGGCCTCATCGAAGACGTTCTGGCCGTCGTGCAGGATCACGCGGGGCAATGCCGCTGTGGGATGGGCGGCGGGCCACCACAGCCGCACGGTCTGCTCACCCCATGGCGCAGCCAGGGTCAGTTCCTCGCGCGGCGCGGCCGAGCGCGGGGGCTGGTCCCTTCCCTGCCGCCTGTCCTGCCAGCCCGCGAGGTCCAGGGTCAGGGTCATATCCCCGGTCACCGCCCCCGTGTGCGCGGGCGCACGCCCGCCCCAAGCATTGCCTTCCTCGATGACCTGTCCGTGCGCCGTCCGCACCCGCACCTTGAGGCCCAGCAGCGTGCCCTCCGGGAACTCCACGTTCAGCTCGGCTCCCGCGCCGCAGCGGCGAAAGGTCCAGCCGGCCGGATCGCTGCTCCAGGCGCGGTGCTGCCCGGTCAGGAACAGGTCGCCCGCTGGCGTGTGGGGCGGCAGGGTGGGCAGCAGGACGCGCAGGCGGGCCATGCCCGGAGTGTAGCGGCCCCCGCCCCGGCGCACAGCAGCCTGCGGACCGCAGCATTCCCGACGGACTTGCCGGGCCCGGACGGCCACACTGCCCTCAGGACGGCCCCCGCAGTTCAGGCCCCCCCACCCGGGTTAAGCCGCCATCAGCTCCGGTAACGGTCCTGTCAGCCTCCCGGGAGTACCCTGGAGGTGTGACAGATGAGTGGTCGGCCAACCGGCCTGGGACGGCAAATCGCTTGCCCGACCTTGCCAGACTTGATATAGTTACACTCAAGTTTCTTGGTAGCGCTGTTACTACAGAACTGCCGCCGGAAACCTCCTCTTTCTAAAGACCTGCAAGGGCCAAAGGAGTTCCGCAATGCCCACCGAAAATACCCCGTTCGTCCTTCCCAAGACCATTCCGGTCTGCCCGGTTCGCGGCAGCGTGATCTATCCGACGATGGTGCAGCACATCGACGCCAGCCGTTCCATCTCCATCAATGCCATCGAGGCGGCCATGAACGCCGAGAAGGTCATCCTGATCGTGTCTCAGAAGGACAAGGACGTGGATGATCCCAAGGGCGAGGATCTGTACGACGTGGGCACCGCCTGCAACGTGCTGCGCGTGCGCAAGAACCCGGACGGCACGGTGCAGATGCTGGTGAGCGCGGTCTCGCGCGTGCGGGTCAGCAAGTACACCGGCGGCGACTACCTGCGCGCCGCCGTCACGGAGCTGAAGGCCGAGCAGGACAACCCGGTGGAGTTGCAGGCGCTGGCCCGTGAACTGCGTGAGCGCTTCGAGGTGATCGCCGCCGGCGGCAGGATCAGCGCCGAGAGTGTGCAGACCATCAACAGCAAGGACGACGTGGGCGAGATGGCCGACCACATTGCCTTCAACCTGGATTTCAAGCTTGAGGATAAGCAGGCCCTGCTGGAGGCCGCCCGCCTGACCGACCGCGTGCGCACGCTGCTGACACTGCTGGACACCGAGCAGGAAGTGCAGGCGGTGCAGGCCAAGATCCGCGCGCAGGTGAAAGAAGAGATCGACAAGAACCAGCGCGAGTACTACCTGCGCGAGCAGATGAAGGTCATCCAGAAGGAGCTGCAGGGCGGCGAGGACGGCGAGGAGGTCGACGAGGCCGAGGCCTTCCGCACCAAGATCGACGCGCTGGAGCTCAAGCCCGAGGTCAAGAAGGAGATTGACCGCGAGGTCAACCGTCTGGCGCGCATGCACCCCGACGCCGCCGAGGCCTCGGTGATCCGCACCTACCTGACCTGGGTGACCGAGCTGCCGTGGAATGTGCGCAGCGAGGACCGCCTGGACGTGGAGGAAGCCGCCCAGGTCCTTGACGAGGACCACTACGGCCTGGAGAAGGTCAAGGACCGCGTGCTGGAATTCCTGGCCGTGCGCCGCCTGCGCAAGGAACGCGCCGAGCGCGGTGACCTCAGCGCCGAGGACGTGAACAAGGGACCGATTCTGGTGTTCACCGGTCCTCCCGGCGTGGGCAAGACGAGCATCGCGCAGAGCATCGCCAAGGCGCTGGGCCGCAAGTACGTGCGCATCGCCCTGGGCGGCGCCCGCGACGAGAGTGACATCCGCGGCCACCGCCGCACCTACATCGGCGCGATGCCCGGCCGCCTGATTCAGGGCATCCGCACGGCGGGCACCAAGAACCCGGTGATTCTGCTGGACGAGGTGGACAAGCTGGGCAGCTCGTACCAGGGCGATCCCTCGGCGGCGCTGCTGGAAGTGCTGGACCCCGCACAGAACCAGAACTTTACCGACCACTACATGGGCGTGGCCTTCGACCTCAGCGAGGTGATGTTCATCGCCACCGCCAACTACCCCGAGCAGATTCCGGCGGCGCTGATGGACCGCATGGAGGTCATTGACTTCTCCAGCTACATCGAGCAGGAGAAGCTGGAAATCGCCAAGCGCTACCTGATGCCGCGCCAGCTCACCCAAAACGGCCTGAAGCCCAACCAGATCGCCTTTACCGACGCGGCGCTGGAAAAGCTGATCAGCCACTACACCCGTGAGGCGGGCGTGCGCAACCTGGAGCGCGAGATCGGCACGGTGGCCCGTAAGGTCGCCCGGCGCATCGCCACCGGCGAGGTCAAGCGCGTCAAGGTGACCGACAAGGAGCTGGAGCGTTACCTGGGCCAGCCGCGCCACATGCCCGAGACCGAGAACCGCGAGGACATGGTGGGCGTGTCCACTGGGATGTTCTACACCCCGGTCGGCGGCGACATCCTGTTCGTGGAAACGAGCATCATGCCCGGCAAGGGTCTGGTCCTGACCGGACAGCTCGGCGACGTGATGAAGGAATCGGCCCGCGCCGCCCTGACCTACGCCAAGAGCAACGCCGAACGCTTTCACATCGACAGGGCGCGCATTGACGACAGCGAGATCCACGTGCACGTGCCTGCCGGAGCCATTCCCAAGGAAGGCCCCAGCGCCGGCGGCGCGATGGTCACCAGCCTGGTCAGCGCTCTGACCGGCATTCCCGCCCGCCACGACGTCGCCATGACCGGCGAGATGACCCTGACCGGCCGTTACCTGCCCATCGGCGGCCTGAAGGAGAAGGTACTGGGCGCGCGGCGTGCGGGCATCAAGCACATCATCATGCCCAAGGCCAACGAGCCCGATCTGCGCGACATCCCGCTGCACCTGCGCAGCTCCATGCGCTTCCACCCGTGCGAAACGGTCGATCAGGTGCTGGACGTGGCCCTGGTGGGCGGCCTGAAGGCCCTGGAAACCCCACGCGACGCGGCCGCCTCCCCCGCACCTTCCAGCAAGCGCCGTTCCTCACGGCGCGGCGCGGGAGCGAGCGCTTAAGCCCTCCCTGGCCCTCTTCTCTCTTTGCTGTTCCAACCCCTGCCCAGCGGCGGGGGTTGTTACGTTTGGGCCCGCTCCGCCGTTATCCTGTAGGCGATGAGCGGGCCTTTGACTTTTCTGGTGGCGAGTCCCCATCTGCGCGGCGCGGTGTTCGGAGGCGCCGTGATCCTGCTGCTGGAACACGACGAGAAAGGGGCCCTGGGGTTGATCGTGAACGCGCCCACACCGCAGCCCATCTCAGAACTGATCGAGGGGGCCGAGGACCAGAGCGCACCGGCGTGGCTGGGCGGCCCGGTGGACCCGACGCTGGGCTGGTGCCTGTACCCCGACGCCCTGGAACTGGACGGCGAGATCCGGCTGGTGCCGGGGCTGAACGTTTCCAGCAGCCTCGAGGTGCTTCACGCCGTCATGGAAAGCGGCCAGCGCTACATGCTGGTTCTGGGCTACGCAGGCTGGGGGCCGGGACAGCTCACGGAGGAGGCGCGGGTGGGCACGTGGGTCTGGGTGGAGCAGGACACCCCGGAACTGCTGTGGGACGTGCCGGCGGCGGAGCGCTGGGCCGAGGCGCTGCGGCGGCTGGGCGTGACGCCCGGCACCATCATGCCGGGCGGAGCGCAGGCCTGAACCTCGCGGCGCCGCCGAACTGAACACGCCCGACACCGCCCCACGGGTTACAAACGCCGTTCTCCACACGCGCCATGCTGTAGGGCAACGGAGGTCGGGATATGGCGCGTGTCACGCGGTACAGCAAGTTTGAAGGTGAACTGGATCAGCTCGATTCCAGCGAACTGATGCAGATGATCCAAGAAGCGCTGCTGGGGCAGGGCATGAACGACCCCTACGACCCCGACCCCAACGCGCGCCCGAGCATGGACGACCTGTTCGACGCCATCCTGGAGGCCCTGGCCGAGCGGGGCATGATTCCCGAAGAGCAGCTGATGGAGGCCATGCAGTCGGCGGACGTGCACGACACCGCCCTGGGCCAGCAGATCAGAGGGCTGATGGACAAGCTGCAGCAGGACGGCTTTATCCGCAAGGAATTCGATGAACAGGACGGTCAGGGCGGCGCGGGACCGTCGGGCGAGGCCACCTTTCAGCTCACCGACAAGAGCATCGACTTCCTGGGCTACAAGTCCCTGCGCGACCTGATGGGGGGCCTGGGCCGCTCCAGCGCGGGCGCGCACGACACCCGCGAGTACGCCAGCGGCGTGGAGATGTCGGGAGAACTCAAGAACTACGAGTTCGGCGACACCCTGAATCTGGACACCACCGCCACCCTGGGCAACGTGCTGAGCAAGGGCATGGACAACATGGAGGAATCGGACCTGGTGATCCGCCAGGCCGAGTACAACTCCTCGGCGGCGACCATCGTGCTGCTGGACTGCTCGCACTCCATGATCCTGTACGGCGAGGACCGCTTTACTCCCGCCAAGCAGGTGGCGCTGGCCCTGGCCCACCTGATCCGCACCCAGTACCCCGGCGACACGGTGAAATTCGTGCTGTTCCACGACAGCGCCGAGGAGGTGCCGGTGAGCAAGCTCGCGCAGGCGCAGATCGGGCCGTACCACACCAACACGGCGGGTGGGCTGCGGCTGGCCCAGCAGTTGCTCAAGCGCGAGAACAAGGACATGAAGCAGATCGTGATGATCACCGACGGCAAGCCCTCGGCCCTTACGCTGCCCGACGGCCGCATTTACAAGAACGCCTACGGCCTGGACCCCTACGTGCTGGGTGCCACGCTGCGTGAAGTCGCCAACTGCCGGCGCAGCGGCATCCAGGTGAACACCTTCATGCTCGCCCGCGACCCGGAACTCGTCGGGTTCGTGCGCCGGGTCAGCGAGATGACCAAGGGCAAGGCCTACTTCACCACCCCGCAGAACATCGGCCAGTACGTGCTGATGGACTTTGTGACCAACAAGACCAAGCTGGTGAACTGACACTGCCAGCCCGAAGAAGCGGGCTTCAGGGAACCCACCGTTCCTTGAAGCCCGCTTGCTGTGGCGCGGTGCCGCACCGGCCGGAAGCGCCTCAGCCCATCTTCACGAACATCGGCGGCTGAACGCCCACCATGCGGGCCATGATCCACACCTGACCCTTGTGGTGGGCCTCGTGGCTGATGATCAGGTCCAGCAGGGCGGTGACCGGCATCTCGCGGCCCCCGAAGGCCGGCACGCGGCGCTGCAGGTCCTCCTCACTCAGGGCGCTGATGGCCGCCGCGGTGGCCTCCTGGGTTTCCTGCAGCCGGTCCCTCGCCTCGCTCAGCGTGGCGCTCGCAGCGGGGGCCGCGCCGGGCTTCTCGCCGCGCACCAGACTCAGAAAGCGCGTGGCACTCACCGAGAGGTGGTCGGCCTGGCCGATGAAGCTCAGGCCACCCTCCCAGGCGCTGAAAGTCCCCTGATCTTCGGGCAGCTGCGCGTACAGGTCCAGCAGGGCATCCCGGTGGGACTGGAAGGTGCGGGCATAACGGTGCGAGGGAGTCATGTGGAAGGCAGCATAGCGGCTCGCCGGAACCGCTGCCCCGTTCCTCAGATCTGGCGCAGCAGATTCACCGTCTCGATCATGGCGAGGACCGCCTCGGCTCCCTTGTTGCCCGCCTTGATGCCGGCGCGGTTCAGGGCCTGTTCCACCGTATCGGTGGTCAGCACGCCAAAGGCCACCGGCACGCCGGTGTGCAGCGAGGTGTTCAGGATGCCCTGGGCCGCGCCGCCCGCCACAAAATCGTAGTGGTCGGTGTCTCCCTTGATGACGGCCCCCAGACACACCACCGCGTCGTAGCGGCCCGATTCGGCGAGCTTGCGGGCGATCAGCGGAATTTCATAGGAACCGGGAGCAAGAAAATGATCCAGGTGCTCGGTCTTGCCGCCGTGCTGCACAAAGGCGAGCTCGGCGCCCTCCACGAGCCGGTCCACGATCAGGTGGTTCCAGCGGGTGCTGACGACGGCGAATTTCAGGTCGGTGGCGAGCAGATGGGCTTCGATGCGCTGCATGGGAACTCCTTGGATGGGTGGGGGAACTGCGGGAACTGCCGGGCCGGGCGGGGGCCGGGCGTCAGATGCCGGTGCCGTCGGTGCCGATGTGGCCCAGCCGGGCGGCCTTGGTGCTGAGATACGCAGCGTTGTGTTCGTTGTGCCCGGCGTGCAGCGGCACCCGCTCGATGACCTCCAGCCCGAAGCCGCCCAGGGAGTGCAGCTTGCGTGGATTGTTGGTCAGGACGCGCAGCCGCCGCGCGCCGAGCAGGTGCAGCATCTGGGCTCCGATGCCAAAATCGCGGGCATCGGCGGGAAAGCCGAGCTTCAGGTTCGCCTCCACCGTATCGGCCCCGCCGTCCTGCAGGGCGTAGGCACGGATCTTGTTCAGCAGGCCGATGCCCCGGCCCTCCTGACGCAGGTACACGAGCACCCCCCGGCCCTCGGCGGCGATGGCCTGCAGGGCGGCGTCACGCTGCGGGCCGCAGTCGCAGCGCAGGCTGTGAAAGCCGTCCCCGGTCAGGCACTCGCTGTGGACCCGCACGAGCAAAGGCTGTTCATCCACCTCGCCCATCACCAGCGCGACGTGTTCGGCTCCACTCAGGGAATCCTCGAACCCCACCAGCCGGAATTCGCCGTACTCGGTGGGCAACCGGGCCTCGGCCACGAGCTGCATGAACGGATCATGTTCCAGCCGGTAGGCAATCAGGGCCTCGATGCTCCCCACCTTCAGGCCGTGCCGCTCCCCGAAGGCGAGTAGGTCCGGCAGACGGCTCATCTCGCCGTCGTCCCCCATGATCTCGCAGATCACGCCCACCGGGGCAAAGCCCGCCAGCCGCGCCAGATCACACGCGGCCTCGGTGTGTCCGGCCCGGCGCAGCACCCCGCCGGGCCGCGCCACCAGCGGAAAGATGTGTCCGGGGCGGCGGAAATCGGCAGGCCCGGCCGCGTCGTCCAGCAGCGCGGCAATGGTGGCGGCGCGGTCAAAGGCGCTGATGCCGGTGCTGTTGCTCGTGTGGTCCACACTGACCGTGAACGCCGTGCCGTTGGGGTCGGTGCTGCTTCCCACCATGGGTGTCAGGTCCAGCCGCGCGGCGCGTTCGGGCAGCAGGGTCACGCAGATCAGGCCCCGGCCCTCGCGGGCCATGAAGTTAATCCATTCGGGCGTGGCGGTCGCGGCGGGCATCAGCAGGTCGCCCTCGTTCTCGCGGTTCTCGTCGTCCACCAGAATCACCGGGCGGCCCGCCCGCAGCTCGGCGAGCAGTTCGGCAATGGGAGAAAGCGTAATGGCCGCGCCCGTCATGCCCCCACCTCCGGGGTGGTCGCCGGGGGGGTCCAGTCGCGCATGAGCAGCAGACGCTCGGCATACTTGGCCATCTGGTCGGCCTCCAGATTCACCCGCGTTCCGGCGGCCCAGGTGTGCAGCGTGGTGACCTCCAGGGTGTGCGGCACCAGCCACAGCGTGAACTCATCGGCGCGCAGATCGGCGCGGCTGCCCGCCGGACCGCCCACATCCACCACGGTCAGGCTGACCCCGTCCACCGTCACGCTGCCCTTGGGCACCAGATACCGCGCCAGAGGAGCGGGAGCGCGCACGGTCATGGTGTACGCGCCGGGCTGGGCCTCGACCCGCAACACCTCGCCCACGCCGTCCACGTGCCCGCTCACCACATGGCCGCCAAAGCGGGCCTGCGCGGTCATGGCGCGTTCCAGATTCACCGCGGAACCGACCTGCCACTGCGGGGCCGTCTTGGCCAGGGTCTCGCGGCTGAGGTCCACCGTGAAGCCTTCTGCGTTCCAGGCCGTGACGGTCAGGCAGGTGCCGTTGACCGCGATGCTCTCGCCCAGGGCCAGATCGGTCCAGGGACGCTGTGGAGCCACGGTCACGCGCAGATTGCCGTCTTGCAGGACACTGCCGGACACGCGGCCCAGCTGTTCAACGATTCCAGTAAACATCAGTGTTCTCCTTCCGCCGCGAGGTGGGGAATGGAATTCAGAAGGCCCGTGACCAGCACATCGGGGCCAAGCGGTTCGGTGTGGACCTCCCGAAGGTCCTGGGCCTGCGCCATGGGCCGCCGCGGCCCGGGCAACGGCGAGAGCCCCGCGCCCAGCACTTTGGGAGCGATCAGGACCCGCACCTCGTCCACCAGCCCGGCCTCTAAAAAGGCGCCCAGCAGAACCGGCCCACCTTCCAGCAGCACGCTGGATACCCCCAGTTCTCCCAGGGCATCCAGGGCGTGGGCGTGGTCCGCGGCGCGCAGCACCTGAATCCCCGCCGCTTCATGGGCAGCGGTATCTGCCCCGGGAGCAGCCACAAGCACCGCGCCGGGCCGCCACGCACGGGCCTGCGGGCAGGTGCGGGCCCGGCGATCGAAGACCACCGGGCGCGGATCGCGGCCCCCGGGAATGCCGCGGGTGGTCAGGGCCGGATTGTCGGCCAGCAGGGTGCCGCTGCCCACGGCAATGGCGTCGAGCTCATCTCGCCACTGCATCACGCGGCGGCGGGCCAGCGCGCCGCTGACTGCACCGTTTCCCTCACCGCCGCCGTGGGCATTCAGGGCCGCCACCTTGCCGTCCAGGGTCATGGCGTACTTGGCCACCACCCACGGTCGCCCGCGCACCATCACGCTGCGAAAGCCCGCCTGCTGGCGCAGGGCTTCGTCGGCACCCACGCCCACGGTCACGTCTATGCCGGCGGCGCGCAGGCGCGCGACCCCCCGGCCCGCCACCTGTGGGTTGGGGTCCAAGGCCGCCACGACCACCCGCCGCACGCCCGAGGCGATCACGGCGTCGGCGCAGGGAGGGGTGCGCCCATGATGGCTGCACGGCTCCAGCGTGACGTAGGCGGTGGCTCCACGCGCCCGCTCGCCCGCCTCGCGCAGCGCAAACACCTCGGCGTGCGCTTCTCCGGCGCGGGGATGAAATCCCTGGCCCACCAGCTGTGCGCCGCGCACGATCACGCAGCCCACGGGCGGGTTGGGGGCCGTGCGCCCCAGTCCTGCAGCGGCCTGGGCCAGCGCGAGCGTCATCCAGCGCTCATCGGCTGACGTGGCCGCCTCCACCCTGCCGGGCGGTGCATTCACTTCATACATGGATTGTCGCTGCCCGCCGGGGGGGCAGGGCAACGCTCCTCCTTCTCTCATCCGGACTGAACGGGCACCCATACAGGTGCGCCGCAACACCGTCGGCCCCGGAATCTCACCGGATCGGGCCTGCGCGTGGATCAGTTTGCGCGGGCTTCGCGGGCTCGGGCTTGCGCCATCACCGCCGGTAGGGACTCACACCCCACCCCGAAGGAAGCGGCCCACCCACAGAGCGGGCCGTCCCAAAGCTAGCACCGCGCCGTGTCCACACTATGAAAGAAAGCAGACAGCCGACGGGCCGCGCCATGCCCGCCCCCCTGCGCGCCGGCGGCGCGGGTAGGCCAGTGCCTACGGTTCCTGACCCAGCAGCGCCGCCAGCCCACGGGAGGCCACGTCCCGCACGGCGAAGGTCATCTGCCAGGAGATGTTGGTTTCGACGGGGTTGACTTCAATGGCGACTGCGCCGCGCCGCAGCGCTTCGGCGGCCAGCCCCGCCGCCGGATACACCACGCCGCTGGTGCCGATGATCAGGGCGACATCGGCCCCGGCGAAGGCGGTGGCCGCCGCCGCCAGCGCCGTCTCGGGCAGGTCTTCCCCGAACCACACCACATTGGGCCGCATCCGGCCGCCGCAGTCGGGGCAGGAGGGCGGCGGGGTGAAGTGGTCCGGGGCGGGCAGGTCTGCCGTCCAGTCGCAGACCTCGCAGCGTGCGGTGGTCAGGTTGCCGTGCAGCTCTACGAGCTGTCCTCCCGCCGCCCCGCTGCCCGCGCGGGTGTGCAGCCCGTCCACGTTCTGGGTGGCGAGGAAAAAGCCGTCGCCCTTTTCCCGCTCCAGCTGCGTCAGCAGTGCATGCCCGCCGTTGGGCTGGGCGCGCGTCACGTCGCGGTAGCGGCCTGCATACCACTCCCACACCAGCGCGGGGTCGCGGAAATACGCCCCCGGACTCGCGAGGTCCTCGGGCCGGAAGCGCGCCCAGTGCCCGGTCTGGGCGTCGCGGAAGGTGGGAATGCCGCTCTCGGCGCTGACGCCCGCGCCGGTCAGGACGGCCACATGACGGGCTTCTCGGAGGGCGGCGCGGGCGTCGGCAAGCTTCATCGCCCCAGCTTAGCGGGCGGGCCGTTACAGCTGCCGCGCGAGGTAGTCGGCCATCAGGCGGTAGCTGCGTACCTTTCCGGCGATGTCGCCCGCGCCGTGGCCCTCGTCCTCAAATTCCACGTACTCGAAGTCGCGCCCCTCCTCGCGTCCGTTCGCCCGCAGCGCGTCCCGGAAGCCGCGGGCCTGATTGACCGGGCAGCGCGGGTCGTTGGTGCCGTGCATCATGAACAGGTGCGCCTTCAGGGCGGCGGCGTGGGTCACGGCGCTGCGGTCGCGCCACAACCCGGCGTTCGCCACCGGATCGCCCATCATGGTGCGGAAGTAGTAGCCCAGCTGCGGCATCACGCGGGAGTTGTCGGCGTACAGCTGTTGCAGGTCGGTGATGCCCACGATGGGCACGCCCACCCGGAACAGTTCGGGACGCTTCACCACTGCCATGTAGCTGAGGTATCCGCCGTAACTGCCGCCGAAGATGCCCAGGCGCGTGCCGTCCACCTCGGGCAGGGTCTTCAGGTACTCGGCCCCCGCCGCCACATCGTCCAGGTCGCGCCCGCCCCAGTCCAGCAGGTTGGCGTCCCGCCACGCCACGCCGTAACCGGTGCTGCCGCGCACATTGGGGCACAACACCAGATAGCCCTGATCGGCCAGAAACTGCGCCTGTGCGTCAAAGCCCCGGAAGAACTGCGCCGTGGGACCGCCGTGGACGTGAATCAGGGCGGGATACTGCTGGTCTCCGCGCAGCTCACGCGGGCGGTACAGGATCGCGGGGACCTCCAGCCCGTCTGAGGTGGGGTAACGCAGGTACTCGCCGGGCACGAAGCTGGCCGGGTCCACCTCACCGAAATCGGCCTCCAGCACCACCTCGCAGGAGTCGTCTGTGAGGTTATACAGCAGCACCTGCGGGCGGGTGGTCGTGGTGACATGGCTGAACAGCAGGTGGCTGCCTCCGTGGGCGAACTCGGTGCCCACCGCCAGGCCGGGCGGCACCTTCAGCGTGCGGGCCTCTGCGGTCTCCGTGTCATACAGCACCGGGGTCAGCGTGCTGTCCACGTTGCGGATGACGCTCAACCACCGTCCGTCCGGAGAGAAATGGCCGGCCGCTTCCTCGGTCTGTCCGTCCGGAGGAGTCAGCCAGCGCACCTCGCCCGTCTCGACGGTGAGCAGTCCCACCCGGCGGTGGCCGTCGGCGTCGCTGCTCGCTGCCACCCGCAGGCCGTCCGGATGCCACTGCCCCACACTGTCCTGGCTGCCCTCTCGCACGCGCAGGACGCGGCGCAGGCCCGAGCCATCGGCGTTCAGCACGTAGCCGTCGGTGTTGCGCAGATCCTCGCTGTCGTTGGTCGTCAGCGTCAGGCAGGTGCCATCGGGACTCCATGCGGCGGCCTGGGTGGCACTGGGCAGAGCGGTGAGCGCTGTCCACCCCGCCTCCCCCGCTGCAGCCCGGTCATAGACATGCACGTTCATCTGCCCGCCGCGCGTGCTGTTCACAAGCAGCCGTCGGCCGTCGGGGTGCGCGGCCACCCCGTAGTCCATGCTCTGCGGATCGTGCTGCAGGGCCTGCACCTCGCCGGACGTCAGGTTCAGGTCAAACAGCGCCTGCCGCTCGTCGCCGTTCTGGTCGCGGCTGAACAGAATGTGCGTGTCGTCCGCCGACCACACGAAGCCCGCCCGCACCGCCTTGGGGGCCTGACCATCGGTGACCTGACGGCGCTCCCGGGTCTTTAGGTCCAGGGTGTACAGCTCGAACCGTCCGGTCCAGTCGGCATAGAAGGCCACCTGGGTGCCGTCGTGAGAGACGTTCAGCGCCGCCACGGTGGGCAGGGCCGCCAGGGCTTCGGGGGAAAGACGTGGGGGCATGGCCGCAGTCTTCCACCTTGTTCCCCGGAATGCGGCGCGGCGCCGGGCGCTAGGCCAATCGGCCTACGCCCGGGCGCAGCCCATGGCTGTATTCCCCGGACCCCCTCCCGGGTGCGCTACCCTCGCCCCTATGACCTCCACCACCGCCGGAGACGCCCGGAGCACCGACACGCAGTGGACCGACCTGAAGGCCCACTGGCAGGAACTGGCCGACCTGGGCGGCATCGGCTCGCTGCTGGGCTGGGACCAGAGCACCTACCTGCCGTCCGGGGCGGCGGCGGGGCGCGCCCGCCAGCAGTCGCTGCTCTCGCGCATGGTCCATGCCCGCGCCACCGACGCGGACTATGGCCGGCTGCTCGATGCTGTGCAGGGCCGCGGGGACCTCTCGCCCGCGCAGACCCGCATGGTTGCGCTGGCACGCAAGAACTTCGAGGAGGCCACCCGTTTTCCCGCCGAGTTCGTGGCCGCGTGGAGCCAGCACGGCGGCGAGAGCTACAGTGCGTGGACCACGGCGCGGCCCGACAATGACTTCACGCGGATGGTGCCGTACCTGGAAAAGTCGCTGGACTTCAGCCGTCAGGCCGCCGCGTACTTTCCCGAATTCGGCGATCCGATGGATTACTTCATCGACCGCTCCGACGAGGGCATGACCGCCGCGCAGGTGGGCGAGGTGTTCAGCAAGCTGCGTGAGGCCCTGGTGCCGCTGGCCGACGCCGTGATCGGGGCCGCCCCGCCCCGCACCGACTTCCTGCACCGCCACTACCCCGCTGCCACGCAGCTCGCTTTTGGCGAGGCGGTGATCCGTGACTACGGTTACGACTTCACGCGGGGCCGCCAGGACCTGACCCACCATCCCTTCATGACCCGGCTGGGCGGCGCGGACGTGCGCATCACCACCCGCGTCAAGGAGAACGACCTGGGCGAGGCGCTGTATTCCACGCTGCACGAGGCCGGACACGCGCTGTACGAGCAGGGGGTATCTGGGGAGTTCCTGGGCACGCCCATCGGCGGGGGGGTCAGCGCCGGGGTTCACGAAAGTCAGTCGCGGCTGTGGGAGAACCTGGTGGGCCGCAGCCGGGCGTTCTGGGCCGCGTATTTCGGCAAGTTCCGGGACGCCTTCCCCGAACAGCTCTCGGATGTCAGCGAGGACGAGATGCACCGCGCGGTGAACACGGTGGCCCGTTCCCTGATCCGCACCGACGCCGATGAGCTGACCTACAACCTGCATGTCATCACCCGCTATGAGCTGGAGCGGGAGCTGCTGGGCGGCACGCTCGCCGTGCGCGACCTGAACGATGCGTGGCACGCCGCCTACGAGCGCAACCTGGGCCTGCGCGCGCCCAATGACGTGAACGGCGCGCTGCAGGACGTCCACTGGTACTTCGGCAGCATCGGCGGGGCCTTCCAAGGCTACACGCTGGGCAACGTCCTGAGCGCGCAGTTCTACGCCGCCGCAGAGAAAGCCAACCCGGGCCTGGAGGACGACATCGCCCGCGCCGACTTCAGCCGCCTGCACGGCTGGCTCCGGAAACACGTGTACGCGCCGGGCGGCCTGTACCAGCCGGCCGAACTCGTGGAGCGCGCCACCGGCCAGCCCATGACGGTCGAGCCGTACCTGAAGTACCTGCGCGAGAAGTACGGCGAGCTGTACGCGCTGAGCTGAGGCACTGCTGAGCTGAAGCATCATAAGGAAGAGGGGGAGGCTTTCTATGGCCTCCCCTCTTCGCTGCGTTGTGTCTGCCCTTCCCTACTTGTCCTCGCTGAGCGCGAAGCCCCGGCTGAACTGCTCCTGCAGCAGCGTAAACACGAGCAGCGGCGGCAGCATGGTGACGATCGCGCCCGCCATCACCGCGCCCCAGTCGGTCTGGCCGCCCACCTCGATCAGCTTGCGCAGGCCGACCTGCACCACCTGTTTGTCGTCCTGCTGCATGATCACCAGCGGCCAGATGTACTGGTCCCAGGCGTACACGAACTGGATGACCGCCAGCGCCCCGATGGTGTTCCAGCTCATCGGGATCAGGATGTGGGTCAGGTACCGCAGCGGCCCGCAGCCGTCGATGCGGGCGGCGTCGGCCAAGCTGGTGGGAATGTTCAGGAAGTGCTGCCGGAACAGAAAGGTGCCGGTCGCACTCGCCAGGAACGGCACGATGATCGCCGTGTAGGTGTTCGCCCACTTCAGGTCCTGGCTCACCAGATCGAACAGGGCGATGATCAGAACCTCGGTGGGCAGCATCAGCGAGAGCAGCACCAGCGTGAAGGCCACGCCCTTGAAGGGAAAGCGGAAATACACGAAGGCCAGCGCGGCCATCAGGGCCAGGATGGTCTTGCCGGTGGTCACGCAGATCGCCACGATGGTGCTGTTGAGCATGTAGCGGCCCAGGTTGGCGTCGAACCATACCTGCCCCAGATTCTTGAAGAAGGCCCCGCCCGGCAGCATGTTGGCGCTGAGCACGGCGCTGGACTCCTGGGTGGCCTTGATCAGCGCGAAGATCAGCGGCGTGCTGATGATGATCACGGCGATCACCAGCGCCAGATGGGTGGTCCAGCTCTGTCCCCGGCGGCCTCCGCCCGGTTTTCCGGCCCGGCTCAGCGGCGCCGTTCCTGTCTTAACCGCCATAGTGCACCCGCCTTTCGCCCACCCGGAACTGCATGAACGTGATAAACGCGACCAGCACGAGCATCAGCGCGGCCTGCGCGGCGGCCACACCGCTCTTGAAGTTCACGAAACCGTCCTGGTACAGCTGATACACCAGAAAGGTCGTGATGCCCGCGTGGTGGTAGTACGGCCCGCCGCGGGTGAGGATGTCGGTCAGCGCGAACGAGTCAAACAGCGCCGAGATGATGTTGGTGAACACCAGGAAAAAGGTGATGGGGGTCAGCAGTGGAAACGCCACCCGCCAGAACACCTGCGCCGGGGTCGCGCCGTCGATCTCGGCGGCCTCCAGCACGTCGCCGGGCAGGTTCTGGATGCTCGCGAGGTAAAAGACGATGTTGTACGCCAGCCCCTTCCAGATGGCCGCCAGCGTCACGAGCCCGAAGGCCAGGATGGGATCGTCCAGCCAGCGCGGCTTGACGCTGAACAGGTCTCCCAGAATCTGATTGACCACGCCGATTTCCGGGTTGAACATGAACAGCCACAGCGTTCCGGCAATCGCGGGGCTCAGGGCATACGGGTAGATGAGCAGCAGACGGTAGTACTTGGAACCGCGGATGGGCCGGCTCGCAAGCCACGCCAACGACAGCGAGAACAGCAGCCCCAGCCCCACGGTCAGGACCATGAAGATCAGGGTCTGCAGGGCCACCTGCCGGTACGCCGGGCTGAGCAGCAGCTCGGTGACGTTCGCCAGGCCCACGAAGCGCTCGGTGCCCAGAATGACGTTGGCCTTGTAGGCCGCCAGCCGCAGCGTCTGCAGCGCGGGCAGGTAGATGAAGACGCCCAGAATGATCAGGCTGGGCAGCAGAAACAGCCACGGCATGGCCGCGCCCCGGAAAACCGCATTCTCCTCGGTGGGGGCGGTGGTCTGTGCGGGTTTGAGCAAGGGAGCAACCTCCTGAGGTCAGCTGTGGGGAAGGTCCAGGGAAACGCCCGGAGCAGGGAAACGGATGGTCCAATCTAGGCTTTTTTGCGGGGCGACCCTGCGCCGCCCCGCCGTGGTCCGGTCCGCCGCGCCCCGGCGACCCAGGAAAGGGCCGCCCATGCCACCAGCAGGCAGGGCGACCACAGGACGCAGAAGCTTACTTGAAGTTGGCGTTGTAGTCGCTGAGGGCAGCGTCGGCGCGGGCCTTGGCTTCCCGCAGGGCGGCGTCCACCGAGGTGCCGCTCAGGACCTTCTGCACACCTTCTTCGATGATCTTGCGGGTCTGGATGGCCGCGCCGTTCAGGCCGCCGGCGGTGGCGGGGCTGGGCACCGTCTTGGTGAGCTGATTGAAGGCGACGAGCTGCAGCGGGGTCTGGGTGAACCAGCCCTGCTTGCGCAGCAGCTCAATGCTGCTCTGGCGCACCGGGTAGTAGCCGGTCAGCTTGTGCCACTCGGCCATGTTCTTGGTGTTGGTCATGTACAGCGCGAAGTCCAGCGCACCCTCGGCCTGCGTCTTGGAGATGTTCTTGGGAATCCACAGGCTGGCCCCGCCGATCACCACGCCGTTGCGCTTGGTCCCCGACACGATGGGCAGCACGCCGATCCCCATCTGGAACCCGGCCTTCTTGGCAGCCTCCCCGTTGTTGCCGATGTCGGCGGTGGAGGTGATGTGGAAGACGACCTTCTGGTTGGTGAAGATCGCGTCGCTGCCGTCCCAGTCCTCAAGCTTGCCGGTGTAGGTGTAGTACTTGTTGTCCTGCAGGGACTTGAAGAATTGGAAGATGTTCTTGGCTGCCTGGCTGTCCAGGTTGGTGCTGGTGGCGCGGGCGGTGCGGCCGTTGTTGTTGTTCAGCAGCGGCGCGCCCTGCTGCGCCATCCACTGCTCGACGAACCAGCCGTTGAGGCTCATGCCAAAGCAGGTCACGCCCAGCTTGGCGGCCTCGATCTTCTTGCACGCGTCCAGCATGCCGCCGAAGGTGGTGGGGGGCTGGTTGGGGTTCAGGCCCGCCTTCTTCATCAGGTCCTTGTTGTAGTACAGCACCGGCGAGGAGGAGTTGAACGGCAGGCTGTTCACCTTGCCGTTGATGGTGTAGTAATTGATCACCGGCTTGATGTAGTCGGAGAAATCCACGTTCTTGATGCCGCTCACCGGCTGGAACACGCCGCTGTCGAGGGCCAGCTGGCTGCCGACCTCAAAGATCTGGACCAGGGCCGGCGGCTTGCCCTGACGCGCCGCCAGGATGGTGGCCTGCAGGCTGTCGTTGTAGCTGCCCTTGTAGCTGGGCACGACCTTGTACTCGGGGTTGGCCTTGTTGAATTCCTCGGCCCGCGCCTGGATCCAGCCGGTGCGCTTGGCGTCTCCAAAGGAATGCCAGAACTCGATGGTGGTCTGGGCGGTGGCCGTGCCCATCAGGGCCAGCGTCAGCATTATTCTTTTCATGGGATTAGAGTAAGCGCTTCTCATCAAGGCGTTGTCAAGCCGTTTTGCTCTCATTTTGGGGGCCGCCGACGGCAATCACAGGGTACAGCCCACCGCTCTCGCCGTCTTGAGGCCCCCTTGAGACACGCCTCAGCGGACCAACAAGCGGCTTACAGTCAGGCATGATTCTTGTGACCGCCGCCACTGGAAATGTGGGCCGCGAGCTGGTGCCCCAGCTGGTACACGCCGGACAGCCGGTGCGGGCCGGGACCCGCCACCCCGAACAGCTCACGCTGGACGGAGCCGAGGCGGTGCGCTTCGACTTCGGAGACGAGGCGAGCGTGCGCGCGGCCCTGCAGGGCGTGCGGGCGGTGTATCTGGTCGTGCCGGAGACGATCGAGATGGAGCAGGTGGGGCGCAGCCTGGACCTGATGCGGGAGGCGGGCGTGCAACAGGTGGTTCTGCAATCGGGCTTTGGAGCCGAGCAGGGCGACAATCCGCTCGGGGAGGCAGAGGACGTCGTGCGGGACAGTGGGCTGTCCTGGACCATCCTGCGGCCCAACTGGTTCATGCAGAACTACAACCAGATGTTCCAGAAGGGCATCCGTGAGCGCCACGAATTTGCCGAACCGGCCGGCGAGCATCCCACCAGCTTCATCGACACGCGCGACATCGCGGCGGCGGCGGTGACGGTCCTGACCCAGCCCGGTCACGACGGCGAGGTCTACCCGTTGACCGGTCCGCAGTCCATTGACCGCCATGCCGTCGCCGCCGCCCTGAGCGAGGCGCTGGGCCACTCCATCACCTACCGCCCGGTCGATGACGACGGCTTCGTGGAATTCATGACCTCCACCGGCGAGAGCGACGAGGAGGAGGCGCGCGCCATCGCCGCCATCTACCCGCCCATCCGGGCCGGGGAAACCGCATCCCTCACGCCGGATGTGCGCCGTCTGACGGGCCGTGAGGGCCATACCATCGGGGACTTCGCGCGGCACTACCGCTCGGACTGGGAACGCTGAGAACGCTTCTGCCCTGAACCGGCCTCAGGACTCCGGGCGGGCCGTTTGCAGCACCTCCGGCAGATCGCCGATCAGGGTGTGAACCCCCAGCGCCGTCAGGCGGATGACCTCGGCGGGGTTGTTCACGGTCCAGGTATTCACCTGCCAGCCCCCGGCCCGGGCCTGGTCCATGAGTGCCGCGTCGATCAGGGTGTGGTGCGGGTGCAGCGCCGCCGCCCTCAGCCACGTCATGGCGGCGGGCACCAGGTCCAACGGTCCCAGGCGGTATGCCCGGTGAATCAGCAGGCCGCGCGCGATGTCCGGGGCGTGGCGGCGGGCAGCGGCGAGCAGCAGCGGATTGAAGCTGCTGACAATCACCTGCCCGCTCAGGCCGTGGCTGCGGATGGCGTCCAGCGTGCGTGCCACACGGTCGTCCGGCCACGCCCGCTCGAACTTGAGTTCCACGTTGACGAACGCGCCGGTCCGCGCGGCCCAGACCAGCGTGGCGTCCAGCGTGGGTATCTCGGCGGGCAGGTCGGCGGCCGTCATCTCCGGCAGCGCGCGGCCGTCGGAAAGGTGCTCGTCGTGGTGAATAACCAGCGTGCCGTCCCGGAGCCGGCGCACGTCCAGCTCCACACCATCCAGTCCGGCGTCCAGAGCGGCCTGAAAGCCTGAAAGCGTATTTTCTCGGTGAAGTCGTGGCGTTCCCCGGTGGCCCAGCAACAGCGGCGTCATGGCCCCCAATCTAACCGCCGCGGAGCAACGGGCACGCGGCCCGCTTGACCCTGCCCCAGGGGCAGGCCCCATGCTGGGACCACCTCCGGAGGCGGAGCCCCCCATGAACAGCCTTTCTCCCTGTACGCCGCCTCACCCCGACGCGCCGCTGACCATCGGTGCCTTTGCCCAGGCCTCTCGCCTGAGTCTGAAAGCCCTGCGGCTGTACGACGACCTGGGCCTGCTGGCGCCCGCACGGGTGGACCCGGACAGCGGCTACCGCTACTACTCGCCCCGGCAGCTGCCCCAGGCCCGCCTGATCGGCCTGTTGCGCCAACTGGGACTGTCCCTGGCCGACATCCGCGCCGTGTTGGACGCCCCTTCCCCCCAGCAGGCCCCCCTGATCCGGACCCACTGGAACGCCGCCGAGGGCGACCATCTCCGGCGCCGCGCCCTGGCCCACTACATCCTCCGCTCCCTGCAAGGAGAACCCGCCATGACCTCGCACTTTCATGTTCAGCAACGTTCTGTTTCCGCCCAGCCGGTCCTGACCTTGACGCGCCATGTGCGGGTGGATGACCTGCCCGGCTTTATAGAACAGCAGCTCCACGAACTGCCGCGCATGGTTGTGGAGGCGGGCGCAGCTGTGGCAGGTGCCCCGTTCGTCGTATACCACGGTCAGGTCAATCCCGACAGCGACGGTCCGGTGGAGGTCTGCGTGCCGTACCGGGGCAACCTGGCTCCCCGCGGGGCATTCGTGCTGCGCGAGGAACCGGCCCATGTAGAGGCCTACGTCACCCTGACCCGGGCACAGTTCGCGTTTCCCGGCATTCTGGACGCCTACGACGCGGCCTGTGCCCACGCTGCGGCACACGGCACGGCCAGTGCGCTCAGCCCCCGCGAGGTCTATCCGCACGACTGGAACACGCTGGAAGGCGGTGACCCGGCGGGCGACGTGGCGTGGCCGTTTGAGCCCTGCTGAGGCGCGTTAGGCTGGCGGCATGAACTACGCCGATACCCTGGGAATGACCGTGCTGCAGGCCACCCCCGAAGTAACCCGCGTCCGCGCCACCGTGACGGACGCGGGCCTGAACATGCACGGCACCGCCCACGGCGGCCTGATCTTCAGCGTGGCCGACGAGGCCTTCGCGGTGATCAGCAATCTGGAGGCGCAGGCCGTGGCCGTGGACACCCACCTGAGCTTTTTCCGGGCTGCCCGCTCCGGAGACGAGCTGATCGCGGTGGCCACCCCCGAGCGCGTGGGCCGCACCCTGGCCACCTACCGCGTGGAGGTGCGGCGCGGCGAGGCGGGCGAGGTGCTGGCCCTGTTCACGGGGACCGTCAGCCGCAGGAGCCGGGAAGTAGGTCAGTCCGGCTCAGGGCCAGGGCGGTAGTACTGTGCAGGGCGACCCTGGGCATCTTTCCAGCTTCTCCAGCCGTTGCGGGACGCTCCGGCAATGTCCATGGCAGAGAGGCTGGCACTCGTATACCGGACATCACGAACATACTCGATCAGCCGCTCATCTCTGACGATGATCTCGCCCTTCTCCAGCATGGCCGCCCTGCGCTTCCTGACCCCCTGGGCATTGCTGCGCTCCTGTGCCAGCACCCGGTTCAGAGCGGTGCTGCCCGCCCTTACGGTCCAGCTGCCGTCTGCGGGGCAGTAGACCGCGCGGGCTTCTGCGCCCTTCAACTCATACACGAAGTCCAGCCGTTTGCCGTTGTCCGCAGGAGTCGGCAGCAGTGACGGCCCAGCCGTTTCCGCCCGGCGCGGCGTCGCGCCGGATCTGGACCCGCCCAGCAGGACGTCCCGCTCAGCTTCCGTCAGTTCATTCATCCTGACCGCAGCGTCCGCCGCCAGCTCAAAGGTGGGAATTCTGAAGCGCGCCATCACTTCTTCCACCACCGCTGTCTTTTCGCGGCGGACGCGTGCCTCGTCCAGTCGCCGCTGCTGGCGATCGGCCACGGTCCTCACAGCCTGTGCAAAACCGTTCCTGCGCCACATCCCAGCGTCGAGCAGGGCGGCCAGATCGTCGGCAAAGGTGTGGCCCTCCTGTCCCAGTTCCAGCTTCAGGACCTCGTGGTCCTCGAAGGTTCCCCCCGGGTTGTGCATCCGGTCCAGAATCACCCAGACCTTGCCGTTGGTCAGCATGGCCCAGCGGGTGCCCTCGCCCGCCGCGTAGGTCACCACCTGTTCGTAGGGCTTGCCCCTCAGATCACCGCTGTTTCCCTTCAGACCCTTGAGTTCCAGCGCGAACTTGCCCGCTCCGGCGCGGATAAGGAAATCCGAGCGGTTGCCACTCCCGTTGGTTTCCTCGGGAACGACCTCGGCCGGGTTCCAGATGTCGAAGCCGGCGGCGTGCAGCACGCGCAGCACGATGGCCTGCCGGACGATGGCCTCGCCGGGATTGGACATGTGCGTCAGCCACTCCTGAACGACACAGACGGCCTCCCGCATTCGGTCTTGCACGCTGGGCATCTGCGGCGAGTGTAGCAGTGGGGTCGTGGCAGGAAGCACATAAAAGGGGGCGGAGGCAGGCCGCTGGCCCCCTCCGCCCCCCCGGGCAGACCCTCAGTACGCGACGGTGTAGTACGCGGTGTCGCTGATCCAGTCTGTCTGGGGCACCGGCTGCGTCACGGGCGAGGGCACCGGGTCCACCACGATGCTCAGCGCCTGCGCCAGACCCTGGCTGCTCCTCGGCTTGACGGTGGCAAAGCTGTCACCGCTGCTGCGGTAGCTGCTGAGTTCCGAAAGGCTCAGCGGGCGGCGGCTGGCAATCACCAGAACGCGGTTGAGGCCGTAGGGACCAGCGACATTGAAAACAAACTTGTCGCCGCTCGCCGGAAAGGCGCGGGTCTGTCCGGCACGCACGTAGTTGCTCGCGCTGATGCGGTTGGGCAGGATCTGGTCGGTGCTGCCGTCCGGGTTCACGTTGAACAGGTACACGTAGGCGTTCTCGTTGACGCTGGTGTACAGCGTGATCTGCTCGCCTATGCGGTAGCCGGGATTGCGGTCACCGCTGGGATCGCGGTCCACCCACACGCGGGCCTGCAGCGTGGTGGGAACGGGGTTGACGATGATGCTCTGGGCACTGATCTTGGGCGCGGCGGCGGCAGGTACGGCCAACCCCAGCAGGGCGGTGGTGGCAGCAAACAGCAGGGCCGATTTTTTAAGGAAGGAAACAGTCATGGGGGAACCTCCGGGGAGAAAGCAGGGTTTATCCGCCGGACCGGGGCATTCCCGGTACGCTGATCACGGCGCAACTCGCTTCTGTATTCACGTTACGCCCCGCCACCTGACGCCCGGTGAAGGCAGGCTGACGCAACGTGAGACAGCCCCCCTTTGCGCCTCATGAACCTCCCAGTCAGCTTGCGGTGGCCCGCAGCCCATCCAAAGACGCGGCGGCCTTCCTGTGGAGGAAAGCTGCCCGATCTGCGTCTGTGTTCGTTTTCTGGCAGGGATACTAGGATTCGAACCTAGACAAACAGATCCAAAATCTGTTGTGCTGCCATTACACCATATCCCTGTACCTTGACTTCTCCCGCTGCCCTGCCCCGGCGCAGCGCGCGAACAGCGCTGTGAAGTATAGCGGGGGCCAGCGCGGGGGGTCAACTGCCGGGTGCCCAGAAACCGGCAGGATACGGCCCTTCCTCCCGGGTCAATAGGCCCGCAAAGTGACTCCCGAATGGCCCCGTCGCGCTCAGGACGGGTCCCCAGGACGGGGCATGCCGCCATCTCAGCCGTTCTACACGGCGGGCACGCCGGTCGGGCGCTCGACCACCCGCAGGCCCGCAAACTTCAGCAGCAGGCGTTTTTGCCCCACGCCGGGAAAATAGACCAGCACCTCCCGCCGCTCGCCCTGATGAAAGCCCTGCAGGAAGACCCCCTCACCGAACTTGGCGTGCTGCAGCCGCAGCGGCTGGGTGGAGCTGACAGCGCGTTGCAGCTCGCGGCTGGGAATGCCCAGCCGGGCGCTGACCTCGGGCAGCGAGAGCCCGTACAGGTCCAGCAGCTCCCGCGCCTGCAGCGGCCACGACGGCGGCAGGTCCGGAGCCGGCTCGGGAAGTGCGGGAGCGTCGGCACCGGCACCCTGGAGGACCGGCTCGGGCACAGTTTCCACCCCCAGCACCGCCTCCAGAAAGGCGCGGGTGGCGTGCTTATCGGTGGGGCGGCGCTCCCCACTCGGCAGGTACGGCGAGAAGCAGCGCGAGACGGCGATGCACTCGTAACAGCCCTCCGGAGTCTTGCAGCACGTCTTGGAACACAGCGCCAGTGCGCGGCGCAGCAGTTCCTCGAGTTGCTCGTAGGCGCGGCGCGACACCCCCAGGCCGCCCAGCCAGTCGTCGTACAGGAAAAAGTAGGCGTCGTGGCCCTCACGGAAGGCCCCGGCCAGATCGCTGTCGTCGCAGGCCACCCGTTCGGGGGTCACCTTCTGCAGCAGGTGCTTGAGGGTGTGCGCCACTGCACCGGGGCGCTCGGTGGCCCGTGGGTCCAGGCCGATTTCCAGCGCGCTGGTGCGAAAGGGCGGCAGCTCGACGGGCTGCTCGTACAGGTGCTCGCTGAGCTTGTGGTCCTGCATGCGGTCCTGGATGCGGCCGCCGCAGCGCGCGCAGGTGCGCTCGGTGGGGCCAGGGTCGCGGTCACAGCCCACGCAGACCCGCTCGAAGACCTGCCGCAGCATCTGGTAGCCGGTGTAGCGGCGGCGGATGCTGACCTCACCGTGCCGGAAGGCCAGCGGCCCGCGCCGCTCCCAGGCGGTCATGGTGCGCGGCGTGACCTCGATGCTGTACAGGCCGCGCGTGAACAGGCTCTCGGCGCTGTACCTCTCGACCAGAATGGCGGTGCCGGCGGGATGTTTTTCCCAGCGCAGCACCTTGTACCCCTGGCCGTCCAGGGTAAACACTGCCCCCTCGTGCTTCTCGGTCAGGGCGTAGTGCTGGCTGGGCGATTCCAGGGGCGTGTCCAGCGCCTTTGGTCCCAGCCGCTCCCATTCGGCGGCCTCCACCACGGCGTACTTCAGGCTGCCCTCGCCGCGCAGGTTCCAGTACTTCTGCGCCTCCAGTCCGGCCGGGTGCGGCCCACTCAGGCCCGCTGCGCGGTATTCCTCGTTCTGGCGGGCGTGGTGCCGGGGCGAGAGGTAGGGATTGGCCGCCTCCACCACCGCGCGCTCAATGGGGCCGGTCAGCAGGTCCAGAAAGTTGCCGGAGTTGCTGTAAAAGGCGTCGGCCGGCTGCGGCACCCCCTGCTCGTTCAGGGCCGGCAGGTACAGCACCAGCCCCGGCGCGATGCGCCCGGCCCGGCCCGCCATCTGCCGGAAGGCCATGCGCGAGCCGGGATAGCCGTCGATGATCACCACCTCCAGGTCCCCGATGTCCACCCCGGCCTCCAGCGCGTTGGTGGCAAACATCACGCCGCTGCCCGCGCGGCGGAACTCGCTCAGGCGGCCCTCGCGGTCGCTGGTGCCTGCCATGTACAGGTGGGCGCGGCCCGCGTACCGCGGCTGGGCACGGTATGTGCCGTACAGCCGCGCGGCGCGCGAGCGCCCCCGGAAGAAGGCGAGCACCTTCAGGTCGTACCTCTGAGAGGCGTCCATCACGGCGTCCCAGAAGCGGCGCGGCTGTCCCCGGTGGTCAGCGAGGTAATAGCGCTTGCCGGGGCGCGCGGCCCCGGATTCGGCCACCTCGGTGGCGTCCACGCCGATCAGCTCGCGGGCAAATTCGGCCGGGTTGCCGATGGTGGCGGTGCTCAGCACCACCTGCGGGTCGGCCCCCAGCGCGCGCGCCAGCTCCAGCAGGCGGCGCAGCATCCCGGCCACCTCGCTGCCAAAACCTCCGCGGTAGGTGTGGGCCTCGTCCAGCACCAGAAAGGAAAGGTTCCTAAGAAAGTCGCGCACGCGCGGGTGGGTCAGCGACCAGTGCAGCTTGTCGGGCGTGGCCGTCACCATGCGCACGCCGGCGCCGAACACCTCGGCGGCCTGCGCCGCCCCCTGAAACGCTCCGATGTCCCACGCAAAGCCGCCGCGCTCACGAAAGGCCCGCAGCTTGTCGCGCTGGTCCTGGCCCAGGGCGACGAGTGGATACACGAACAGCGCGGTGGCACCGGGATCGCGTTCCAGCCGGTCGAACACCGCGGGAAAGAAGGCCCCGGTCTTGCCGCTGGCCGTCGGCGTGGTCACGATGACGTGCTGCCCGCCGCGCATCAGCCGGTAGGTCTCGGCCTGATGCGCATATACCTGATCGAACCCGAATCCCCGCGCCACCGCCGGCGACCAGCCCAGCTCGTGGGCGGCCAGCGTGCGGGCAGGCGCGGCGGCCTCCTCGTACAGCCGGGTGGCCCCGCCGCCCAGGGTATCGCGCAGAAATCCCTCCAGGCGGGCGAAGGAGGGGGCGGTGGGCGGCATCACGGTCCAGTGTAGGCGGGGCCGGCCACCGCCGCAGAGAACCGCGTCACGGTCGTGCGCCTTCTTCCGGGCGGCGCCTCAGCCATGCCTCACCCGCGCATTAAAAAGTGCTCGATGATCGCGTGATGGTCCTCGAAGAACAGCTCGGGGCGCGCGAGGACCTCGCCCAGCGGCATCCACAGCGCCTCGCCGTCGTCTCCGCCGCCCTGCAGCCGGGGCAGTTGGCCGATGCCCAGGTCGAAATGAAAGGCGTGCGTCACGGTGCGTCCGCGCAGGCTGCGCTCCGGGTAATCGAAGACCGCCTGACCGCGCAGCGCGCCCGCAAGTGGGGTGCCGGTGCGCAGGCCCGTCTCGGCGTGCACCCGCCCGGCGGCGCAGGCGAGCAGCGTTTCCTCCTGGCCCAGAAACCCGCCGGGCATGGCGAGGCGGCCCCGGCCGGGCATGCCGGCCCGGCGCACCAGCAGCACGTGGCCGCTGCGGGTGACCACCGCGTCGGCAGTGACGAACACCGGCGCGAACGGAGCGTCGGCCCAGGCGCGGCGGTAGTCGCGCAGGTACACGTACTCGTCACGCAGTTCGCCGTACTCGGGGGTGGCGCGAAAGGCATCCAGAAAGGCATGAACGGCGGACGGCACCATCCCAGCAACCTCTTCTAGGCGCTCCTCGAAGTACGCGCGGCGCACCGCCGTGGCGCTCAGCGGGCTCACCACATGGGTGGGAATGAATTCCCAGGCCGGAAACGAGCGCAGGTAGTAGCTGCTCTCATCCTTGATATGGCCGATCAGGGCCACGTCGCTGCTGCCGCGCGTGTGGGCGTGCACGCCGCGCTGCACCTCGGACAGCCACAGGCCCTCGTTGTAGAAGTAGTCGCGTACCTCCACGAACAGCACCCGGCTGCGTGCCACCCCCGCCCCCCGCAACATGGCGACGATGATCTCCTGACGTTCCTCGGCGGTGAAGGGGTTCTTGGTGTTGCGCGCCGCCCGCGCCGAGCCGATCACCACGATCAGCTTCTGAACGCTGTGCAGGGCCTCGAGCATCACCTGCAGGTGCGCGGCGTGCGGCGGCTCGAACCGCCCGATGTACACCCCGAAGGTGCGTTTTCGCCGGGCCGGGGACGGGCGGGTGCGCGGGGGCACCGGTGCAGGGTCACGGGGAGCGGTCATGTTCCTCATCATGAAGCGGCGCGTGCATGAAGAGGGTGAATGGGCCGGCGGCGCATATGCGGACCAGCGCCGCAACAAAAAGCGTACTGTGACGTTATGAACAAAAAGATGCGGTCGGTCAGCGCTGCGCTGCTTGCCCTTTCTGGCGTTTCCCTGTCCGGCGCGGCCGTGGCGGGCGGAGCGGGAGCGCCCCTCACCGGCACGGCGGCCCAGGTGCAGTCGGCCACGCCGGCGGCCATCGCCGCCGCGCTGCGCGAGGCCGGCTACACGGTCACCATGAACCCCAGCGTCCCCGACAGTGATCCCAGCATGGCCGTGGTGGCCGGCAACCGCGAGCTGGACGTGTGGCTCAGCGGCTGTGAGGCGGGCATCTGCGCCCGCGTGACCGCGAGCACCTCCTGGGATTACAGCGGCAGCCTGGACGCCCTGGACCCGCAGTTCACCAACGACTGGAACAGCAACTACTACACCCAGGCGTACATCTACGAGGGTGCCTACTACCTGGATTCCACCATGCCGGTGCGCGGCGGATACACCCGGGCGGCGTTGAAGGCCTGGATGACCGACTACCTCAGCGACGTCCGCGACTTCGAGGGCGAGCTGCCCTGAGTCCCGGTGCGGGGCGTGTCCCCAGGACAGCTCCGGCTCGTGGCTCCAGCGTTGCGCCATCCGTGACGCCCCAATAAGACAGCAGACCCTTAAGAAACCCGGACGGGCGCGGCGCATCCGGCCCGGAAGACGGCGGGGCATAGTGGGCCCATGTCAACTGCCAGATCACAGGTCGAGCGGGCCGGGCGCCGGGTCGCGCCGGGGCTGGAGGCCCTGGCCCGGTTCGGGTATGCGAGCAAGGGCGTGGTGTACGGCACGGTGGGCTTCCTGGCCCTGAGTCTGGTGCTGGGCAGCGGGGGCACCACCACCGACACCAAGGGCGCACTGCTGCGCCTGCAGGACCTTCCGGCCGGCAGCGCCCTGCTGTGGGTGCTGGTGGTGGGACTGGTGGGCTACGCGCTGTGGCAGCTGCTGCGGGCCATCATGGACCCGGAACATCAGGGCACCGAGGCCAAGGGGCTGGTCAAGCGCGCCGGGTATCTGGTGAGCGGGGCCGCGTACCTGACCCTGGCGGTGTTCAGCGCCCGCGTGGCGGTCCAGGGCAGCGCCCCGCGCGACCCGAACAGCGAAAGTCAGACCGCCTCACAGGTGCTGCAGCTGCCCGGCGGACAGGTGCTGCTGGGCCTGGCCGGCGTGGCGCTGCTCGCGGTGGCGGCCAATCAGCTGTACAGCGCGTACGGAGCAAAATTCATGAAGCGCATGGCCTTTACCGACGTGGGAGCGCGGTACCGGGGCACCCTCAAACGCATCGGGCAGGTGGGGGTCGCGGCGCGCGGCCTGCTGCTGACCATCGTGGGCATCTTTCTGCTGGTGGCTGCGTGGCGTGGCCGCGCGAGCATCGTGGTCGGCACCTCCGAGGCGATGGCCTGGCTGCGCGACCAGCCGGCCGGACAGCTGCTGCTGGGCGCCGTGGCGCTGGGAACGCTGTGTTACGGCGTGTGGTGCGTGACCCAGGCGCTGTACCGCCGTATCAAGGTGACCGACTGAGGCCTGCGGCGCAGAGCGCAAGACAACCCGCGCCGCGCCGCAGCCGCCATGAAAGAATGCCGCCATGACCGGGACGGACGGCAGCAGATCGGGTTCGCGGCAGGTGGCCCTGATCGCGCACGACAAGAAGAAGTTGGAACTGGCCATGTTCGCCCTGAGCCACCGCGAGGTGCTGGGGCGCTTTCATCTGGTGGCAACCGGCACGACCGGCGGCATTCTGCACAAACAGACGGGACTGCAGGTCGAGCGGGTGCTGTCGGGCCCGCTGGGCGGCGACCAGCAGATCGGCGCGCGGCTCGCCGAGGAGCGGGTGCTCGCGGTCTTTTTCTTCCGCGACCCGTTGACCGCACAGCCGCACGAGCCGGACGTCAGTGCCCTGGTGCGGCTGTGCGATGTTCACGACATCCCGCTGGCGACCAACCCGGCCAGCGCACAGGCTCTGATGCTGTGGCTGCGCGAGCAGGTAGACGGCTAGGAGGGGAGCGGGCGGTCCGGGCCGCCCCTCAGCGGGCCACCACCGCCACGTACACCTCGCCGGCCCCCGCCGCGTGCAGGGCCTCCTGGCAGGCCAGCAGGGTGTGTCCGGTCGTCAGCACATCGTCGAGGAGCAGCAGCGGTCCGGTGGGCAGGACACCGGGCCTAACCGCAAAGGCCCCGCGCAGGTCGTCGCGCTCGGCCGCACTTCGGCGGGCCTGCTGCCGGGTCGCGCGGGTGCGCTCCAGGGCGTTCAGGCAGGGCACACCCAGTTCCCGAGCCACCGCCCGCCCGAGCAATTCGGCCTGATTGAAGCCGCGCTCGCGCTGCCGGGACGGATGCAGCGGCACCGGCACCACCGCCCGCACACCCCACTCCCCCGGCACGCCCCGGCCCAGCGCCGTGCCCAGCACGCCGGCCAGATCACGCGCGTCCCCGAACTTCAGGGCGCGGACGACGCGGCGGTTGACGCCACGGTAGCGGCCCAGCGTGACCAGATGAGGCCCGGGACGGGGGCGCAGCGGGCTGTGGCTTTCAACCGTGGCGTGCAGGTCGGCCCGGCACCCACGGCACAGGCCCACCTCGGCGCCCAGCTGCGCGGCACATCCCGGACATGCCCGGGGCAGCAGCGCCCGCCACAGCCCGTTCCACAGTCCGCCCGGACCCGGCGTCATGTTGCGGTCACGCTCACACGGCGCCGGTTCCCACCAGTTCATCCAGAAACAGGGGCGGCACGGTGTCCTCGATGCGCTGCCACGCGCGGGACAGACCGTCGGGGTCGAGCATGGGGGCGGCGAGCGTCAGGCAGGCGAGGTGGTGCGCGCAGACCCGCTGCACGCCGCCCTCGCCCAGGCGCTGGCGCTCGGTGTGGGTGAGCAGCGCGGCGAAGGCGTCCGGGTGGCCCAGCGCCGGGTGACTGCCCTCGCGGATGGCGGCACGCAGAAAGGCCGCCACCTCGGCCGGATTCAGCCAGAACCCGAACATCAGCACGTCCGAGAGCGCGTCCAGCCGGCGCATGCGTCCGGAATCCAGTCCCTTCTTCACCAGGCTGCGGGCCAGATCCTGGCGCTCGATACGGGTGGCGGCGTACTCGGCGAGGCTGAGCTGCGCCCCGGCAGGCGCGACCCGCCCGCCCACGGCGGCGCGCAGACGGTAGGCAAGCACGTAGCCCTGGTATTCACGCAGCATCTCGGAGACGGGCGCAGCACTCATGGCCCGAGTGTAGCGGGGAGCGGGCCGGGCCCGGCGTGAAGTTCATGCCTTTTGCACGCCTTATTGCACGAAGGGAAGGCCAAGGCCCGCAGCAGTGACCGCCGCTGCCGGGCCGGGACAAAAGGACGGTCTGTTTCCCGCTACGATGGACTCAGCTCAACAACCCAGCGTTTCCCCGTCCCCGTGGTCCCGCCTGGGTGACCCCGCTTCCGTCTTGTCCTCACCCCTTCCCCCAAGGATGTGAATTCACCATGCACCCGCTCCGGCGCGCCCACCCCTTCGAGTTCCGCACGGCCCACGGCACCGACCTGGAAATCACGGTTGATGTCTGGGTCAACCAGGACAGCACCCACGCCGTGCTGGTGCTGCGCGGCTGCCCGCTGGCCGACGCCGGACACGCCCTGAATACCCTGAGCCACACCGTTCTGCCCTACCTGCTGCGTCCCGAGGTCCAGTTGCAGGTGCTGGCGCTGCACCCCCACCGGAACGGCGCCAAGGCCCGCGCGCTGGTGCTGCCGCTCAGCGCCTGACCTGCCCCCGCGCCTCCATTCTCCGCTACTCCAGCACGTAGCGGACGGCCGGCTCGAAGGCCACCTGCCCCGCCTCGGCCCGCTTCAGCACCCGGTTGGTGCGCCACGGCATCCACTCGGTCTGGCCGGTGGCGCTGCGCAGAAAGCCGCGCAGGCCCACCTCGACGTAGCGGGCGTCCTTGCCCAGCAGCGCCGAGAGGCCCGCGCGCACCGCTTCCGGGTCATGCAGCGGACCGGTCAGGCGGGCCGAGGGAATGGGCGGGGCCTCGGCCGGCACCGGCACCGCCTCGCCAGCCGGCCGGGTGGGCGCGGGATGGGGTCGGTACAGTTCCACCCGGAAACCGTCCAGCACAAGCAGCGCCGCCAGGGCCTGGGCCTCGGGCAGCGGGTGCGTGAAGGTGACGTGCAGGTCCAGCTCGTGGCCGCGCACCCCCTTGTCGCCCGGGGTCGGTGGACTGCTCACGCAGCACTCTGCTCAAGCAGCTTGCGGTGGGCGCGGATGTGGGCAACGACCATCCGCAGCCAGTCCAGGGCGTCGAGCTCGCCCAGAAACTGATGCCAGAAGGTGCGGCCCGGCGTGGGCTCCACGCGGGCGGCCATCTCCTCCAGGCGGGTCCGGTGTTCAGCCCAGGTGGTGTCCAGGGCTTCGAAGGGCAGGCCGTCCTCGCCCGGCAGCGTCATCGGTGGAGCCTGGCGCTTGCCGTCTTTCAGCTCACCGGGAATCTGGGGCATGGGCCGCAGCGGTTTGTCCGACAGCAGCAGCCGCAGCAGGGGCACGATGCTGTCGTCGATCTTCATGACGTGTTCGGCCTCCTGGGCGGGCGACCACTCGCGTCCGGGCTGCGCGGTGGACCAGTCGTGGGCGCGGCCGCGCAGGTGGGCTTCCAGGCGGTCGAGTTCGGTGCTCAGGCGCACGCGAACTTCCCCGGGCGTTTCCCCCACGAAGCGCAGCGAGGAGGCGTCCAGCAAAGGTTGTGTCATGCGCTCAGTTTACAGGGCCGCCCATTGTTCAGCGCCCCAACCCCTCCGAGAACGCGATGTCTCCGGCCCACCCGGGATGGTCAATCAGCGGATTGCGGTTGCCCTGGCGCGTGAAGATCTCGGCGTTGCGGTGCCGCTCCCAGTCCCCGGGCGGCTGGGCTGCGTGCCAAGCGAGCAGGGTCTGCAGGTGGCGCTCGGCGTACTGCCGCACCACCCCGGGATAGCGCAGCAGAAAGTACAGGGTGGCCCGTGCCGCCGCGCCCTTGCCGTGGGCAGGCTCGAACTCGCCGGGATCGCGCCGGCCGCAGTCGCTTCTGAGGGCCTCGCCGTAGTCGGGAAAATCGAAGTACGGCGTGTTGCCCCGGAACGAGTTGCAGTCGGGTTCGCAGGCAAACAGGTGGTGCAGGTCGCCGCGCATCGGCTCGCGCTTGCCAAACCAGCTCTGCGGCACCACGTGTTCGCAGTTGTACGGAAACGCGTCTTCCAGCGTGTCAACGCTCAGGCCCTCGCGGGCGGCCAGCTCGGTGCGGCGCGCCTGCGCGGCCCGGTCGGCGGCAATCAGCTCTTCGGGGCGGTGTTCGCGGGCGCTGTACAGGCTGCGCAGCCGCCCGTCGGGCCACACGTCTACGTGCGGGTACAGCTCCGCGGCAGGGTTGTAGCGCGGCGTGTGCGTGTGGGTGCGCGTCAGCAGTTGCGACAGTTCCACGAAGCGGGCCTGTGGGTCGCCCCCCGGGGTCAGACCCGCGTAGTAGGCGGCCGCCGCCGCTGCGTCCTGCGGACCAAGATAGGCGGCGGGGGCGGGCCGCGGGGCGGACGACACGGGCGGTGGGGGCGGCCCCGCCTCTCCTCCCCGGACCTGCAGCCTCAGGGTCACGGGCCAGCTCACCACCCCGTCCGGGCCGGGGGTGACGAGGCCCAGGTCCACGGCGCTGACCGCCTCGGCCGCGCGGCCCACAGGCGGCGCGGCGGGAGAGAGGGCCAGGGGGGGCGGACGGCTGGGGGTCAGCACCTCGGCCACGAGGGGGTTGCCGGCCGCGTCGGGGCGGGCGCGCAGGTCGCTCAGCAGGCGGCTGACCCGCACTCCCTCGTTGGCAATCCACTCGATGGCGCTGTCGGGGTCTCCGGGCTGCATGGGCTGGCCGTCGCGCCTCAGGGTGCGGCCCTGGGCGTCGGTGCGCGGCACGCCGCTGTGGTGCAGGGCGACGACCTCCCACGCGTCGTTGAACACCGGACTGCCGCTGCTGCCCGGGGCGGTGTCGGTCTCGTAGTGCAGGAAGTCGGGCAACAGGTCCACCAGCCGGTTCTCGCGCAGCGCCACCTGCTTGGGCTCGCCACCCGGGTGCTGCACGATGCTCAGGGCCTCGCCCAGCACGGTCTTGTCCACGCTGGCATACAGCGGCAGCCAGCCGAAGGCCGAGGTGTCTCCGCGCACCGCCACCAGCGAGTAGTCCAACGCCTGCGAGGTCAGGAACAGCGTATCGGGGTCCAGCGGCAGCGTGACCGGGGTGCTCAGCGAGCCGTCGGGCCTGAGCTCATAATTGAACTCGATCACCGAGAGCCGCGCGCTCGCGGCGTCCTCGAGAACGTGGTGGTTGGTCAAGATGGCGCGCGGGCTGCACAGCCACCCGGTCCCGAAGCCCACCGTGCGGCCGCGGCGGTCCCGCAGCACCACCCGGCCCACCGCCTGCGCGGCGGCGCGGGCCAGGTCCAGGTACGCCACCCCCACCAGATCGTTGGCACCCAGGATGCGTTCCATCTGAATGCGGGTGTCGCCCGGCAGGCGCCCGGCCACCTCCAGCATGGTCTCGCGGCCCTCGGACAGGGCGCAGGCGTCCGGAAACGGCACCCCCAGCCGGGTCAGGCGGCCCTGGACCCGCGCCTGGGTTTCCGCCGCGAGCGGCCCACCCACCCCCAGGCGCTCGAGGGTGTGCGTCCGCACGGAGTCCCGCCCGACAAAGCGGGCCTGCGTTTCTTTGAGCACCTCGGGCGGAATGTCCATGCGGGCAGCGTAGCGTTCCCGCCGGACCGCGGCCTGCGCCAAATCTTCAGAACGTCCCCGGCCCGCCGCTTCCGGTATCCCCTGTTTCCGGGACCGGCCCGTGGCTCAGCGCACCGCCTGGCCCAGGCGCTCCTTGCCGCCCAGGTAGGGCCGCAGCGCCTGCGGAATGCGGATGGTGCCGTCGGCCTGCTGATGGTTTTCCAGGAACGGAACGAGGATGCGCGGCGTGGCGATCCCGGTGTTGTTCAGGGTGTGGGCATACGTCAGCTTGCCGTCCTCGTCGCGGTAGCGCAGCCCGGTGCGGCGGGCCTGCCAGTCGCCCAGGTACGAGCAGGAATGCGTCTCGCGGTACATCTGCTCGCTGGGCACCCAGGTCTCGATGTCATACATCACGACCTTGCCGGCCCCCATATCGCCGGTGCAGTTCTGCACCACGCGGTACGGCAGTTCCAGGGCCGCGAGCAGGTCCTCGGCATTCTTGAGAATCCGGTCGAACCACGCCAGCGCCTCGGTCTGGTCGGCGCGGCACAGCACGTACTGCTCGACCTTGCGGAACTCGTGCACACGGATCAGTCCGCGCACGTCGCGCCCCGCCGATCCCGCCTCGCTGCGGAAGGCCGCGCTGATGGCCGCGAAGGTGATGGGCAGGGCCGAGAGCGGCAACTGCTCGCCGGCGTACAGGCTGTTCACCGGCACCTCGGAGGTGCCCGCCAGCATCAGTTCCTCGCCCTCGATCTTGTAGACCTGATCCTCGCCGCCGGGAAAGTGACCGCTGCCCACCAGCGTCTCGGGCCTGACCAGAGCGCTGGTGCTCAGCGGAGTGAAGCCGCGCCCCGCCAGGAAATCCAGCGCGAACATCTGCACGGCCATCTCCAGCAGCACGGCCTCGCCCTTCAGCAGGTAGCTGCGGCTGCCCGACACCTGCGCCACCCGTTCGGGGTCGCTCCAGCCATGACGCTCCAGCAGTTCCACGTGGTCCAGCGGCGTGAAGCCAAAGTGGGGCAGCGTGCCCTCGCGGCGCAGCTCCACGTTCTCACTGTCATCGGCGCCCA
Organism: Deinococcus aerophilus; assembly: GCF_014647075.1. NCBI lineage: Bacteria > Thermotogati > Deinococcota > Deinococci > Deinococcales > Deinococcaceae > Deinococcus > Deinococcus aerophilus. Next base: position 53,757 of record NZ_BMOM01000001.1, on the reverse strand, counting down.
GCGGCACGCTGTCCAGCGGGATGTTCGGCACGCGCAGCAGCAGCTGTTTCAGGGCGTCCTCATGGGCGCGCAGGGCAGGCTCCAGACCCTTGAGTTCCTCGCCCAAGTCCTTGCCCTTCTGAATCAGGGCGGGGCGCTCCTCGGGCGTGGCCCGGGGCACCAGCTTGGCGTTGGCGTTGCGCTCGGCCTGCATGGCCTCGACGCGCTGCTTGAGGCCCAGCAGCTCGCGGTCCACGGTCAGCAGTTCGTCCAGATCCAGAGAGACGCCCTTGACCTCGATGGCGCGCCGCACGGCTCCGGCATTCTCACGGATGAATTTGAGGTCCAGCATCTACTCGGCCTCGACCGTGCGGGGCACGCGGATGAATCCGTCCTGGGTCTCGGGAGCCAGAGCGCGCACCACGTCCACGGAGAACGCCTCGCCGGGCACGTCGTCGCGCAGGACGTTCACCAGATCCACGGGACGCTGCATCTCCTCCACGCCGCTGGTGTCCACCGCGCGCAGCTGCTCGAAGTAGCCCAGCACGCGGTTGAGGTCTTCGTGCATTGCCCCGCGCTCCTCGGGGGTGAGTTCCAGCCTCGCCAGGGTGGCGAGGTGTTCGATCTGGGCCGCGTCAATCATGGGGGGAAGTATAGAAGCTCTGTGCCGGGGACGTCCTCACCGTCCTCCTGGACCCGCCCGCCCCGGCGGCCCAGGGCGTCCCTGGATTGGTTTAACGCCGCCTTCACCGCGCCTCACCCGGCGTCAGGCCCACGCAGGCAGGGTGGAGCCATGAGCCGACATCTGCTGTTCACGCTGGCCCTGCTCGGCGCAGGCCTGGGATCCGCACAGATCAGCGTTCAGGACATTCCGGCCCTGCCGCTCCGGAGCGGCGCCCCGGCCACGCCCGCTCCGGAGTCTGCCCCGCCCGCGCCCATGGTTCCACCCACGGTCAGCACGCTGCCGGCCCGGAATCCGCCGCTGGCGCGGCCGCACAGGGCGCAGCTCGTCGGGCCGGCCACCATTCGGGCGGGCCAGCCGAACACCTGGGCCGTGACCCTTACAAACACCGGCAGCGAGGCGATTCATCTGGAACACGGCGCGTGCAACGTGCGCTTCGAGGTTGTGAACGCGGCGGGACAGGTCATCCGGCCCAATCCGCAGAACACCGTATGCACGCTGCAGCTGGTGGTCACCGACGTGGATCCGGGACAGACGACGGAGCTGCAGAAGATTCGCTGGGAGGGCCAGGGCATCCAGGGCCAGCCGTTGCCCGCCGGTACCTACACCCTGCGCAGCGTGTTCGACGGCGCGGGCGTGCTGATCCGTCCGGCGGACTTTACGGTAACGGTGCGCTGAGCCACCACCGGGGAAAGGGCGCGGACCCCGCCGTCTCCCGCCTCCCATCCGCCCACACGCACGGTCCACACCCCGATCCGCCTTTTGCCGGATGCAACCCCTCACCGTTTGGGTGCGTAATGGAAGGCATGACTGACGGCAAGCCCGGACCGCTGACCCCGCCCGAATCCACCCTGAGCGCCCCGGCGGCGGTGAGGAACGTGGCCCCCGACGACGCGCCGGAAATGGTGCCCCTGTCGCCCGAGGACCGCGCCCGGCTGGAGGACATGGCACGCGCCTTTGCGGTGGACGTGCTGAACGCCGGTACCCATAGCCCCGAGTTCAAGCGCAAGCTCGACGCCGTGCATGACCTGGGCCTGCCCGAGCAGCGGGCCGCAGCGCAGACGAGCAACCGCATGCTCGACCGCCCGCTGCGCGCCACCCGCAGCGGCGCACTCGCCGAGGGCAGCGACATTCTCAACAGCCTGACCGACCTGCGCCGCACCGTGGAGGACCTGGACCCCAGCCGCGCGCCCACGCCGCGGCGTCTGTTTGGCCTTCTGCCGGGCGCGAAGAAGGTCCAGAACGCGATGGACAAGTACCAGAGTGCGCAGGCGCACCTCAACGGTATCCTGGAGGCGCTGTACCGCGGTCAGGACGAGCTGCGGCGCGACAACGCGACCATCGAGACCGAGAAGCTGCACCTGTGGGAGACCATGCAGAAGCTGCGGCAGTACGCCCACGTGGGCAAGGCGGTGGATCAGGCCCTGACCGAACGTCTGGCCGAGTTGCAGACCACCGACCCGGAAAAGGCCCGCATGGTCAGCGAGGAACTGCTGTTCGCGGTGCGCCAGCGCGTGACCGACCTGCTGACCCAGCTCGCCGTGAGCATCCAGGGCTACCTCGCGCTGGATCTGGTGCGGCGCAACAACCTGGAACTCATCAAGGGCGTGGACCGCGCCACCACCACCACCGTCAGCGCCCTGAAGACCGCGCTGATGGTGTCGCAGGCGCTGGGCACCCAGGGCGCGGTGCTGGGACAGGTCACCGCCCTGAACGACACGACCGGCAAGATGATCGGCTCCACGGCCAGCCTGCTCAAGCAGCAGTCTACCGAGATCCAGCGCCAGGCCGCGAGCGCCACGGTGGACCCGCAGATCATCCAGGGAGCTTTCCGCGACGTGTACGGCGCACTGGACGCCATCAGCAGCTACCGCCAGCAGGCCCTGGAACGCTTTTCCGAGACCATGCACGTGCTGGACAAGGAGGTGGCCCAGGCCCAGACCTACCTGGACCGCGAGCGCCAGGGGGTGGCCCGTGAAGTCGCCCAGGGCCTGAACGTGACCCGCGAGGGCGAGCTGAAGCTTTGACGAACCGGCGGGCGTTGCTTGAGCGGCTCGCGCAGCGGCTGGCCCGGCAACCGGCGCAGCCCGTGCTGCGCGTGGCGGTGGACGGAGTGGACGGCGCGCTTCGCCGACGAGCTGGCCGACATGCTGCGTGGGCAAAACCACACCGTGATCCGGGCCAGCGCCGATGACCTTCACCACCCGCGGGCGGTGCGCTACCGGCGGGGTCGGGACTCGCCCGAGGGCTTCTACCGCGGTCCCCACGACCTTGCGGGGCTGAAGTCCGCTCTGCTCGAGCCCCTGGGACCGGGCGGTTCTCTGCACTACCGTACCGCCCTTCTCGACGTGGCCGCCGACCGGCCGGTGGTCCAGGAGGTCCGCACCGCCCGGCCCGGCCACGTCCTGCTCGTGGATGGTCTGTTCCCGCACCGCCCGGAGTTGCGCGGAGTGTGGTACGACTCCATCTTTCTGCAGGTGGAGTTCGCGGTCTCGGTACCGCTCGGGGCCCCGGTTACGGCTCACCCGACCCGCACGCCGAGAGCAACCGCCGGTATGTGGAGGGCTACCGGCTGTACTTCCGTGAAGCGCAGCCCCAGGCCTGGGCGGGCGTGGTGGTGGACCACAACGACCTGCACGCGCCCTTCGTGCTCGCGGACAACCGTGCCGGGGCATGACACCTTTGTGGGTACCGCCCCCACCCCGGACACCAGCGTGCAGCCCCGGCTGACGGCCCTGATCCAGCACGCCCCGGACCTCGCCGTCCCGCTCACCGACCTTGAATCCGGGGTGCGGGCACAGGCCACGGCCTTTGTGCGGGGGTGCCTGGAGCGGCTGGGGACAGCGTCCAGTCAGCCTGTGGCACCCGGCTGAGCGGCGGCGTCTGAAAGGCCCGTGAGGGCTTGCCCAAGCCTGATCAAAGAAAGGAACCGGCGTGGGGCCGGCGTGGGCGGAACAATGAACCTGGAGGTGCCCCATGGCTGATCCGCTGTTCCACAACCGGCAGGAGGCGGGGCGGCAACTCGCCGTCCACCTCAGCAAGTTGCACTCCTGGCCCCATACCATCGCGCTGGGGCTGCCGCGCGGCGGCGTGCCGGTGGCCGCCCAGGTTGCCCGCGTTCTGGGCGTGCCGCTGGACGTCCTCATGGTGCGCAAGCTGGGGCTGCCGGGCCAGCCCGAGGTGGCCATGGGGGCCATCGCCTCGGGGGGGGTGCGGGTTCTGAACGAGGATCTGGTGCGCCGCGCGGGAGTATCGGCGCAGGCCCTGGCCGACGCCGAGGCCCGCGAGAAAGCGGAGCTGATCCGCCGGGAAACAGCCTACCGGGGCGGGCGCCCCCCCCTGGCCCTGGCCGGATGGACAGCGCTGCTTATTGACGACGGCGTGGCAACCGGGGCCACCCTGCGCGCGGCGCTGCGGGCCGTCCGCGCCCGGTTGCCCGCCCGGGTGGCCGTGGCCGTTCCGGTGGCCCCGCCCGACACCTGCCGGGAACTCCAGGCGCTGGCCGACGAGGTCGTCTGCCTGTGGACCCCGGCCCATTTTCACGCGGTGGGCCAGTTCTACCGGGACTTCGGGCAGACCACCGATGAGGAGGTCCGCGCGTGGCTGGCCCATCCCCTGGCCCCCGGCCACGCTCCCCTCGACCTTCCCTGAATCCATCTGCCGCACCCGGACAGTCCGGACCCAGAAAGGATTCCGGCTCGGCCGCAGACCTAGCCGCCCTTTTCTTCTACCTCGGCCCCCTTGGTACCCCACTCCTCCATCTTGCGCTCCAGGGCCGCTTCCAGGTCATGGGCCGCCTGCCCCAGCGCCGTGAAGTCGGCGTCGGGCGGGGCGCTGTTCAGGGCCGCCTGGGCCTGTTCCAGCTCGGCCTCCAGACGGGCGATGTCGGCCTCAATGGCTTCCAGATCCCGCTTCAGGTGCCACAGGCCCTTGCCCCGGGGAGCCGCAGGCCTGACCTCGGTGCGGCTGACCGGAGCGGCGGCGGCGGCCTCGGCCTCGCGCTCGGCCAGGGTGCGGTGCTTGGCGCGGTAGTCCTCCCAGCCGGGGTATTCGTAGAAGGCGCCGTCCTCGATCAGCCAGATGCGGTCGGCCAGGCCCTCGATAAAGGCGCGGTCGTGGCTGACCATCATCAGGGTGCCGTCGAAGTTTTCCAGTGCGGCTTCCAGCGCCTCGACCATCTCCATGTCCAGGTGGTTGGTCGGCTCGTCCATCACGAGCAGGTTGCGGTCCTCCTGTGCGAGTTTCAGCAGGGCCAGACGCGCCCGCTCGCCGCCCGAGAGGATGCGGGCGGGCTTGTCGTGCTGATCGTAGGGAAACATGAAGGTGCCCAGCAGATCGTGGGCCTGGGGGTCTTTCTGCACGTACTCGCGGGCCACGTCGTAGAGGGTCTGGTCCGGCTCCACGCCGCGCAGCGCCTGATCGTAGTACCCCACCCCCACCCGCGCCCCGGTCAGCACGCGCGCGCGCGGGTCGTCGCTGGGCTCCAGCCCCAGCAGCGTGCGCAGCAGCGTGGTCTTGCCCGCTCCGTTACGCCCGATGATGGCGATGCGCTCGCCCCGGCGCACCTGCACATTCACGTCGGCAAACAGCGTGCGCCTCCCCCCGCTCTCTTCCGGAATGGCCCGGGTCAGGTGCCGGGCGTCCAGCACGATGTCACCGCTCTCGGGGGCGTGAAAGGTGATGCGGGCGCTGCGTTCCTCGGGCGGCGGAGCACCTGTCGCGCGCGCCTGCATGCGGTCCACGCGGGCCTGCATGGCCTTGGCGCGGCGGGCGAGCTTGCTCATGCCCAGCCCCCAGATCTTCATGCGGTCGGCGCTGGCCTGCAGAGAGGCGACCTGCCGGGCGTCCTGGGCGGCGCGGGCGGCCTGTTGTTCGTGTTCGGCCTCCAGCGCGGCGCGAAAGGCGCTGTAGTTGCCCGGATACACCCGCAGGCCGCCGCCGCGCAGGTAGGCGGTTTCGTTGGTCACGGTGTCCAGGAAGGTGCGGTCGTGGCTGATCACCAGGACCGCGCCGGGATAGCGGGCCAGAAAGGTCTCCAGCCACTCGACCATCACGATGTCGAGGTGGTTGGTGGGCTCGTCGAGCAGCAGCACGTCGGGGTTCTCGACGAGCAGGGCCGCCAGGCCCAGGCGGGTGCGTTCGCCGCCGCTGAGGCTGGAGGCCGCCGCCGTCTCGCGCCCCCGGAAGCCGAAGGCCAGGGTCACGGCCTCCTTGCGGCTGCGCCGCTCAAAGCCCCCGCGCCGGATGTAGTGCTCCAGCACCGCCTCGTGGTGCAGGATGCTCTCGGGGGTGCCCCGCTCCATCTCGGCAGCGGCCTGGGCCAGCTCGGCCTCCAGGGCGTCAAGGTCATGAAACGCGGCGTCCAGCACACTGTCCACCGTGGCGTCCGGGGCGAACACCGGGTCCTGCTGCAGCGCGCGCACACGCACGCCGGGAGCGCGGCGCACGCTGCCGCCATCGGGGGCCAGCTGGCCGGTCAGCAACTTCAGCAGGGTGGACTTGCCGGCTCCGTTGCGGCCCACCAGCCCCACCCGGTCGCCGGGCTGCACGGCAAAATTGACTCCGTCCAGCACCGTCAGCGGTCCGTATTCCTTGGTGGCATCTGCGGCGGCGACAAGCACGCGGGGCAGTATAGCCGGGGGTGGGCCGCACGCCCCGGCGGGTGTTTTGCCGCTAGACTGCGGGCGTGCGTGTCGCCGCCTCCCCAGGGCTGCTCGCCGCCGTGCTGGCGGCGGGCGTGTCTGTCGCCTCACCCGGCGCCTCCGCCGCGGCACAGAGCGCCGCGGAGGCCACGCTGCGGGTCGAGCAGATCGAGGGCCGCGCCGAGCTGAGTGCCGGCAGCGGCTGGCAGCCGGCCCACTCCGGCGCGGCGGTAAGCCAGGGACTGCGCACCGGAGAGGGAGGCCGCGCGTGGCTGTCGAGCACCGCCACCGGCCGGGCCGGTCAGGTGCTGGCCGGCCCGCAGGCGCTGCTCGGCGTGTCGGGCGGCGAGGCGGCCCTGCGCTCCGGGCAGTTTCTGCTGGTGGGGCCGCTGGCGGTCTTCGTGCTGGGCCGCCATCTGGTGCTGGAGGGCCGCGCGCAGGCGCGGGTGGACCTGATCGGCGGGGAGCGCCGGATCGCCCTGCTCGCGGGCAGTGGCCGCCTGGCGCTGCCCGGCCGGGTGGTGCTGCTGGGCAGCGGGCGGCAGGTGGACCTGGACAGCGGGGCCGTGACCGCCTACGCCGAGACGGACCTGTGGTATGCCCCGCAGCTGCGGGGCGTGGGCCGCGCCACCGTGCAGGCCACGCGCGGGCCGGTGTACCTCACGGATGACACCCGCGAGATCGCCCAGGTGGGCCGGACGCTGGCGCCGGGGCAGCGCCTGAGCACCGGCCAGGGAGCGTGGGCCGAGGTGGGCTTTTCGGGCGGCGGCTACCTGCGCCTGCAGGCGAGCAGCGAGCTGAACGTGCTGCGGAGCGGCGCCGACACGGCCCTGCAGCTCACCCGCGGCAGCGCGTGGAACGTCTCGCCCTCGCGGCCCCAGGGAGGCACGGCCCTGCTGGGCAGCGCCCTGCGCGGCAGCGTCTTCGCGGTGAGCGGGGGGGGCCTGAAACAGACCTTCGGCGCCGCGCCCGTGGACCGCCCGGATGTGGCCGCGGCGGGCGACCTGAACCAGAACCTGGACGCCGAACTCGCGCAGCCGCTCACCCTGCAGGTGGACGCGGTGCCGGGCCGGGTGCAGCGCCTCGCCCTGAACGTGACGGTGCGCGGCGTGCCGCAGGGCAGCGCCCCCGGCGCACGCGTCACCGCGCAGGTGGGCACCCGCCGCTATCCCCTGTCTCCGGTGGCGGGTCAGGCGGGCCGGTTCCGCCTGGATCCCACCGACGCGCCGCTGCCCGAGGGGCCCCACACCGTGGTGGTGCGGGCCGAGTGGCGCGGGCAGCTGCGCACCCGCACGCTGCGCTTCACGGTGGACCGCACGCCGCCCACCCTGGGCGCGGTGCAGACCCAGCGCAGCGGCAACGTGCTGACCCTGCGCGGCGCCGTACGCGATGAGGACGCAGGCACGGGCCGCGAGCGCCTCACCGTGGCCGTGACCCTGGGCGAGAACCGCTTTGAACGAAGTGTGCCGCTGCGGGGCAGCGCCGGCACCTTCGAGCTGCCCCTGCCCGCTCCCCCACCCGGTACACCGGTCCGGGTCACCGTGCGCGACGAGGCCGGAAACGAGAGTGATGCGGTCCTCCCCTGAACGCACCCTGAGGCGCTACACCGTGCCGGCGGCGGCGCTGCTCGCCGCCGCACTTGCCCTGCTGCCCGGCGACGCCGCGCTGTGGGACGCCCTGAACCGCGCGCTGCCCAGCCCGCCTGAACCCCGCGTGGTCGTGGTCGGCATCGACGACGCCACGCTGCGCGACTATGGCCGCCTGGAGGCGTGGCCGGCCGATCTGTATGCCCAGGCGCTGCGGACCCTGGATGAGGCCGGCGTGCAGACCATCGGGCTGGACGTCAAGCTCGCCCAGCTTGTCCGGGACCAGTCCGGCCTGCGCGAGCTGTTTGCCCGGCCCAACATGGTCCTGGCCACCGAGCCGGGCGCGGCGGCACTGCCGGCACCGGGCCGGCGCTCCCTGAACGGAGTCAGCACCCTGGACGCCGACCGGGAGGGCGTGGTCCGCACCTTCCAGACCGCCTACCCGGACCGGCGGGGCGAATTGCAGCCCAGTTTCGTGCGGCAGCTTGCCGTCAGCGCCGGACAGCCGGTGCCGCTGGACACGGCGCCCCGGCTGTTGCGGCGCTTTCGCAGCGATCCGGCACGGCTGTCGGTGATTCCCTTCCGCGATGTGGTGAACGGCAATGTGCGCTTCGGCGATCTGCAGGGCCGGGTGGTTCTGATCGGCCTGACCGCCGAGGGCCAGCCGGGCGCAGCGTGGCGCGACACGGCGGGCGCGGCCCTGCCCGCCGTGCTGCTGCAGGCGCGGGCCGTGTCCACCCTGCTGGGACCGCCGCTGGTCAAGGTGCCGCTGTGGCTCACGCTGGTGCTGTGCATGGGGGTGGCCGCCCTGGCCGCGGCCCTGCGCGGGCTGTGGGGCTTTGTGCTGGCGCTGGGGACGCTGGCCCTGGCCGCGCCGCTGTGGCAGCTCAACGTGCTGTTTCCGGGCATGTCGGTCTCTCTGTCGGCCATCCTGGGCACTGCGCTGGTGGCGCTGGAACGCTGGTGGATCCTGCGCAATCTGGGGGTGCGTGATCCGCTGACCGGCCTGGGCAACCGCCTGGCCTTTACCCGCGCCCTCGAAGGCCGCTGGCAGGGACGGCGCACCCGGCCGCTGGGCCTGCTGCTGATTGATCTCAGCGGCTTTCGCAAGGTGAACGAGGCCTACGGACGCCCCGCCGGAGACGAGCTGCTGCGCGACCTGGCCGCCCGGATTGGCCCGCACAAACGCCGCGGCGACCTGATCTTCCGCTGGGGGCCCGACGAGTTCGCCGTGCTGCTGGACAACACCAGCGCCCCCGAACTCACCACCCTGACCGCGCGCATGCAGGAGTCACTGGGGGCCGTGACCTACCGCGACCTCACGCTGCGGGCCAATGTCGGCGGCGCCCTGACCGGTCCGGACACCGCCACCCCCAACGATCTGATCGAGGCGGCCAGCCGCAGCCGCTACCGCGCCAAGTATCAGCGCGAACAACGAGACGGCTGAGCCCCAGGCTCCCTCCCCTTCAGCCGTCCATGGATTCGGCAAAAATCCGTTCCAGATCACTGGCGCTGGGGGAGCGGGGAGCCACGTTCAACAGCCGCTGCTGCTTCATGGCTCCGTCCACCAGCGCCGGAATATCCAGGTCGTCGTAGCCAAACTCGCGGATGCCCAGCGGCGCACCGACATCCCGCATCAGCGCCAGCAGGGCACGGGGCAAGGCCTCGCGGTCGTCCGGGGCGTAGGTCTGCCCGGTGAGCAGCGTGGCGGCCTCCAGATGCTTGGCCGGATCGCTGTCAAAGGTGAAGCGGAAGGCGGCGGGCGCGGTCACGATCACGCTGAAGCCGTGCGGCACGAAGCGCTTGTCGCCGGGGTATCCGGGGTGCTGGTACACGTGTCTGAGGCCCGCGAGCGGATACGCGCAGGCGTGCGGAATGTGGACGCCCGCCGAGCCGAAGCCCACCCCCGCCATGGTGGCGCTGAGCATCATGGCTCCGCGGGCCTCGCCGTCGCCCGCATCGTGGACCGCGCGGCGCAGGTACCGGCCCCCGCTGCGCAGCGCCTGGGCCGACCACACGTCCGCCACCGGATTGCTGCCCTGGTACGGGGGGCGGTCGCCGGGTGTAGCGGGCCGCTCACGGGTGGTGTAGGGGCGGCTCAGAAAGCTCTCGGCGGCGTGGCACACCACGTCCAGCCCCGCCGAGGCGGTGACGGCGGCGGGGGCGCTGCGGGTCAGCTCCGGGTCCACAATGGCCTGCGTGGGCCGCAGACGGCGGTGGCTGATGCCCGTCTTGATCCGCAGTTCCGGCAGGTCGAGGATGGCGACGGTGGTGGCCTCCGAGCCGCTGCCGGGGGTGGTGGGAATGGCCAGCAGCGGGCGCAGCGCCCCCGCCGGCTGACGGCCCCCACCCACCGGCGCGTTCACGTACTCCATGATCGCGCCCCCGTCCGAGACCACCAGATTCGCCACCTTGGCGATGTCGATGGCGCTGCCGCCGCCCAACGCGGCGAAGGCGTCGGCGTCAGCTGCACGCGCCGCCGCCACGGCCCGCTCGAAGCACGCCAGCGTCGGCTCGGTTTCCACGTCCGAATACACGGTGACCTCAATGCCCTCGGTGCGGACACTGTCCAGCACGGCGTCGGCCAGCCCCAGCCGCAGCACCTCGGGGTCCACCACGAAAAACACCCGCCGCGCCCCCAGCCGCCGCAGCTCCCAGCCAGTGTCCAGCGCCGCGCCGGGACCAAACTTGACCGGCGTGGCCTCCACGGTAAAAATCCTCTCCCGTTCGTCGTTCATGGTTTGCCCCCTGATGCGGCTGACTGTAGCAACTGCGGCGTACGCTGGGCGGCATGTGGCACCAACGCGAGTTGACCCTCAGACCGTTTCCGCGCGGCTTTCACCTCATCACGCGCGAGGTGCTCTCGGCGCTGCCCGAGCTTGCCCGCGTGCAGGTGGGGCTGCTGCACGTCTTTATCCAGCACACCTCCGCCAGCCTGACCGTCAGCGAGAATGCCAGTCCCGACGTGCGGCGTGACTTCGAGCGCTACTTCAACCACGCCGTGCCCGACGGCTGGGCCGACTTCGAGCACACCCTGGAGGGCGATGACGACATGGCCGCGCACATCAAGGCGAGTGTGCTGGGCGCCAGCCTGAGCCTCCCGGTGCGGCAGGGACGGCTGGCCCTGGGCACGTGGCAGGGCCTGTACCTGTGCGAACACCGTGACAGCGGCGGCGCGCGGCGGCTGGTGCTGACGCTGACGGGGGAGTAGCGCTGCCCCCCCCCCTCACCCCGCGTGCCCCCACTCCTTCCCTACCCCTACACAACCTCACCCCCTTGCCACCGCCATCCACTAAGCTGAGGCACGGTGCCGTGCGCCGTGTTTTTTTTGTCATCCGGCAACAAAGAACAAGTCTGCGCGCATGGCCGGAGGGCTGAGATGCCTGGAATTGCAATTTTAGGGGCGCAGTGGGGCGACGAGGGCAAGGGAAAGATCACCGATTTCCTGGCTCCGCAAGCGGAATACGTGGTGCGTTTTCAGGGCGGCGCGAATGCCGGGCACACGGTCACGGCCAAGGGTCAGACCTTCAAGCTGAACCTGCTGCCCAGCGGCGTGCTGCATCCCGGGGCAGTGAGCATCCTGGGCGACGGCATGGTGATCGATGCCGACAAGTTCCTGGAAGAACGCCAGAACCTGCTGAACGCGGGTCTGAGCCCGGAACTGCGCATCAGTGACCGCGCCCATCTGGTGCTGCCACACCACAAGTATGTGGACGGCCGCAAGGATTTCGTGGGCACCACCGGGCGCGGCATCGGCCCGGCCTACGCCGACCGCGCCCGGCGCGTGGGCCTGCGCTTCGGCGATCTGGCCGACGACAGCGTGCTGCGCGAGCGCCTGGAACGGCTGCTGGAGGCCAAGCCCAACAGCACCCGCGACGCGGGCTGGACCAGCGTGGAGGTGGCCCTGGACGCCCTGGCCCCCACCCGCGAGGCGCTGCTGCCCTTCGTGCAGGACACCGGAGCGCAGCTGCGCCAAGCCATCACCGAGGGCCGCAACGTGCTATTCGAGGGCGCCCAGGCCACGCTGCTGGACCTGAACTATGGCACCTACCCCTTCGTGACCAGCTCCCACCCCACCGTGGGCGGCATCCTGGTCGGCGCGGGCGTCAACCACAAGGCGCTGCACAAGGTGTACGGCGTCGCCAAGGCCTTCAACACCCGCGTCGGGCATGGTCCCTTCGTCACCGAGGTCTCGGGGGCAGACGAGATCCTGCGCCTGCGCGGCGACGGCAGCAAGCCCTGGGACGAGTTCGGCACGACCACCGGCCGCCCGCGCCGGGTGGGCTGGTTGGACCTGGCGCTGCTGAAATACGCCGTGGACGTCAACGGCCTCGACGGTCTGGTCATCAACAAGATGGACATCCTGGCGGGCCTGGACACCATTCCCGTATGCGTGGGCTATGACGCCGACGGTCAGCCGGTCTACCGGAACATGCCCGGCTGGACCACCACCGACGGCGCGGACAGCCGCGCCACGCTGCCCAAGGAGGCCCAGGCCTATCTGGACCTGATCGAGGAGACCGTGAACTGTCCGGTCGTGATCTTCTCCTGCGGCCCGGCCCGCGAGCAGACCTACGGCGCGGTGAACTGGAACTGATCCGGACCCGGAGGGCATGACGGAGCGGAGCCTGCGGGTTCCGCTCCGTGTTTGCTTGTTCTGCTGGTTTTATTGTCCTGCTGGCCCCGCCTGACCTGTCCCGGCAAGCACCCGCCCCAGCAGCACCGGATCGTCGGTCAGGATGCCGTCCACGCCCATGGCGATCAGGCGGCGCATCGTGGCCTCATCGTTGATGGTCCAGACCTGCACGGACACGCCCCGGCGGTGCATGGCCTTCACGAACGCGGGCGTGACCACCTCGATCCCGCCCGCGCGCAGCGGCACCTGCGCCGACCGGCCGGGCAGCGGCGCCAGACCCGCCAGCCCGATCTTGCTCAGCAGCACCAGCGGGCGCAGTTCCCGCTCGGTCATGCTCGTGATCACCTCGGGGCACGCGGCGCGGAACTCCTGCATGGCCACGTCGCTGAAGCTGGACACGATCACCCGCCCGGTGGCCCCGGCCACACGCAGCGCCCGGCAGAACGGAACCCCCAGGCTGGGCGTGACCTGCTTGATCTCGATGGACAGCGGCATCTCCGGAAATTCGCTGAGCACTTCGGACAGGGTGGCCACCTGCACACCCTGAGCGCGGAACGGAAAGGTCTGGCCACCGTCGGGCGACAGGGTATACCCCGCGTCCGCCGCCCGCACCTCGGCCAGCGTCAGATCGGCAATCCGGCCCTGTGTGTCGGTCAGGCGGTCCAGGGTCTCGTCGTGCGCCAGCACGAGCACGCCGTCCTTGGTGGCGTGCATGTCGGTGTCGAGCATGTCCACGCCCAGCTTCGCGGCGTTGCGGAACGCCAGCATGGTGTTGCTGGGCCACAGCAGTTCCCCGCCCTGGTGGGCCACGTTCCACACCCGCCCGGTGATGAACGGCTGGGGCTGCTCCGCCTGAGGCGTCCTGCCGCAGCCCGCCAGCACGCCCGCCACCGCCAGCCCCAGCAGGCCCCCGCGTCCCCGCGTCCGTTTTTTCATGACCCCAAGTCTAGCGGGCGCGGCGCGTGCCCGGTGCCCCCGTTTACAGGCTTACGGGAGCGTGCTAACATTCCTTCCGCTGGAGAGGAGAGACCTGCCAGATCATGGCCCCCAGATGTCTTCAGGGTTTCGGCGCTGTAGCCAAGTGGTAAGGCAGAGGTCTGCAAAACCTCCACCACCGGTTCGAGTCCGGTCAGCGCCTCCAAGTTTTTCTGCACAGCGTTTTCCTGCACAGTGCCCGTTGTAGAACCGTAGCTCAGGGGTAGAGCACTACCTTGACACGGTAGGGGTCAGGGGTTCAAATCCCCTCGGTTCTACCAAGAGAACTCCCGCTCAGGCGGGGGTTTTTTCTTGGCACCGCCGCGCCGGGGACCCGGCCAGAGCGGGCCGCGCGGCGGGCAAATGCTCTAGCCTGGGGCCATGAGCGATTCCCGCCCGGCGCCCCCCACAGCTCATCCGAACTGGGCCACGCTGACCGAGGACGAGTCCCGGCCCTGGAACACGCTGTCCACCCGCGTGCTGGTGGACGGCTTCCGGGTGGTCTTGGAAGACCGCGTGCAGGTCCGCCCCGGTGTGGAGACGCTGTACCAGTACCGTCCGCGGGGGCCGCGCGCCGTGTTCGTGCTGCCGGTCACGCCCGCCGGCGAGGCCGTGCTGATCCGCCAGTACCGCTATCCGCTGCGCGCCACCATCACCGAGGTTGTGGCGGGGGGCGTGGAACGCGGCGAGGACCTCGTGCCCGCCGCCGCCCGCGAACTGCTGGAGGAGGTCGGCGGCGTGGCGGGCGAGTGGGTGCCGCTGCCCGGCTTCTATCCCCAGCCCAGCATCAGCGGCGTGGTCTTCTACGCCACCCTGGCGCTGAATGTGGTGCTGGGCGACATGCAGCACGAGGACACCGAGACCATCGAGCGGCTGGTCGTGCCGTTGCCCGAAGCCTACCGCATGCTGGAGGCCGGTGAGATAGGAGACGGCCCCAGCAGCCTGACGTTGTGGCACGCGCGGAGGCATCTGGTGGAGCGCGGCTTGCTGTGAGCGCCGGGCTTCCCGATCCCTTCACCACTCTGGCCGGCGAGCACCGCCACAGCGATGTGGTGGAGAACAGCGAGTTCCTGGCCTTCGCCGCGCGGGCCGACACGCCGGAGCAGGCGCTGGCCTTTCTGAGCGAGGTCCGGGCGCGCTACCCCGACGCCACCCACCACTGCTGGGCCTACCGCATCGGCGCGCTGTACCGCTTCAACGACGATGGCGAGCCGGGCGGCACGGCAGGGGCACCCATGCTGCGGGCCATTGAGGGTCAGGGCGTGGATCACGTCATGGCCGTGGTTGTGCGCTACTACGGCGGCGTCAAGCTGGGCACCGGCGGGCTGGTGCGGGCCTATGGCGGTGCGGCGGCCGAGTGTCTGCGCACGGCCCCCAAACTGGAGGTGCGGCCCCGCCAGACCCTGTCGGTGGCCGTGCCGTTTGAACACCTGGGAGCGCTGTACCACCTGCTCGACACCTTCGATACCGTGCGCGGCGAGGAGGCGTACACGGCCTCGGGCATCACGCTGGCCGTGGCGGTGTATCCCGGCGACGCCGACGCCTTTGCGGCGGCGCTGCGCGACGGCACCCGGGGCGAGGCCGAGGTGGGTGGGGAGGCCGCGCCCTGAGTCCGGACCGGATGGCGTGAACGTGCCGCTCCTCTATCCTCGCTCCATGACCTCCTCTCCCCTGCCCTACCGCATCGGCTACGGCGAAGATGCCCACCGCCTGGCCCCCGGCCTGCCGCTGATCCTGGGCGGCGTGCCCATCGCGCAGGCCGAACACGGCGCGGTGGCCCACAGCGACGGCGACGCCGTGCTGCACGCGGTGGCCGACGCGCTGCTCTCGGGACTGGCCCTGGGCGACATCGGGCAGTATTACCCCGATACCGACCCGGCCCACGCCGGGATCAGCTCACGCGAGATTCTGGCCCACGCGCTGGCGCTGGTGCGCGAGTGGCGGTACGCGCCCGCCAACGTGGCGCTGGTGGTCACGCTGGACCGGCCCAAACTGGGGCCGCTGCGCGCCGAGATCGCCCGCAGCGTGGCGGCATTGCTGCGCCTGCCCGACACCGAGGTGGGCGTGAGCTTCAAGACCTCCGAGGGCCTCGCGCCGGCCCACGTCCAGGTGCGGGTGACCGTGCTGCTCGTGAGGACGGCGCCGTGAGCGGACCGCTGCTGCATGTCGTACTGTTCGAACCGGAAAAGGCGGGCAACGTGGGCAACGTGGCCCGTACCTGCGCCGTGCTGGGCGCGGAGCTGCACCTGATCCGTCCGTTTGGCTTTCACCTGCACGACCGCGAGTTCCGGCGGGCGGTGATGGACTATCTGCAGGGCGTCACGCTGCACGAACACGCCAGCTGGACCGCCTTTCAGGACACTCTGCCCCCGGACGCGCGGGTGTTCGCGTTCTCCACCCACGCCACCGTGCTGCACACCCGCGCGGGGTTCCGGCGCGGCGATTACCTGTGTTTCGGTCCCGAATCGCGTGGATTACCGGTGTGGCTGCGTGAGGGATTGCCCGCCCTGAAGCTGCCGCAGCCCGGCGGGGGCCGCAGCCTGAATCTGGCGGTGGCGGTGGGGGCAGCGGCCTTCGAGGCCGGCCGGCAGATCGAGGAGTGGTAACGAAGCGGCTAGGGCCGGGAACGAACCCTCCAGCGGTAGACGCCCCAGGCGGCCCAGACCACTCCAGCCACTCCGGCGGCCACGGCCCCCAGGGGCAGGGTCACCGTGCCCAGCCAGCCCAGCACGAACAGGACGTTCAGCAGCTCGCCGAGGTCCTGTCCGACCACGACGCAGGGATAGGCACCGCCCTCATCCACCGGGCAGCCGGCGGCTCCGGCCACCGCCAGGGCGAACAGCACCCCCAGCAGAGGCCCGAAGGTGAACAGGGTCCAGACCACTCCCATCCCGATCAGCCAGCGGCGGCGCATACGGCAGTGTAGCCGGGACAGCGGGGACGGACAGGGCCGCCGGGCGCGCCCAGGCCGGTCACCGGGTTCGTTCCGCCCGGACCCCGCACCCTCTACAGTGGGTCCATGACTTCACAACCCGTCGCTGCTTCTCCTTCCACAGAGTTTCAGGCCAGGCTCGCGCGCTACGCCGAGCTGCTTGTCCGCACCGGCGTCAACGTGCCCGAGGGCGGCAAGGTGCTGGTGAATGCGCCGGTCGAGGCCGCCGAGCTGGCCCGGCTGGTGGCGCGCGCGGCCTACCGCGCCGGCGCCGCCGACGTGCGCGTGAACTACAACGACCCGCATCTGGCGCTGGCGTTGTACGAGGACGGCTCAGAGGCGGCGGTGGAGTACCTGCCCGCGTGGCTGTCCGAGGAAAGCCAGCACATGGTGGCCGACGGCTACGCCTTCATCTCCATCGTGGGCAGCGATCCCTCGCTGCTTGCCGGCGTCAATACCGAACGGGTGGCGCGGCGCAACAAACTGCAGGCGCAGGCCACCCGCGCAGTCAGTGAGGCCATCGGCAGCTTTCAGGTCAACTGGACGGTGGCGGCCATGGCCACCCCGGCGTGGGCAAAGCGCGTCTACCCCAGGCTGCCTGAGGATGAGGCCGTGGCGCGGCTGTGGACCGACATCTTCCAGGTCACGCGCGCCGACGCACCCGATCCGGTGGCCGCCTGGGACGCGCACCTGGCGCAGCTCAGCCGCCTGACTGCCCTGCTGACCGACAAGCAGTACCGCGCCCTTCATTTCCGCAACGGGCTGGGCACCGACCTGACGGTGGGGCTGGCCGACAATCACCTCTGGCAGGGTGGGGGCGAGGCGGCAAAGAACGGCATCTACGGTGTCCCCAACCTGCCCACCGATGAGGTCTTTACCGCGCCGCACCGCGAGCGGGTGGACGGCGTGGCGGTGGCCTCCAAGGCCCTCAGTGCGCGCGGGCAACTCATCGAGGGCATCCGGGTGCGCTTCGAGGGAGGCCGGGCCGTGGAGGTCAGCGCCGCCACCGGAGAAGCGACCCTGCAGGCCCTGATCGGCACCGACGACGGCGCGGCCCGCCTGGGCGAGGTCGCGCTGGTGCCTGCCTCGGCGCCCGTCGCGCAGACCGGCACGCTCTTCCTGAACACCCTGTTCGACGAGAATGCGGCCTCACACATCGCGCTGGGCCGCTGCTACCCCACCAACGTGCGGGGCGGTGAGGACGAGGACACGCTGCGGGCAGCAGGCGGCAACGACAGCCTGATTCACGTCGACTGGATGATCGGCACGCCCGATACCGACGTGGACGGCATCACGGCAGATGGTGGGCGCGAGCCGCTGATGCGCGCCGGAGAGTGGGTGATGGAAGGACTGTAACCTCCGGCACCCACGCCGCCGCACGGCCCGTGGGGTGTTCCAGGGCCGCCTCCACGGAACCGGATGAGTTCACGTGAGCAAAGCGGCCTTGGGCAAGCCACCGCCGCCCCGTTACAATGGGCCCATGACTTCATCGGACATCTACGCCGCCGACGGCTTTCAGCAGACGCCCGCCCTCAGCGGGGAGCGCCAGACCAAGTTCTCCAGCGCTCCCGAGCTGGGCGACGGCATTGAGCCGGGCAAGCAGTACCGCGCCGTGCTGGAAACCAGCAAGGGCCGCATCGTGGTGGAACTGTTCCCCGACGACGCGCCCGTGACGGTCAACTCGTTTGCGTACCTGCTGCGCCACCACTACTACGACGGCATCAAGTTCCACCGCGTCATTGACGGCTTCATGGCGCAGACCGGCGACCCCACCGGCACCGGCGCGGGCGGCCCCGGCTACAAGTTTGAAGACGAGTTCGGGTCCTCGCACCGCCACAGCGGCAAGGGCGTGCTGAGCATGGCGAACGCCGGCCCCGGCACCAACGGCAGCCAGTTCTTCATCACCTTTACCGCCACCCCACACCTCGACGGCCGCCACACGGTCTTCGGCAAGGTGGTGGAGGGGCTGGACGTTCTCGACCGTCTGACCCGCATCCAGCCGGGCATGCCGGGCACGCCCGACGTGATCGAGCGCGCTTACCTCGTCGAAAAGTAAACCCAGAGGTCAGGAAGGCCCCGGCAGAACATGCGCCGGGGCCTTCTGCTGTCTTGCTGTGCGCCCCCCCCGCTTCAGCCCTCCGGCGACGCCTGCGACGCCCGGTGGACCAGCGGCATGATGGTCAGCCCCTGCACGGCGATGGTGAACAGCACGATGGCATAGGTCACGGTCACGAGGTGCGTGCGGTAGGGGGTGGCGGGCAGGCCCAGCACCAGACTGATCGCAATGCCTCCCCGCAGCCCACCCCAGGTCAGCAGACGCACGGTGTAGGCTCCGTAGCCCTCGCGCACGCGCACCAGCGCGAAGGGAAGGGCCACGCTGATCCAGCGCGCCGCGAGCGCCACCCCGATCAGTAGAATGCTCGCAACGATCTGGGCCCCGGTGGTGCGGGTCAGCAGCACATCCAGCCCGATAAAGGCAAACAGCAGGATGTTCAGAACCTGATCGGTGGTTTCCCAGAAGCCCTCCACATGTTCCAGCGTCGGGGGGCTGAAGATGCGGTGCTTGGTCGCCGAGATCACCAGACCCGCCGAGACCATCGCCAGCGGCCCGCTCACCTCCAGCGCCGCCGCCGCCACGAAGCCGCCCACCACCAGCGCCAGGGTGAGCAGCAGTTCCACCGCCGGCTGCTCGACGCGCCGGATCATGCGGTATCCCAGCCAGCCCAGCGCGGCCCCGAACAGCAGCCCGCCCAGTGCCTCCTGTGCAAACAGCCCCAGCACGCCCAGCACGGTAACGCCTTCCGGGTGCCGGCCCCCCACGCCCGCGATGCCCGCGAGCACCAGAAAGATCACCACCCCCACCCCGTCGTTCAGCAGGCTCTCGCCGGCGATCAGGGTCTCGATGCGCTTGGGCACCCGCGCCCGCTTGAGCAGGTCCAGCACGGCCACCGGGTCGGTGGGACTGATCAGCGCCCCGAACAGCAGCGACCAGATCAGCGGCACGTTCAGGCCCACCAGCGCAAACACGAAGTAGGCCGCGAACCCGATCAGGAAGGTGCTGATCAGGGTGCTGAGAAAGGCGAGCAGCAGAATGCTGCCGCGCTGACGCAGCATCTGGCCCGCGTCCAGGCTCAGGGCCCCCGCGAACAGCAGGATGCTGAGAATCCCGTTGAGCACAAAGTCGGTGAAGTTCAGGGTCTTGAGCAGATCCGCCGCCCAGCCGCGCACCCCGGGCACCACGCCCAGGGCGTCCAGCGCGATCAACCCGATGCTTGCCAGCGCTCCGGCCAGGGTGACGCCCACGGTGGTCGGAAAATGCAGGAAGCGCTCGTTGAGGTAGGCAAGCAGGGCCGTGGCACACAGCAGCACGGCAAAGGCGGTCAGCATGGACCCCACGATAGAGCGGCGCGGCGGGCCTCCTGACCGGATGCCTGCGTGCCGCGTGCCTGCCCCCGGTCAGGGAACCCAAAAGAGGGCGGCGGACAGGACCATTTCCTGTCAGCCGCCCTCTTCCTGCGTGCCTAGGTGTTTACTCGCGTTCGCGCTCGCGCTCGGCGCTCAGCTGAGCCTGCAACTGGGCCTGGCGCTGGCGCACGTAGTCCTGATGAAAACGGCTCTCGTCCATCAGATCGGTGCCCACGGTCAGCTGACCGGTCGCCAGCTCGCGCATGGCCTGGGTCACCAGATTGCGCGTGCGCACCCGCTGCTCTACCGGCAACACGCTGGGCGCACCCGAGCGCAACTGCAGGGCACGCTTGGCCGTCACCACGCTCAAACGGTACTTGCTGTCCGTCATGGACAGCAACTTGTCAATGTCTCTTTCCGCCATTCTTCCCAACCTCCCTCAGGGTCGCCTGGGTTGAACCCGGCGCGTCCTCTCAGCCTCCCAGTGTAGCCCACCGGAGCGCCGCCAACACCGCCCGGGAACACACATGACCTATGGCCCGGTAGGTACCGGAGACAGAAGAGGAGAAAGGGGATGTGGGCCGCTGCGGTTCGTCCGGCTCAGCTGCCGCGCTGAAGCTCGTCACGGGTGACGTTGAGGTACACCGCCACGCCGTCCATGCTTTCCACCTGGGAAAGCGGCACGTAGTGGTGCTGACCGTCGCTGCTGTCGCTCTTGGTCAGCTTCACGCGGTCGCCTTCCAGGTGATCCACGGTCCCCACGTGCTCGCCGTTGCTGTCCTTGACCTGCAGATGCTCGCCGCCCTGGTCCAGACGCTGCTTGAGCTCCTGGGCGATGCGCTCGGTGATCTGGCCGGCCTGTGCGCTGTCATTCTGTGTCATGGGTCCACGCTACGCCCGGCCTGTCTGCGGCAGATGGGCGCGTCGTTACCGAATATTGAGAGACCCCTGGCCCGGTCCCCACCGCGCCCCGGAGGCCCAGGCCTGCCCGGCGGCTATCATGCCTGCCATGACGAAGGATGGCGGCGGGAACAAGGGCAAGGGGCAGGACAAGAAGGCGCAGCAGTACGGCGTGACCCCCCAGAGCGTGGATTTCAACGACTGGTACAACGAGGTGGTCAAGAAGGCCGATCTCGCCGACAACAGCCCGGTGGCGGGCGCGATGGTGGTCAAGCCCTACGGCTCGGCGTTGTGGGAGAACATCGTGCGCTGGCTGGACGACCGCTTCAAGGCCACCGGCCATGAATCGCTGATCTTTCCCACCCTGATTCCCATGAACTTCATCGCCCGCGAGGCCGACCACGTCGAGGGCTTCGCGCCCGAGCTGTTCACGGTGAACAAGATCGGCACCGAGGAACTCGCCGAGCCGTACGTGATGCGTCCCACCTCCGAGACGATCATCGGGCACATGTGGTCGGGCTGGCTCAACAGCTACCGCGACCTGCCCTTCCTCCACTACCAGTGGGGCAGCGTGTTCCGCGCCGAACTGCGGACCAAGGCTTTCCTGCGCACCTCCGAGTTCTACTGGCACGAGGGCCACACCGCCCACGCGGACGAGGCCGAGGCCCGCGCCGAGGTGCGGACCATCCTGGACCTGTACCACGAGTTCTGCCGTGACGTGCTCGCGCTGCCGGTGGTGCGCGGCGAGAAGTCGGCCTCCGAGCGCTTTGCCGGGGCGGTGGCGACCTACTCCATCGAGGGCATGATGCGCGACGGCAAGGCGCTGCAAAGCGGCACCTCGCACTACCTGGGCCAGAACTTCAGCCGGGCCTTCGACGTGAAGTTCCAGACCCGCGACCAGAAGGAGGACTACGCCCACACGACCTCCTGGGCCATTTCCAGCCGCATCATCGGCGCGCTGATCATGACCCACGGCGACGACGCGGGCCTGATGATGCCCCCCCGCATCGCCCCGATTCAGGTGGTGATCGTGCCGGTGGGCCGCAAGGACAACTTCGACGAGATGGTGGCCG
Source organism: Deinococcus aerophilus (assembly GCF_014647075.1). Classification (NCBI taxonomy): domain Bacteria; kingdom Thermotogati; phylum Deinococcota; class Deinococci; order Deinococcales; family Deinococcaceae; genus Deinococcus; species Deinococcus aerophilus. The sequence continues at coordinate 31,947 of NZ_BMOM01000001.1, read as the reverse complement.
AGGGCGAGCGGCTGGCCGCGCAGCTGCGCCAGAATGGCCTGCGCGTGAAGGTCGACAAGCGCGACGGCGTGACCAACGGCTTCAAGTACAACGACTGGGAACTCAAGGGCGTGCCGGTGCGCATCGAGCTGGGGCCGCGCGATCTGGAGGCGGGCGTGGTGGTCGTCAAGAACCGCACTTCGGACGACAAGGAAACGCTGGAACGCGACCTCGCCGTGGGCGGCATGCAGGAGCGGCTGGACGGCATCCAGGCGTGGCTGCTGGCGCGCGCCACCGACTTCATGCTGGAGAACACCGTCACGGTGGACACCTACGACGAGTTCAAGGCCGCCATCGAGGACGGCAAGTGGGTGCGCGCCTTCCACTGCGGTGACCCCGAATCCGAGCGCAAGATCAAGGAGGACACCAAGGCCACCGTGCGCAACGTGCCGCTGGACGACGCCGAGTTCTTCAACGAACGCGAGGAGGGCGGCGTGTGCGTTCACACCGGCAAGCCCGCCGCGTACGGCAAGCGGATTCTGTTCGGCCGCCAGTACTGAGCGCGGCCGGAGAGGGGACCGGGGCTCTTTTACAGGGCTCCCGCGTTCCCTCCCTTATGCCGTGCTCAGGTGGGGGCCACGAATTCAAACACATGGCCCTCAGGGTCACGCACCGCCAGCCCGTGAGCGTCCTGAATGCAGGGCAGCCCCTCGGCCTTCACGCGGCGCGCCACCGCCTCCACATCGGCATAAAAACGCACCAGGGCGTGGTCGCCCCCCAGCATGTCGGCCAGACCCACCTGCGGGTCCCAGGCGTACAGCCAGCGGCGCGGGGTGCCGTCGCCGTCCGGTTCGGCCTCTGGCCCCAGCGTGAACTGGGCGAAATTGCGGTCCGGCTGTTCCTTGGCGAGGGCGAAGCCGTAGGCGCCGGGCAGCCGCTCCCTCATGCCGGCGTAGTCCCCAAAGGCCAGCGCCACCTCGCGCAGCCCCATGACCGGCAGGGCGAATTCCGGACGGTCCACCGGTTGCGGCGGAAAGTGCGGCCGCCGTGCGTCGGCGCGGTTCACGCCGCGTAGCTCCAGGCCGTGCCCAAAGGGATCGAAGAAGTACAGCGTGCGGTCGGGGGCGTCCGGCGTACCCAGATCAATTTCCTGCCACTCCAGGCCGTGGGCGTCCAGCAGCGGTTTGCAGGCGTCCAGATCGTCGGGTTCGATCTGCCACGCGTAGTGCAGGTGCGAGGCCCCGCGCGGCCTCAAGGGGGCGAGGCGTTCGTCGCTGGCCTGCCGGGTGATGGGCTGCCACAGGGTCAGTGTCTGGTGCGGGTTGACCGTGAATTCGGCCACGCCCGCTGCCGGATCATGCCGCCGCAGGTGCAGGCCCAGCACCTGCGTGTAGAAGCGCACGCCGCGCGCCAGGTGGTTGACTTCCAGCGTCAGGCCGGCGAGGTCCAGGATGGGAGAGGAGGTCATGCCCCGATTGGAACGCGTGGCCGGCGGCGCAACGGTCAGCCGGCTCGCCTTTTCCTTTCGCTTTTCTTGAGTTCGGGGTCCTGAGTTCGGGGCAGGCGGGCCGGGGCCTCAGCCCGCGATTTCCACGTGCGCCGCGTCCACCAGGGCCTGTGCGCCCTGATCGAGCATGTCGGCGGCGAGTTCAGCCCCCAGGTCGGCACACTCGCTGACCTCGCCGCTGGTCGTGCCGCGGATCACCTGCTCGCCGTCCAGCGCCGCGACCCAGCCCTCCAGCGTCAGGATGCCGCCCTTGACCGTGGCGTGCGCGCCCACCGGGGCCATACACCCCGCCCCCAGACCGGCCAGGAACTCGCGTTCGGCGGTGATGCGGTCGTCGGTGGTGTGGTCGTGAATGGCATAGACGACCTCCACGCTCAGGTCGTCCTCGGCGCGGGTCTCCAGGGCCAGGGCGCCCTGACCGGGCGCGGGCAGCATCAGGTCCGGCTCGATAAATTCGTCGATGCGGTGGCGCATCTCGGTGCGAATGAGTCCGGCGGCGGCCAGGATGATCGCGTCGTACTCGTCCCCGGCGAGCGCGGCCAGGCGCGTGTCGATGTTGCCGCGCAGATCCACGACCTGCAGGTCGGGGCGGTAGGCCTTCAAAAAGGCCTTGCGGCGGATGCTGCTCGTCCCCACGCGCGCGCCCTGGGGCAGCTCGGCCAGGCTCTTGCGCCCCTCCTTGCCGATCAGCACGTCGCGGGCGTCGACCCGCTTGGGAATGGAGGCGATTTCCAGCTCCGGAGGCTGGGCGGTGGGCAGGTCCTTGAGCGAATGCACCGCGATGTCGATGCGCTTGCTCAGCAGGGCGTCCTCGATCTCCTTGATCCAGAAGCCCTTGTCCCCCTGACGGGCCATGGTGATCAGGCGGTCGCGGTTGCGGTCCCCTTTCGTGCTGATGGTCTGAATCCGGAAGTCCGTTTCAGGCCACTCCTCTTTCAGCCGGGCCACCACCCAGTGGGTTTGCGCGAGCGCAAGCGTGCTGCCGCGCGTTCCTACCGTCACCGTACGCATAACCCGAACAGTATAGGGCTTTGCTGCGGCGTGCGCCTACGGCCCCTGTCCTTCATGCACCCCGCGGGCACTCTGGAATCCGGACCACCACGGTCTGTTCTGGATAGGATGCTCGGCAGAGCGACACAGCGACCCGCCTGCTTTCCCGGCAGCTTCGAGGAGAACCATGACCCTGACGCAAGACACCCCCACCGACGATTCCACTCCCCAGTCCTCTTCCCCGCCGCGCACCCGCACCTACACCTGGGCTGATCCTCTGGTCGGCGCCGGGGCCGCGCAGGACCTGAGCGGGCTGGACTACCTGCGCGGCATGGCGCGCGGTGACTTTGCCGCGCCGCCCATCGGCCAGACCCTGGGTTTCCGCATCCGCGACGAGCACGACGTGCAGCCCGGTCAGGTGACCTTTCGCATGACGCCCGAGGAGTTTCATTACAACCCCATCGGCAGCGTCCATGGCGGCGTGTATGCCACGCTGCTGGACTCGGCGCTGGGCTGCGCCATCCATACCCGGCTGCCCGCCGGGGTCGGCTACACCACCGTGGACCTGGCGGTGAAATACCTGCGTCCGCTGCGGCTCGGCATGGGCGAGGTGCGCGCGGTTGGCGAGGTGCTCAGCGTATCGCGGCAGGTCGCCACCGCCAGCGCGCAGGTTCTGGACGACTCAGGCAAGCTGTACGCCACGGCCACCACCACCTGCCTGATCCTGCGGCCCACCGCCGCTTCCGGGGCCACGCCGTGAGCGGCGGCGCGCCGGTTCTGCCGGACGAGTTGCAGGGCCGCGGCACGCTGGTTGAGCATCTGGGCATCATCTTCCTGGAGGCCAGCGGCACGCGGGTGGTGGCGCAGATGCCGGTGGAGAGCCGGGTGCACCAGCCCATGGGCCTGCTGCACGGCGGCGCGAGCGTCGCCCTGGCCGAGACGGTCGCGAGCGTGGGCGCGTACCTGAATGTCTGCGCGCGGGGCATGGTCGCCGTGGGACTGGAAATCAATGCCAACCACCTGCGCGGCGTGACCTCGGGCACGGTGACGGCTACCGGCACGCCCATCTTCCAGGGCCGCACCACCGAGGTCTGGAGCATCGAACTCGTGGACGAACGCGGCAAGCCGGTGTGCGTCTCACGCTGCACGCTGGCGGTCATTCCCGCGCCCCAGGGCGGCCAGTCCGGCTGACGGCGCGCGGCGGTCCGTGGCGGGCGGTGAGAACAGGACAAGGCCTGCCCACCGCCGCCACAGGCCGCACCCCCCGGTGCTCTTCCAGCGGCGGTGCGTGCTTCACGCCGGCAGGACCCTTTGCCCCGCCCCGGTGGACCCGACCTCTTGACAGCCCCCTCCCGGCTTCGTAAGATGCCCGTGTCGAATAGTTAGCCTTCTAAGTATCTATCCGCATCCATCTGCCGTTCCCGCTGCCGGAGGTGTCTCTTGACCCACAGCCCTGCCCCCGCCGACCGCCACAGTCTGGCGGAGATCAACGCCCTGAGCGTCCCCGAGTTCACGGCATATTTTGCCGGGGTGCTGGAACACTCGCCGCAGTATGCCCGGGCGGCGGCGGCCGCGCGCCCATTTGCAGACGCCGAGGCGGTGGCCACCGCCTTTGCCCACGCCGTGCAGGCCGACAGCGAGGACGCGCAGTTGCGGCTGATCCGCGCCCACCCGGATCTGGCCGGCAAGGCGGCGCTGGCCGGCGAGCTGACCGCCGAGAGCGCCCACGAGCAGGCCTCGGCGGGGCTGGACCGCCTGACCCCCGAGGAATTTGCCGAGTTCAACCGGCTGAACGCGGCGTATCACGACCGGTTCGGGCTGCCCTACGTGGTGTGCGTGCGCGAGCACGACAAGGCGGGCATCTTCGAGGGAGCCCGGCGCCGGCTGGAGAACACCCCCGAGCAGGAGCGCGCCGCCGCCCTGCACGAGATCGGCCGCATCGCCCGGCTGCGCATTCTGGACCTGATCGCCTGACCCCAGGCCGCAGGACACTTCAAGGAGCACCGACGATGACGCAGACCCAGCACCCCCCCCGCGCCCAGGTCCGGATGGGCGAAAACCAGTACGGCAAGGCCGACGTGCGCCTGTTCAAGGTGTTCCGCGACGAGCCGCGCCACGAGATCAAGGACGTATGGGTCCGGGCGCTGATGACCGGCGACTTCGACGCCGCCCATGTGGCCGGCGACAACACCGACCTGATCGCCACCGATACCGTCCGCAACACCATCTATGCGCTGGCCAAGGATCAGCTCACCACTTCGGTGGAGGAGTTCGGCAAGGCCCTGATTCGCCATTTCGTCTCGGCGGGCCCGAAGGTCACCGGGGGCAGCGTCCACTTCACCGAACACACCTGGGGCCGCATGCTCAGCGGCGGACAGGAACACGACCACGCCTTTGTGCGCCAGATGCCCAAGCACACCGCCTGGGTCGAGGGCGACGGCCAGACCTTCAAGGTCACGAGCGGCATTGACGAGCTGTACGTGCTCAAGACCACCAACAGCGGCTGGGAAGGTTACCTGAAAGAGCAGTACACCTCGCTGCCCGAGACCAACGACCGCATCCTGGCGACGGTGGTGACGGCCAAGTGGGAATATGCAGCCGAGAGCTGCGACTACGAGGACGTGTGGCAGCGCGTCATGAACGCCCTGATGGACAAGTTCCCCGACCACTACTCGCCCAGCGTGCAGAACCTGCTGTTCGTCTTTGGCGAGGAAGTGCTGACCCGCTGTCCGGAAATCAGCCGCATTCACTTCTCGTTTCCCAACCGCCACCACATCCCCTACAACCTGGAACGCTACGGTGTGGACAATCCCAACACCATCTTCCACGCCGACGCCGAACCCTTCGGCCTGATCGAGGGCTGGGTCGAGCGCGCCTGATGGCGGCCCACGCTGGAGCCGGACTCAGCACCCACGTGCTGGACACCGCACGGGGACGCCCCGCACAGGGCGTGCGGGTGGAACTGTGGCGGGTGAACGCAGAGGAACGCCTCAGGCTCACGGCGGCCGTGACCAACGCCGACGGCCGCACCGACGCTCCACTCATAGAGCGCGGCGCGCTGCAGCGCGGCACCTACGAGTTGACCTTCTTTGTGGCCGAGTATTTCGCCGACTTTGCGGCGGCAGCCGATCCACCGTTTCTGGACGTGGTGACGTTGCGTTTCACGGTGGGCCGCGCGGACGCCCACTACCACGTGCCGCTGGTGATGACGCCGTGGTCGTACAGCACCTACCGGGGCAGCTAGCGCTCCACGCCACCGCTCAAATCTGCGCGCCCCGGCACCGGCGCTGACCTACACTGCGGCGCGTAATGGACAGCGAGCGCAGCTGGATCCTGGGACTGGGAGCAGGCGTGGTGCTGGTCAGCGTGCTGGCGCTGGGGCCGGCGCTGCTGCCCCGTCCGCAGGTGCCCACGGTGACCCGCGCGGCGCTGCCGCCGGTCACGGCACCGGCCTCCCGAACGGCAGCCAGCGAACCGCCCACGTATCCGACCACCGCCAGCGTGAAACCGCTGATCTCGGGCCGCCTGAACCTCAACACCGCCTCCGAGGAACAGCTTGAGGCCCTGCCCCGGGTCGGGCCGGTGATGGCCGCCCGGATCATCGCCGCGCGCCCCCTGCGCTCGCTGTCCGATCTGGACGCTGTAAAGGGGGTGGGCGAGGCCACCCTGAACACGCTGGCTCCACTGGTGGGCTTCTAGGTGTCCTGGCCCGGCTTCTCGTCAGGGGGGGCGGGCCGGCTGGCGTGGTCGGTGCCCGCCGTGTTCGGGGTGATGGGCGGCATTCAGCTGGGGCTGGGCGTGTGGTGGGGAGCGCTGACCCTATTGCTGGGCATGGTCCTGGCCCTGCGCGACGCCCGCCCGCTGCTCGCCGTGCTGGCGCTGGCCGGCGCGGCGGCGGGTTTCGGATCGGAGCGGCTGGTGGCGGCCCGGCCCGATCCCTTGCTGCCGTGGCGCGGCGCACAGGTCACGCTGAGCGGCGAGTGGGACGGCCAGTTTCTGAACCTGCGAGATCCGCGTGCCCGGCTGGTGCTTGCCCCCAAGCCACTGGTCAGGCCAGGGCCGCTGGTCGTCAGCGGGCGTCTGGTGGCCCCGGAAGGCCAGCGCACGCCCGGCGGCTTTAACCAGGCGGCGTGGCTGCGGGCCCAGGGCGGGGTCTTTGTGCCCACCCCGACGGCGGTGCTCGTGGCCGCCCAGGTGCGCGGTTCGCAGCCGGAACGCGGCCTGCGCGGCTGGTTCCGCCGCGGCCTCACGGCGGGTCTGCCCACGCGCGAGGCGGCGCTGATGACCGCCATCGAACTGGGCGACCGCAACGACATCGGGCAGCAGGAGTTCACGCAGGGCTACCGTGTCCGCGACGCCTTCAACCGCGCCGGGCTGGCCCACCTGATGGCGCTGTCGGGGCAGAACGTCGCGCTGATCACGGGGGTGCTGATCTGGCTGCTGACCCGGCTGGGCTGGCCCCCCGCGTGGCGCTACGGCCTGCCTGCCGCGCTGCTCGTTCCCTACCTGTTCGTACTGGTGGGGGTCTCGCCCAGCATCACCCGCGCGGTGGTCATGGGCGGGGTGGTGCTGCTCGCGCTGGCGGTGGGCCGCGGTCGCCCCGATCCCATCGGCATCACGGCCCTGGCTGCGCTGGTCTGCTTGCTGCTGTTTCCGATGTGGCTGCTGGACATCGGCTTTCAGCTGTCGTTTCTGGCGGTGCTCGCCCTGAGTCTCTCGGGCCGGGCGGCGCGGCGGCTGCCGGAACGCTGGCCGCTGTGGCTGCGGCTGGCGCTGGTGGCCAGCGTGCTCGCCGAGCTGGGCACGCTGCCGGTGATTGCCGCCACCTTCGGCCAGCTGCCGCTGGTGGGCCTGCCCGCCAACCTCGCGGCGGGCGTGGTGATGGCCGCGCTGGTGCCGCTGGGCTTCGTGGCCGGCCTGCTCGGCCCGCTGGCCGCGCCGGTCAATGTGCTTGTGGGGCCGCTGGCGGCTGGCCTGCTGGGCATCGTGGAGGCATTTGGTCAGGCCCCGGTGCTGGCGTGGGGACAGGTCTCCCCGGCTGGATTTGTCGCCTACGCCGTATGTGCCGGGGCGGGCGTGCTGTGGCTGCTGGGCCGCGTCCGCGCGCCCGTGGCGCTGGGAACCGTCCTGGCCTGTGCGCTGCTGCTCGCGCTGCCCCCGCGCCTGCATCCCGCGCGCGAGATGGTCTACCTCGACGTGGGCCAGGGCGACGCCACCCTGATCCGGCTGCCCCACCTGACGGTGCTCGTGGACGCCGGAGGCTCGGTTGGCTCGGACTACGACGTGGGCGGCCGCACGGTGGTCCCGGCGCTGCGGGCGCTGGGGGTGCGCCACCTCGACGTGGTGGTCGGCACCCACGCCGACACCGACCACATCGAGGGCCTGAACAGCGTGCTGCGCGCCCTGCCGGTGGGCGAGCTGTGGATCGGCCACAACAAGGCGGGCGACCCGGTGCTGGACACTCTCCTCGCCGCCGCCCGGGAAGAGGGCGTGCCCGTGCGCGAGGTCCGGCGCGGCGACCACGTCCGCTCGGACGGAGTGGACCTGAGCGTGCTGTGGCCGGAGGGTAGGGTCTGGAGCACCGAGGACAACGAGAACAGCGTGGCCCTGCGCGTGCAGTCGGGGGCATGGAGCACGGCCATCCTGGGCGACCTGCCCGACCCGGCCGAGGACCTGATCGGGGTGGGCAAACTCAATGTTTTGAAGGTCGCCCACCACGGCAGCCGCTTCAGCACCGACGCCGAGCTGCTGCGCCAGACCGCCCCCACCGACGCGGTGATCAGCGTCGGCCGCAACACCTACGGCCATCCCCACCCGGACGTGCTGGGGCGTTTGGGCGCGGCGGGGGTCAGGGTGTGGCGCACCGACCAGTCGGGCACGATCCGCTGGCCGATTCCGTGAGGGGTAGGCCGCAGGGCCCCATCTCCAGAACCCGGAACCTGTGGCCGGCTGCCGGCTGCCCTTTACAGGCCCCGCTCCCCGATGTCGGCCCGCTGTCCCGTGCGTGCCGATTCAAACAGCGCGTCCATCACCCGCGCGTGCCTCACGCTGTCCCCGGGAGGAAACAGGGCGGCCTCCTCGCCGCGCACCACCCGCTGAAAGTGCCCGACCATCGCGGTGTAGGCGTTGAAGGGCGCAAATTCCTCGGTGCGTGCGCCCCCGGCGTCCGTGATCCTGAAGATGACAGGCACCTGCATGTTGCTGCTGAAGACCCCGTCCACATCCAGGGTTGCGTGCGTACCCACCACGGTCAGACGCTGCGTGGAGGGGCTGCCCCAGTCGAAGGCACAGTCCAGGCTGGCCAGGGTCCCGCCGTATTCCAGAACGCCGCTCAGTCCTATGTCTATCCCACCGGGCGTCCAGCGGGCGCGGGCCACGGCAGAGCGCGGTTCGCCCAGCAACAGCCGGATCAGATTGACCGGATAGGTGCCCACGTCGTACAGGGCGCCGCCGCCTCTGGCCGGGTCCCAGCGGAAGTCGTCGGGATTGTCCATCGCGAAACCGAAGGCCGCGTGCACCGCCCGGACTTCTCCCAGGTCACCGCCACGCACGATCTGACGCAGACGGGTGATGTGCGGATGAAAGCGGTACGCGAAGGCTTCCAGCAGCACCCGGTTCGTCTCCTGCGCCGCGTCCGCAAGCTCCTGCGCCTCGGCGGCGTTCAGCGTCAGCGGCTTCTCGGTCAGGGCGTGCTTGCCCGCCCGCAGCGCCGCCAGGGTCCACGGGCGGTGCAGGTCGTTGGGCAGCGGGTTGTAGACCGCGTCCACATCGGCCGCGAGCACCGCGTCATAGCCGCCGAGCAGCGGCACTCCCCATTCCTCGGCGAAGGCCTGGGCCCGCACCGAGGCCGGATCGCGCACGCCCAGCGCCGTGACCTCGCCCCCACTGGCCCGGATGGCCGGAATCAGTGCCCGCGCAATGCGCGCCGCCCCCAGCAGTCCCCACCGCAGTCCCGCCGCCTGCCCGTTGTCTGACATGGGGGCAGGGTACCGTGCCTCAGCGCCTGTTCAGCAGATACACCTTGGGGTGGTGGCCGCCGCTGTACACCTGCAGCAGTTCACGCGCGGCCCACGCGGTCTGGTCCCGCAGCAGGCCCTCGAACAACCGGATCTCGTGGGTGATGACGGCCAGGCGGCCCTGGCGGCTGATCAGGCGGTGCATCTCCTGCAAGAAAGCCGGGTACAGTGCGGCGTTGCCCCCGTGGGTCCCGATGGCGTCGCCCCACGGCAGGTCGGCCACGATCAGGTCAAAGGAACGCGCCGGCAGGCCGGTGTGCAGCGCGTCTATGCGGGCCACTTCCAGGGTGCGCCCGGCGGCCTGGATGTTGGCGCGCGCGCAGTCCACCGCGCCCTGATCGAGGTCCACACCCACCAGCGCGTCGGACGGTCCCAGCAGGTCGCGCTCAATCATCAGGGTGCCGCTGCCGCACATGGGGTTGAAGATGCGGTCCACATCACGCTGTCCGGCGAGTTTGTGGGTCGCGTAGGCCAGCGTGGCGTTCAGGCCACCCTCGCGGTTGCACACCCGCCACGCACGGGCGCTGAGCGGGCGGGGCGTGAGCCGGGCGAGCACCTCCCAGCCGGGGCCGTCCTGCTGCGGGCGCAGGCGGATCAGCAGCTCGCCCTCGGTCGGGTGGTGCGGCAGGTTCAGACCCGCCTGCAGTTCCTCGGCGAGCCGCTGCATCACGCCCGATTCCTTGCCCGCCGCGCCCAGCCGGAAGGAGGTGTGCCCGCCCTGCGCGATCACGCCACGCAGAAAGTCGGTCAGCTCGCCGAGTTGCTGGTGTCCCAGCAGGCCGCGCGGGCGCGGCACGTCCCAGGCGCGCACGCGGTAGGCGGCCACCGCCGAGCGCAGGCGGGTGAGGCGTTCGGGGTCGCCGGGATACCAGAAGCGTAGGCCCCGCAGGTCACGCGCCAGCGGCACGGCCGCGAGTTCGGTCTCGGCGACGTGTTCCAGGCCGGGCAGCACCTCCAGCTCATATTCGTGGGCGGGCTGGCGGGTGCGGTGGTCCACCTTGGGACGGCCCGATTTCCTCTTCCCGGCGGGATGCAGACGGTCTGTACGGGGGGAACGGGGCATAGCAGGGCAGTATAGCCTGCCCGGCCCCCCTGTTTCCCGCCCCCGGCTTCCGAGAGGCGTACAATCCGGGCCGCGCAATGACACGGACCCCGCTCAGTTCCGCCGCTCCCGGACAGGGCCCGCTCCTGTCGCCGGACGCCGCATGACCCGGCTCCCCCCTTCCAGCCCCCGGGGCCCCGAGTCGCCCGGCGGGACCCGCATCCGCCGGCGCTGGCTCGCGCGGCTCAACCCGCCGCAGCTGATCGCCGTGTCCTTTGCGGTCACGATCCTGATCGGGGCCGGGCTGTTCCTGCTGCCCATCAGCCTGGAGCCGGGCCAGACCCTGCGCCCGGTACAGGCGCTGTTCATGGCAACGAGCGCGGTGTGCGTCACGGGTCTGGCGGTGGTGGACCCGGGAACCACCTTCTCCACCTTCGGCGAGGTGGTGCTGCTGGGGCTGATTCAGATCGGGGGCCTGGGACTGATCACGCTGGGCACGCTGTTCGCACTGGCGCTGCGCCGCCGTGTGGGGGTCACCGACCGCATCCAGGTGGCGCAGCAGGTCAGCGCCCTGGAACTGGGCGGCGTGGTCCGGCTGGTCCGCACCATCGTCCTGAGTTCGGTGCTGGTGGAGCTGGCGGGCACCGTGGTCCTGAGCGCCGTGTTCGTGCCCGCCGAGGGGCTGGGACGCGGGCTGTACTTCGCGCTGTTTCATTCGGTCAGCGCCTTTAACAACGCGGGCTTCAGCCTGTACGCCACCGGCCTGACCGGCTTCGTGACCAATCCGGTCATCAACATCTTCGTGCCGCTGCTGATCGTGCTGGGCGGCATGGGCTTTTTGGTCCAGCTGAACGTGCTTGCCCACCTGCGCGACCGCCGCCGCGCCCGCCTGAGCGCCAACAGCAAGCTGTCGCTCACCATGATGGGCGCGCTGCTGCTGATCGGCACGCTGGGCTTTGCCCTGACCGAGTGGAACAACCCCTCCACCCTGGGCACGCTGTCCGTGGGCAACAAGCTGCTCGCGTCGTGGTTCCAGGGCGTCACGCCGCGCACCGCCGGCTTCAACACGCTGGACTACAGCACCATGGGCTTCGTTACGCTGTTCATGACCATTCTGCTGATGTTTATCGGGGCCAATCCCGGTTCGACCGGCGGCGGCATCAAGACCAATACCTTCTACGTGATGATGGCCTCGGCGTGGGGCATGGTGCGCGGACGCAGCGACACCACGCTGTTTCGCCGGCGCATCGACACCACCACCATCCTGCGGGCCATGACCGTGGGCCTGCTGAGCCTGGGACTGGTCAACCTGGGCTTTTTGCTGCTGCTGCTGCTGAACACCAACAAGGACATCCTGTTTCTTCAGCTGTTCTTCGAGACCGTCAGCGCCTTCGCCACGGTGGGCCTGAGCATGAACACCACCCCACTGCTCAACCCCGATCAGGAGGTCGTGCTGATCTTCCTGATGTTCCTGGGCCGCATCGGGCCGCTCACCTTCGCGGTCGCCTTCAGCCGCCCGGACTCGCGCAGGCTGGTGCGCTATCCGGCCGAGCACGACATCCTGATCGGGTGAAGGGGCCGGTCGGGTGAGCGGGCACGGGAGGCAGGGGTCCGCGTTCCCCGCCCCGGCGGACGCACCGCCGCTCCGCTTCCGCTATAAAGGAACGCACCCGTGAAGGCCCGCCCCCTTTCCCTGCCGCGCCGCACGCTGAGTGCGCGCCTGACGCCGCCGCAGCTGCTGGCGCTGGTGTATCTGGCCGGCATCCTGATCGGCACGGCGCTGCTGCACCTGCCGGGGGTTCAGCGGCCCGCCGCGAACCTGAGCAGCATTGACCTGCTGTTCACGGCCACCAGTTCCATCTGCATCACCGGGCTGGTGGTTGCCGACACCGGCGAGGCCTTCACGCGGCTGGGACAGATCATCATCATCACGCTGGTTCAGATCGGCGGGCTGGGCATCCTGACCTTCAGCACGCTGTTCGCCTTCCTGACCGGGCGGCGGCTGAACTTCAGCGAGCGTCAGGGCCTAGTCGCGCAGCTCAATGCCCTGAACGTGGGCGGGGTGATGCCGCTGCTGCGGGCCATCCTGGCCTACACCTTCGTCACCGAACTGGTGGGCGCGGTGCTGCTCTCGCTGCGTTTTGTTCCGCAGTACGGCCTGGGCGAGGGCCTGTACCAGGCGGTCTTTCATTCCATCAGCGCCTACAACAACGGCGGCTTCGTGGTGCTGTCGGGCGGCATGACCCCCTACGCGGCCGATCCGCTGGTCAGCCTGACCATTAGCGCACTGGTCATTCTGGGCGGCCTGGGCTTTCTGGTGCAGCTGAACTATGTGTCGCACCTGCTGCAGCCCCGGCGCAACCGCCTGCTCGTCTACAGCCGCCTGACCATGCTCACCACGTCCATCCTGCTTGTTCTGGGCACGCTGATCATTCTGGCGCTGGAGTGGAACAACAGCCGCACGTTGGGGGCGCTGTCCACACCGGGCCGGTTCCTGGCCGCCTTCTTCCAGAGCATGACCCCCCGGTCCGGCGGCTTTTCGACCGTCAACATCGAGGCCATGAACACCGCGACCATCTTCACCGTGATCGGGCTGATGTTCATCGGAGCGAACAGCGGCTCTACTGGGGGCGGCATCAAGACGAGTACCTTCGCCATCCTGGTCGGCAGCGCGTGGAACATGGTGCGCGGACGCGGCGAGCTGATCGTGTTCCGGCGGCGGGTGGAGGGCGAGAACGTCGTCCGCGCCGGCAGCATCACCACGCTGTACACGCTGCTCGTCGCCACCTCCTTCTTTGCGCTGCTCGCCACCAATCCCAAGCTGGGTTTTACCCACCTGCTGTTCGAGACCGTCAGCGCCGCCGCCACGGTGGGCCTGAGCATGAACACCACCCACCTGATCAACGACCCCGGCCTGCTGATCCTGACCGCCCTGATGTACCTGGGGCGCATCGGGCCGCTGACCTTCGCGGTGGCCTTCAGCCTGCGCAGCACCCAGAAACGCAACGTCAAGTATCCGCCGGAGCGCGATATTCTGGTGGGATAAAGCGGCGCGGAAGGCACGGCGCGGACCACAGCCATCCGCTGCAGACGGCGGCCGGACAACCGCCCAAAGGAACTGAGAATGAAGACCAAACAATGTCTCGTGATTGGCCTGGGCCGTTTTGGAACGGCGGTGGCCACCACCCTGTACGAGATGGGCCATGAGGTTGTGGCGATTGACCACAACGAGGAAAACGTGGAACGGGTAATGAATCTGGTGACCCACGCGGCCATCGTGGACGCCAGCGAGGAGCGGGCGCTGCGGGCCATCGGCGTGGGCGACTTCGACGTGGTGGTGGTCGCCATCGGCACCGACGTGCAGGCCAACATCCTGGCGACCATGAATGCCAAGAGCCTGGGCGCGAGCTACGTGGTCACCAAGGCCGTGGACGAGATGGCCCGCCGGGTCCTCGAGCGCATCGGGGCCGATCTGGTGATCCGGCCCGAACACGATATGGGGGTGCGGCTGGCCCGACAGATCGCCACCCCCAACATCGTGGACACGCTGGACCTCGGCGGCGACCACGCCATCGTGGAGATCGAGGCCAACGAGCGCCTCAAGGGCACCCTGCGTGACCTGAACCTCACCGGACGTTTCGGCGTGCAGATCATCGCGATCAGCCGTGCGGGCAAGATCGAGGTGACCCCCCGGGCCGAGGACGAGCTGCGCCCACACGACAAGCTGGTCCTGATCGGCACCAGCCACAACATTGACGAGCTGCGGCGCTACCTGGGGGAATAGGAGCCAGCAACAGGGGCTGGCGGGGGCCCCGCCTACTCCCGGGTCGCCCTGAGGTGGGGGCAGTTCAGCTCGCCGCGCACGGTCAGCGCCTCGACGGCGGCCTGGGGGGGCAGCTGGCCGGTGACGCGGGTGGCGCTGTTCAGGGGAACCGGACCGGCGGGGGTCATCAGCGTGGCCTTCGAGCGCAGGCGCAGGGCCCGCTCCACACACGCGGCATCCTGCGGGTCGAGGACCACACCCTGGGTGTGGACGCCGTTGGTGATTACCACCCCGACCGCGCGCGGCTGGTACGTGCCCAGCACGCGGGCGGCCTGGTTCTGGGCCCCCACCGCGCTCGTGAGGGCCGCGAGCAGCGGCAGCAGCCCCGCCAGCCCCCACACCACGGTGGCGCGGGCCGCGCCCGGGCGCCACAGCAGCGCGCCGAGGACCCCGGCGAAGGCCAGCGTGAGCAGCAGATAGAAGACGGTCATGGCGGCCCCTACCTCTATCTCAGCGCCTTGCGCTGAGCGTCGTCGAGCGCGGCCCGGGCACTTTGCCGGCCGCTGGTGGCGGCAGTGATCGCGTCTTCGAGCAGCCGGGACCAGCCCTCGTACCCGGGCACCGCCGGGCGCGGCACGGCGCGGCCCAGCTGGGCGTGCGCGGCGCGCAGCTGAGGATTTTTGGCATACCAACCCTCCAGCAGCGGCGTCACGGCGCGGCGCGGCGGCGCGTAGGCGGTGGCCTGCACCCAGCCGGCCAGGCGGGCCGGGTCCATCAGGTACTGCCAGAAGGCCAGCGCCCCCGCCTGCGCGCCCGCGCCGTTGCCGCGCGGCACGGTCAGGGTCGCGCCGCCCAGCGGCACCGTGCAGGCCCCGGCCTTCTCACAGGGAAACGGCGCGATGCCCAGCTGAAAAAACGGCAGCCGGCGCGCGTCGGTCCAGTTGGCCACGCTCGCCAGGGCGAAGACGTTCTGCCCGCGCGCGAAGTCGAAGGCGGCGCGGGTGGCCTCCCCCAGGCCGCGCGGCTGGGCCGACTTCGCGGCGCTCATGCGTGCAAGCTGGGTCAGCGCCTCGACCGCCTCGGGGCTGTTGAGGGCCGGCTGATTGCCGCTGACCAGCGCGCCCCCGCGCGAGAGCACGTTGGCCTCGAAGGTCCAGCCGTCGGCCAGCGCGACCAGCGGCCGGCGGCCCCCGCCCACCAGCTGCCCGCTGGCCGCCTCCAGCGCACTCCAGGTGCCCGGCACCGCCACCCCGGCCTTCTTCAGGGCTCCGGCGTTGTACATCAATACCGGCACGCTGACGTTCCACGGCAGGCCGTAGGTCTTGCCGGCCTGCTGCCCCGAGCGCCACACCGCCGGGTAAAAGTCGTTCTTCAGGGCCTCGGGCAGCTCGGCCTCGGCGCGGCTCAGGTCCATCAGCTGCCCCCCGGCCACCAGATCCGGAAACTGCGTGAACTCCACCTGGGCCAGCGCGGGGGGCTTGCCCGCCCGGATGGCCGCCTCCAGCCGGGGCTGCAGTTCGCGGTAGTTGCCCTGCGCCACCGGCACGATTTCGTAGGCGCTCTGTGAGGCGTTGAAGTCCCGGGCATATCCCGCCACGGTGTCCTGCACGCCGGTCATGGCGTGCCAGAACTCCAGGCGCAGCGGCGCGGCCTGGGCAGCGGGCGTGAGCAGCAGGGCAGACAGGGCCAGAGCAGGCAGGAGGCGCACGCGCGGAGTCTAGCGGCTGAAGCTGACGCCGGCTTGAACGGCCTTGACCGTCCGGGGCTGATGCGTTCGGGGCGCCGCCGTCACGGCAACACGGGGTACAGATCCACCCGGACGCTGGGCTTCACGTCGCTCCGCGCGGCCACGCCCACCACCGCCGTGGCTCCGTCGCGGGCATTCAGCCGGGTGAGCAGGGTCAGGAACTCGCCCACGTCCAGCCCCTTGTTCAGGATGTACTCGCTGGGCACCCCGCGCGTGGTGATGTCGGTGACGGCGTCCTTGACCAGATCCAGAATCTGGTTCTGGATGGTCTGCGGATCGGCCCCCAGGTTGATGCTGACGCGCCGGATCACCTCGCCCGAGCGGTACAGCACGGTGTTGGGCCGGGCCTCGCAGCTCAGGTCCACCGGAAAGCCTACCGCCGCGTTCTGGGCCGCGCGGCACTGCACGAAGGTGCTGGCGTTCAGACCGCGCAGCTTGTTCTCCAGCACGCTGCGGGCGGGCGCACTCAGGCGGGCGCTGGGCGCTCCCGCCGTTCCCCTGGCGCCGCGGGTCTGGGCCGCCCCGGAGGCGTCTTGCAGAAACTTGTCGAGGTTGCGGACCCCCGGCACCACGGCGGCGTAGACCAGCTCGTTCTTGGGGTAGGCCAGATCAATGTTGCGGCTCGCGCTGAGTTCGGCGCGGCTGGAGCTGTACTCGTCTTGCAGCTGGCCCAGGCTGCTGCGGGCGGCGGCGAGGTCACGGGCCAGCGCCTCGTTGCTGGCCTTCAGGTTCGTGTTGCTGGTCCGCAGCTGCTGGCCCTGCTGCTGCAGCGCGCCCAGGTCCCGGCGCGCTCGGTCCCGGTCGCTGGCGGCGGCGTCGCGCTCCCGGGCCACGCGGTCGCGCTCCGCGCCCAGGCGGTCGCGTTCGGCCGTGAGGGTATCCAGGGCCTTCTGGGCGGCGCGCTGCTGCTGCTGGGCGGCCGCCAGCGCCTGGGCCGCCTGATCGCGCGACTGCTCCAGGGCGGTGGCCTGGGCCTTGAGGGTCTTGACCTGCGCCGCCGCCGCCGCCGCCTGGGCCCGCGCCTCGGTCGCCTGCTTGCGCGCGGCGGCGGCCTGGGCCTGCGCCGCCTGCTGCTGGCGGCGCGCCTCGGTCTGGACCGCCTGGGCCTGGGCCTGCTCGGCGGCGGCGACCTGCTGGGCGGCCTCGGCCCGGGCCTGCGCAGCCTCGGCCCCGGTCTGGGCCGCCTGGGCACGCTCCTGGGCCGCCTGGGTTTCCTGTTCCGAGAACGCGATGCGGGTCTTGAGGTCAAGCACCTGCGAGTCCAGAACCTGCGCGCGGTCCTGGCTGGCCTTCAGGGCCTCCTCGGACTGCTGGAGCTTGGCGCGGTTCTCGGCGGCGCGGTCCTTGAGGGCCTGCAGGGTCGTGGTCTGTTCCTCGACCTGACGCTGCAGCGCGGCCGTGTCCTGGCGCAGCTTCTCCTCGGCGGCGCGGGTGGCGTTCAGGTCGGCGCGGGTGGTCTGCAGGTCACGCTGGGCGCGGGCCTGCAGTTCGCCCAGCCGCGCGGCCTCCTTCTGCGCCTGATCGCGCTCGCGCTGCGCGGCCCGCAGGTCGCCCTGGGCCACCCCGACCTCGCGCCGCAGCGACTCGATCTGGGGACGCAGCTGATCGGCCGCCGCAATGGTGGACACGGCGCTGCGGTTGAGCACCAGAAAGGCCGCCAGGCTGGCCGCGCTGATGCCCATGCCCGACAGGATCGCCACCAGAAGGGCCGTCGTCTTGGGCCGCAGGCCGAACCAGCGGATGTGCTTGCGCCCCGCCTTGCGGGCGATGGTGTCCGCGGCGTAGGCCACCACGCCGGACAGCACGACCACAAAGGGCAGAAAGAGCCACAGCACGCCTCAGCTCCCCTTCGCCCTACAGCTCGAAATCGTCGCCGAGGTAGTCGTTGCGGGCGTGCTCATCGCGCGCAAACTCCTGCGGCGTGCCCTCAAACTTCACCTGGCCGTCGAACATCAGATACACGCGGTCGGTCAGGGCGATGGTCTCGCGCACGTTGTGGTCGGTGATGAACACGCCGATGCCGCGGCGGTCGCGCAGTTCGCGGATCAGGCGCTGGATCTCGCGGATGCTCTTGGGGTCCACGCCGGTAAACGGCTCGTCCAGCAGCAGATAATCTGGGTCGGTGGTCAGGGCGCGGGCCAGCTCCAGACGGCGGCGTTCCCCGCCCGAAAGCTGATACGCGGCGCTGCCCGCAAGGTGGGTCAGGCCGAACTCGGCGAGCAGCGCGTCGGCGCGGGCCTCCTGCTCGGCGCGGGACAGGTGCTGGTATTCCAGGATGGCGAGCAGGTTGTCGCGGGCGCTGAGCTTGCGAAAGGCGCTGGGTTCCTGCGGCAGGTAGCCCAGGCCCAGCCGGGCGCGCTGGTGCATGGGCAGCCGGGTCACGTCGCGCTCGCCCAGCGTGATCTGGCCGCCGCCGGGGCGGATGAACCCCACGAGCATGTAGAAGGTGGTGGTCTTGCCCGCTCCGTTGGGGCCGAACAGCGCCACGATCTCGCCGGGATGCACCGTGAAGTTCACGTCGCGCACCACCTGACGCCGCCCGTAGGTCTTGCTCAGGCCGGTGGCCGTCAGGACCGGACGCGCCGCCTGGGCCCCGGCGGACACCCCTTCCGGTTCCCCGGAAACAAGCGTCTGGGCCGAGGCGGGGACGGATCGGGGGGCGGGCGCAGTCACCTGGGCAGCGTACCACGCGCGCCCACAGGGGCCCGTGAGCAAATTCCGATTCCGCCCGCCTCCCCCGGAGGGGGCCTAAACTGCGGGCATGTTACTCACCATCATCGTGCTGGATTCCGTGGGAGTGGGCGCGCTGCCGGACGCCGAGCAGTTCGGGGACGTGGGGTCCCACACCCTCAACCACACGCTGGAGGCCGCCCCGGTGCTCCTCCCCCACCTCGCCCGACTGGGACTGGCCCACGTTCCCACGGTCCAGACGGGCCCCGGTACCGTACCTGGCGTGGAGGCGCAGGGCGGCTACGGACGGCTGCGCGAGGTCAGCCCCGGCAAGGACACCTCCACCGGGCACTGGGAATTCATGGGGGTGCAGCTCGAACACGCCTTCCAGATCTTCCCCGAGGGCTTTCCGCCCGCCGTGATGGACCCCTTCGACGCCGCGACCGGACACGGCCACCTGTGCAACCGGCCGTACAGCGGCACCGAGGTGATCCGCGACTACGGCCGCGAGCACCTGAAGACCGGCGATCCCATCGTGTACACCAGCGGTGACAGCGTGTTCCAGATTGCCGCGCACGAGGACGTGGTGCCCCTGGAAACGCTGTACCGCTGGTGCGAGGCCGCGCGTGAGCTGCTGCAGGGCGAGTATGCCGTGGCCCGCGTGATCGCCCGGCCCTTCCGGGGCGAGTGGCCCTTCGAGCGCGCCAACGAGCACCGCAGGGACTTCTCGCTGACGCCGCCCCCCACCGTGCTCGACGCCGTGAAGGCCAGCGGGCAGGCGGTGATCGGCATCGGCAAGATCCCCGACATCTTCGCGCACCAGGGCTTTACCGAGGAGATCCACACCGACAGCAACGCCGACGGCATTCAGAAAACGGTGGCGCGCATGCGGGAGGCCGCCGCCGAGGGCACCTCGGGCCTGATCTTCACCAACCTCGTGGACTTCGACTCCAAGTTCGGGCACCGCCGCGACCCGGCCGGCTACAGCGCCGCGCTGGCCGAGTTCGACGCCGCCCTGCCCGGGCTGCTGGACAGCGTGCCGCAGGGCGGAGCACTGATCATCACCAGCGATCACGGCAACGACCCCACCTGGCACGGCACCGACCACACCCGCGAGTACGGCCTGCTGCTCGCCTACGCTCCGGGCATCGGCAGCGTGGACCTGGGCGAGCGCGCCACCTTCGCGGACATCGGGGCCACCGTGGCCGAGGCGCTGGGTGTGGCGTGGACAGGGCCGGGTGAGGGATTCTGGACCGCGCTGCGCTGACCCCGGACGGGGGCGCGGGCCGGCTTTACACCGCGCCCGAGGCCTTCTCCATGACCCTGACCCTGGGCGGGCGCTACGCCGGGGAACAGGCCTGGAGCGTGACGCCCGAGCGCGGCGTGGTGGTGGCGCGCGTGCAGACCGATTTCGGCGGCGTGCTGCCGGACCTGCGGCGGGTGCAGACCAGCCGCCTGCATCCGCACGACCTGACCAGCGTGAGCTACGCCGAGGGGGACGGGCGGGGCCGCGCCGCCTTCGAGACCACCTTTGACCGCTCCAGCGGCATGGTTACCCTGAGACAGGGCAAGGACGAGAGCCGCTCGGCCCTGACCACCGACCACCATGATCCGGTGGGGCTGCTGCTGTGGCTGCGGGCCCAGGTCGCGCGCGGCGGCCCCGAGCGCCTCCAGGCCCACCTCACCGGCGGGCGCGTGCTGATCCAGCGGCTGCCGGAAGACCAGATCGCGGGAACAGCCGCCCTGGGCTACTACCTGCGACCCGGCAACGCCTACGTGTACGTGGAGCGCGCCGCTCCCCACCGCCTGCTGCGCCTGATCCAGCCCACCGACTTCGGGCCGGTGGAGGCCAACCTGCAGGCTGCCGCGCCGCGCGCAGGCAACGAGCGCCGCCGCCGCGCCCGGAGTTAGCAGTCCTCCCTACGCCCCCTCAGGCCGCAGGTGTGCTTTCCTGGGACGGTCATGCAAGTGCTTGAAGGACCCTCTGCCCGCCGCGCCCTGACGCGCAGCTTCAACGACCTGCCGGTGCCCGAGAGCGTGCTCGCCCGCATCGAGAGCACCTTCGGCGAGCGCCTGACCCCACAGCAGGTCGTCGAGCGCATTCTCGCCGACGTGCGCGAACGTGGCGACGACGCCGTGCGCGACTGGACCGAGCGCCTTGACGGAGTGCGCCCGGACGCCCTGCGGATCAGCGCACAGGACCTCGCGGCGGCGCACATCGAGCCGGAACTGCACGCCGCCGTGCGCCTCGCCATCTCCCGGGTGCGGGCCTTCTACGAACAGCAGCCCGCCCACGGTTTCCTGAACCACGGCCCCGACGGGGCGCTGGGGCAGCTCGTCCGGCCGCTGGGCCGGGTGGGAGTGTACGTGCCCGGCGGGCTTGCGCCGCTGATCAGCACCCTGATCCACACGGCGGTGCCCGCCCAGGTGGCGGGCGTGCCTGAGATCGTGGTGGCCACCCCCCCCGGCAAGGACGGCGGCATTCATCCGGCCATTCTGGTCGCGGCGCGCGAACTGGGCCTCAGCGAGGTCTACCGGGTCGGCGGGGCGCAGGCCATCGGCGCGCTCGCCTACGGCACCGCCAGCATCGCGGGGGTGGACAAGATCGCCGGGCCGGGCAACCTGTTCGTGGTGATTGCCAAGCGGCTGGTGTACGGCGTCACCGGCATCGAGAGCCTGCCCGGCCCCACCGAGACGCTGGTTCTGGCTGACGACAGCGCCGACCCCCGCTTCGTCGCCGCCGATCTGCTGGCCCAGGCCGAACACCTGGGGGCCGAGCCGGTGCTTGTCTCGACGAGCCGTGGGCTGCTCGTCGCCGTGCAGGCCGAGCTGAACGGACAGCTTGAGGCGCTGCCCGAACCCAACCGCGGCTGGGCACGCGACAGCGTGACGAGCCGCATGAAGGTGGTGCTCGCCGCCTCGCTGGATGAGGCGCTGGACCTCGCCAATCTGTACGCCCCCGAACACCTGTGCCTGCTCACCCGCGATCCGTGGAGCCTGCTGGGCCGCGTGCAGCGTGCGGGCGGCGTGTTCATAGGCGAGGACAGCATGGAGGCGCTGGGCGACTACGTGGCCGGCCCCAGTCACGTGATGCCTACCGGGGGCACCGCGCGCTTTGCCAGCCCGGTCAATGTGCGCGACTTTCAGAACATCATCAGCGTGGTGGGGGTAAACCGCGAGACGCTGCGCCGCATTGGTCCCGCCGGGGCACAGCTCGCCCGCGCCGAGGGCCTGGAGGCGCACGCACGGGCCATCGAGGGTCGGCTGACCGGCGACACCGGCGGCGGGACCACGGACTAACTCCCGCTCGCTCCTGTCCTGCCCTCCAATATCCCCCGCACGTCCGCGGGCTGCCAGCCCTCCGGCTTGAGCTGCTTGCCGTCGGCGCGCCGGGGACCGCTCACCTTGTGCATGTTGGCGCGGTGCACCTCTGCAAAGACCGCGTCGACATCAATGCCCAGGGTCACGAAGGCTCCGTACGTCACGTACAGCAGGTCGGCGAGTTCGTGGGCCAGCGGGGCCAGATCGGTGCCTCCGGCCAGCTCTCCGGCCTGCAGGCGGGCGGCGAGCGCTCCGAATTCGGCCTGCACCTCCGCGAACTCCTCCTCGATCAGGGTGCGGCGCAGGGCGAGCACGTCCGGCGCGGGAACGGCGGGATGCGCCGGCACCTGCAGGCCGATGGCGCGGTGAAACTCGCGCAGGCGCTCAGCGTTGGTTCCGGGTGCGTCGGTGGCCGGGTCGGTCGTCATGCCGCGCACCATAACGGGCGCCTGGGAAGGAATCCAGAAAAAAGACCGGGAACATGGCGTTCCCGGCCCTGCATGGTGGTGTTGGGGCGGGTGGGGGGACTTGAACCCTCCGGTGGCCTGCCGGCCCGCTCGCGCGCCCGTTTGATAGAGGGGTGGGCGTCTTTCCCCTGACCGTTGGCACCGTCCGTACACAGCGGAATCCGGCGCTTCCAGGGCCATGCGAAAGTATGGCGCGGGCGCGTCAGCAGCGCGTCTGCCAGGTACACAGCAAACCTTAAGCCATCTGGCGTGCCCGCTTACAGTTCGACGATCCGGTAGCCGTAGGCGTTGACCACCCGCGCGCCGGAAGCCTCGTCGGTGTATTCGAGCTTGCGGCCCTCGTATTCATGAATGTGTCCGTGGACCACCAGCGCCGGACGGCGGCGGACCATAAAGCGGTTGAGTTCCGGGCAACCCCGGTGGGCGTAGTCACTGCCCGCGTGCGGGCCGACCGGCGGAGCGTGGGTGAGCAGCACGTCCACCCCCCTGCGCGCCCGCCACGCCAGCTTACCCAGACCCCAGCGCGCCTCCGAGGAGCTGTACTGCCCGTGGCCGTCCTGACGGTAGCGCGGCACGCCGCCCCAGCCCGCGACCCTCAGCCCCGCCTCCTGAACCACACGGCCATGAACCGGAATCACGCCGCGCGGCGGAATGCGGCCGTCGCCCTCGTTCACCGACTCGTTCTCGTGGTTGCCATGCACGTAAAGAATCGGCACCGTGAGCTTGGTCGCCAGGAACTCCAGGTAATACCCTGGAATGTCCCCGGCGGCCAGCACGGCGTCCACGTCGGGCACCCCCTTCGGAAAGCCCGAGCGGTACACGAAGGGATGCACGTAGTCCGCCAGCAGCATCAGCCGTTTGCCCAGCGCGGGCACGGAAGGGGAAGCGGGGATGGGATCAGTCATGTCGGGGAACGTGGGCCCAGTCTAGGCCCGGAGGCCGCGCAACGGGCCAGAGGTGGCGCCGGCCATAAGTCATCTGGCCGACGACAGGCCGTGAACCCGCAGCCTACCCTGACGCCGTGTCCGTCCTCTTTACGCCACGTTTACTCCTGCTGCCCCTGACCCGCGCCATGATCGTGGCCCGCCTGGAAGGCACCGATTTCGAGCTGACCTGCGACACGCCGCAGGGACCGCTGCAGGTCTTCTTTCCGGCCCAGTGGCCCGGCGACCCGCTGCCGATCTTTCCGCTGTACCTGACCCGTGTGGATTCCAACGGGGAAAAGCCCGGCTCCTTTGTGGCGGTGCAGCGCGACCCCCAGCGCCCGGGAACGGGCCGGGCCGTGGGACAGCTGGGCAGCAAGGGCCAGCCGGACGCGGCGGGGGCGCTGGAAATCGGTTACGGCATGAACCCATCAGCCTGGGGCCAGGGCCTCGCCACCGAGGCGGTGAGGGCGTTGGTGGCCTGGCTGCACGCCCGGCCCGACGTGCAGACCGTGACCGCCCAGACCGCCCTGCACAACCGCGCCAGCGAGCGCGTGCTGGAAAAGCTGGGCTTCGTGCGGACCGGCACGGGCTGGGACGAGGAGGACGGCGAACTGACGCAGTGGGCGTACCAGCCTTAGGCCAGGGAGCATGAATATTCACCGCTGGCCCGCCGACGTGCGCGCCACCGCACTTCCGGAAAAATAATGTTGCAGCCGTAAGGCATAAGCCGTGGCAGCCCCTAAGCTGCAGGCATGAACGTTTCTATTCTGGGAATTCCGATGGATCTGGGCGCGGGACGGCGCGGCGTGGATATGGGGCCCTCGGCCCTGCGCAACGCCCATCTCGCGACCCGCCTGCGAGAACTGGGCCACGAGGTCCACGATCTGGGCGACATCGGTGTCGCGCTGCCCGAGACGCTGGACAAGCACGAGGAAGCCGGACTGGTCTTTCTGGAACCCATTCTGGACGCCTGCCGCAGCACCGTTGGGCGGGTGGCCGAACTGCCCGCCGACACCTTTCCCCTGACCCTGGGGGGCGACCACAGCGTGGCGATGGGAACCGTGACCGGCAACGCCCTGCGCGGCAACCCGGCGGGCGAGCGGACCGGCCTGATCTGGGTGGACGCCCACACCGACTACAACACGCCCCGCAGCAGCCCCAGCGGCAACATCCACGGCATGCCGGTTGCCCACCTGACCGGCCTGGGCGACGCCCGCCTCAGCGGCCTGGGCGGTCCGTGGCAGCTGCGCCCCGAGGACATCGTGATGATCGGCATCCGCAGCGTGGACCGCCACGAGCGCGATCTGCTGCGCGAGGCCGGCATCCAGGCCTACACCATGAAAGAGGTGGACCAGATGGGCATTACCCGCATCGTCGAGGAAACCCTGGAACGTCTGTCAGGCGTAACGCGCCTGCACGTTTCCTTCGACGCCGACGCCCTGGACCCCAGTGTGTGCCCGGGTGTCGGCACGCCTGTTCCCGGCGGCCTGACCTACCGTGAGGGCCACCTCCTGATGGAACTGCTGAGCGAGTCCGGGCGCGTGACGAGCATGGACATCGTGGAGGTCAACCCGGTGCTCGACCTGCACAACCAGACGGCCGAGGTGATGGTGGGCATGGCCGCCAGCCTGCTGGGCCAGCGCATCCTGTAGAACCGTGAAGTGCGGGCGGGGCGCCGGGGGCCGGCACCCCGCTCAAGCTGCCGGTTCGGTTCACCGGCTCAGTCCCCGGTTCAGTCCTCCAGGTCAACGTCGAGGTCGTCTTCGGCGCGCACCGGCTCGGGGATGACGTGCGGGCGCGCAAAACGCATGTAGTCCAGCCAGGGGGGCGTGTGGCCCAGCTGCCGCACCAGCAGGGCAATCTGGGCGGTGTGGCGTACCTCGTGGGTCATGACGTTCCACATCAGCTGATCCAGAGTCACCACGTCGCTGCCCGGATCATCCTGCACCAACCGGATGCTGCGCTCTAGGTCCGGCTCTCCCTCCAGGAAGGTCATGGTGCGCGCGCCTACCTCGCGGCCATAGTCGATGATCCAGCTCAGGTCGTACTGTTCGGCCTGGGGCTTGACCCAGTCGTGCTGAAAGTGCCCCGCTCTGTGCACGCTGTCGCCGCGCGCGATGGAATGCACCCAGTGGTCCTCAAAATCAATGGTGTGCAGCAGCAGGTCCTTGATGTTGTGAAAACGGTCGCCCGTCTCGATCAGGTCCCGGTTGAGGTCGGCAGTGGGCAGGGCACGCAGGTAGTTCCACAATTGCTCGCGCGCCGCAGACAGGTAAGTGTAGAACTCGCGAACGTTCATGAGTGATTCCCAGCATACTCCCCGGGCGCCGCCCCCGGGGCCCAGGTTGCGTTCGCCGCGCCGGGCAGCCCGCCCAGCACCGGGGCCAGTGCCCGCCGCACGTCGTCCAGGTCGACCACCTGTACCAGATCGGCGTGCAGTTCGGGGCGGTCGGGCAGGTACCTGGGCAGCACCTTGCGCAGTGGCCGCAGGGTCAGGCGACCGCTGTCATCGTTATAAAAGCGGGTCTGGAGTTCGGCGTGGCGCAGCGCGGTGTGGGCGCGGGTATCCAGATCCGGCGCTGTGTCGTCGCCGGTGGACAGCGCCCGGAAGATCCAGGGATTGCCCACCGCGCCGCGCCCGATCATCACGGCGGCCACCCCGCTGCGCTGCCGCACGCGGGCATGATCGGCGCTGAGGATGTCCCCGCTGCCCACCACCGGCACGTCCACGCTCGCGGCGACGCGGGCAATCGCGTCCCAGTCGGCCTCGCCGGTGTAGCGCTGGCGGCTGGTGCGCCCGTGTACGGTGATCAGCGCCGCGCCCGCCGCGGCCAGCCCCTGCGCGACCTCCACACTGCGGTCACTGTCCCAGCCCAGGCGGATCTTGGCGCTCACGTCCAGTGAGGTGGCCGAGCGCATCGCGCGGATCAGGGTGAAGGCCACCTCCGGCGTCTGCAGCAGGCACGCTCCCCCCTTGCCGCGCACCTTGGGCACCGGGCAGCCCATGTTCAGGTCGAGGGCCGCCGGAGCAAACCACGCCTCGGCCCGGCCCACCGCCTCGGCCAGAACTTCCGGCTCGGCGCCGAACAGCTGCACCACGCGCCCCGCCTCGCCGGGATACGGCCGGCCCAGGTTCAGGCGTTCGGTGTCTCCACCCATCACCAGCCCGCGGGCGCTGATCATCTCGCTAACGGTCCACAGCGCGCCGTGCTCGGAGGCCAGCTGGCGCATGGGAGCGTCGCTGTAACCCGCCATGGGCGCCAGCACCGCTCCCGGACGGGTCAGCCGGGCCGCATAAAAGGAACTGGGGGTGGGGCGGTTGCTCATGGTCTCAGGGTACCTCACCCCCCCCCGCCATTGCGTGAAGACCGTCTCAAACGCCGTCCACGCACCATGCGTACCCTTCTTGCGCTTCACGGGGTATGCTTTAAAGCAGTCCAGCACACCACAGTGATGATCCTCTCTGGACGTTACTGCGCTACTTTCACTCTTTTCCGGTCCTGCTGGATGGGGGAGGCTTCATCTTGAATGCCACGCCGCTGGCGCTCCACCACGCGCCGCTGCTTCATACGCTCTACACCGCCGCTCCAGGCTATTTCGCCCTGCTGGGCACCCGCGTTCCGTCCCTGAAAGAGGTCGAGCGGGACGTGGAGATCGCCCTGCTTGACCCGCGCCGGCGTCTGGAACTGCTCCATGACCATGACGGGCAGCTGGTGGGCAGCCTGGACTACAAACTTGACTACCCGCAGGAAGGCGACCTGACCATCAACCTGCTGCTGATCCGCGAAGATCGCCAGTCGCAGCGCCTGGGCGAGGCCGCCATGCGGCATCTGGAAGGCCGCCTGCCGCCGGGCATCCGGCGCGTCCTCGCCAGCGTGCTGGGCGACAACCCACGCGGCGCCCGCTTCTGGGAACGCCTGGGCTTTGCCTTCACGGTGGACGCCCGCCCGGTCATGTCCTGGTATGCCAAACCGGTCCACACCCGCCTGCACGACCCCGATCCGGTCCTGAACGTGAGTGTGGCGAGCGACTGAGCGGTGGACCCGGCCGCCGCGCCCACCCTGTGGACTATTTGACCGAGAACGCTGAGCTGCACGCCCTTCTGGACACGCTGGGCGCCCACGGCGTCACTGTGCTAGAGGACGTGCTGGAGGACACCCGCGAGCACCCCCAGAGCCGCCGCCGGGGCCACAGCAAGACGGAGCTGGTGGGCGGGATGGGAAATCTCCATCCCCTCCACTGCGGGTAAACGGGTTCTGTAACGCGGGTCGGCTGGTGTGTCCCTCTGGTGTCCTCCGGAAGCACACGAGCCGACCTTTCTCATTCCGATCAGAACGCAGTCCGGCTGGACAACCTCACGCCCGCATCCCCCCGCCCCCGTTCTGCCGGTTCATCCACGCGGGCGGCTTGGGCGCAAAGCGGCCCAGGATGGTCTGCTGGTCGTAGGCTAGGTACGCCTCAATCCACGGAAAGGTGCTGTTCAGCACCCGGATCGCGTCGGGGCTGCCCATGCCGTGGTCCAGCTGATACACCACGAACTGCTCGGGCGTTTCCAGGCGCAGGTAGGTGGGCATGCTGCCTGCGTGTTCATCCAGCACGCTCTGAAACTCGCCCACGGCGTCGGGGCTGGCGGTTTCCAGATCGATGTTGACGTACATGACCTTGGGCACCTCCGAGAGCTGCTCGATGCTCACGAGTTCCTCGGCAATGGCGCGCAGGCCGCCGTCCTCGGATTCCAGCTCCACGATCACCAGCGCGGGCGTGTCGTTCACCAGCTTGTCCTGAATGCGGTCGTAGGCGCGGGAAAAGGCCACCAGCTCGGTCTGCCCGGACTCGTCGGCCAGGATGAAGCGGGCCATCATGCCGCCCGACTTGGTGGGTTTCTTGACCACGCTTTCCACCATGCCCGCGAGCACCGCCTTGATGCGCTTGCCGGGAGCGACGTTCTGGGTCTGGAACCACGTGTCCAGATCGCTGATGCGGCAACTGGCCGCCTCGCGCAGGCCCTCGTGCTGCTCCAGCGGGTGACCGGAGATGTACAGACCCAGGGCGTCCTTCTCGATGCTCAGGCGTTCCAGATCGGTCAGGGGGGTGAAAGAGGATTTCAGCGGCGGCTCGGGGGCGGTTTCTTCCAGGCCGAACAGGGCGTCCATGCCGCTGCTGATCATGGAGGCGGCTCCCTGCGCCCAGGCCAGCGTCTCTTCCAGGCTGTCGAGCAGCTGGCGGCGCTCGCCAAAGGCGTCGAAGGCACCGCTCTTGATCAGGCTTTCCAGGGCCTTGCGGTTGCAGGTCTTGTTGTCCACCCGTGAGCAGAAGTCGGCAAACGACTTGAAACGCCCGCCGCGCTCGCGCTCCTCCAGAATGCGCTGCACCGCGCCCTCGCCCAGGCCCTTGATGGCGTACATCCCGAACAGGATTTCCTGCCCCGCCACCGCGAAGTCCGGAGCCGAGCGGTTGATGTCCGGCGGCAGCACCCGCACGTCCATCTTGCGGGCGTCACTGATGTACTCGGCCACCTTGTCGCTGTCCTTGCGCTCCACCGTGAGCAGCGCGGCCATGAACTCCACCGGGTAGTTCGCCTTGAGCCACGCGGTCTGGTACGTGATGACCCCGTAGGCCGCCGAGTGCGACTTGTTGAAGCCGTAGTTGGCAAAGGCGTCCAGCAGGTCGAACAGGCGGTTGCCCTCGTCCTTGGGAACGCCGTTGCCCTCGGCCCCGGTCACGAAGATCTGGCGCTGGCGCTTCATCTCCTCGGCGTCCTTCTTGCCCATCGCGCGGCGCAGCAGGTCGGCCCCGCCCAGCGAGAAACCCGCGACCTCGGAAGCGATCTGCATGATCTGTTCCTGGTACACCGGAATGCCGTAGGTCTCGGCCAGGATCTTTTCCAGGTACTGCGCGCTGTGCGGAAAGCCGTCACGCACGTAGTCCACTTCCTCGATGCCGTGGTGGCGGCGCACGTAGGTGGGGATGTTCTCCATCGGGCCGGGGCGGTACAGCGCCGAGAGCGCGATGATGTCGGCCAGCCGGCGCGGCTTGAGGCGGCGCGAGGCGTCGGCGATCCCGGCTCCTTCCAGCTGGAACACGCCCTTGGTGTCGCCCCGGCTCATCAGCTCGTAGGTCCGGGCGTCGTCGAAGGGAATGGCGTCGAAGTCGATCTCGATGCCGCGCGACTCGCGCATGATGCGCCGGGCCTCGTCCAGGAACGACAGGGTACGCAGCCCCAGGAAGTCCATCTTGATCAGGCCGATGTCCTCGACGGCCTTCATGTCGTACTGGCAGACCATGCCCATGCCGGACGTGTCGCGCATCACCGGCACGAGGTCGGTGAGCTGCGTCTTGCCGATCACCACCCCCGCCGCGTGGACCGAGGCGTGACGGGTCAGGCCCTCGAGTTTCTGCGCGAACTCGTAGGCCTCGAGCAGTTGCGCGTCCTCGGCGAGCATCTGCTGGATGTCCGGCACGGCGCCGCGGGCCTGCTCCAGCGAGAAGCTCTTGCCGAACTTGATGGGAATCAGCTTGCTGACCTTGTCCACCTTGGCGTATTCCAGGCCCATCACGCGGGCCACGTCCTTCAGGCACGCCTTGCTCGCCATGGTCCCGAAGGTGGCGATCTGGGCCACCTTGTCCTCGCCGTACTTGTCCTGCACGTACTGGATGACCTCGATGCGCCGGGCGTCGTTGAAGTCGATGTCGAAGTCGGGCATGGAGATGCGGTCGGGGTTCAGGAAGCGCTCGAACAGCAGCTCGAACTCCAGCGGGTCGAGGTTGGTGATGCGCATGGCGTAGGCCACCAGCGACCCTGCGCCCGAACCGCGCCCCGGCCCCACGCTGATGTCCTGGTCCTTGGCCCAGTTGATGTAATCGGCCACGATCAGGAAGTAGTCGGGAAAGCCCATGTTGTTGATGACGCTCAACTCGTACTCGGCGCGGCGCAGCAGAACCAGGGCGTGGGTATGGTGGGCGCGGCAGGTGCTTTCCTCCTCGCTGCCGGGATCAAGCTGGATGGCCGTGTCGCTGGCCTCGCCCCTGCTGCGCTGCCAGTCGGTGCAGGCGTAGCTGGGCAGGGGACCGCTGCCGGCCTCGGCTTCCATGACTTCCAGCGCCGGGTACGGCGTGTACTTCTCCCCCGCCGCCTTGCCGCGCGCCTCCCACTCGCTGCCTAAAAAGGCCACCAGGGTCAGCAGCGTGTCCTGGTCGCAGGTGCGGGCGTCGCAGCCGTGGGTGCGCGTCAGCACCCGCTCACGCTCTTCCGGCTCCAGCGCCGCGAGGCTCCGCACCGCGTACTCGCGCAGCAACGCCTCGGTGACGTGGTGCGGGTAGCGCTTGAGGCTCCCGGCGTAGGTCTGCACCCGCAGTTCCTCGGCCATGGTCCGGCCCTCGGGAATGGGCAGCGCGGGCATCTGGTACACGCGCTTCTTGCCCACCGGCAGGTCCACATTGCACAGGTCGGCAATCCGGGCAGTGTTGTCGAAGACTTCCTCGCCCCATTCGGCCACAGGCAGGGCGCGGTGCATCTCGTCGAGGTCCTTGACGTAGAACTCGTCGCACGGAAACTTGAAGCGGTTCTCGTCGGCCAGGGTGGCCTTGGTCTGAATCGCGAGCAGGGTTTCGTGGGCGGTGGCATCGGACTTCTTGACGTAGTGGCCGTCGTTCGTCGCCACCATGCCGATGCCGAGTTCCTGTGCCCAGGCCTTCAGAATCGGGTTGTTCCTGCGCTGCTCGGGCAGGCCGTGGTCCTGAATCTCGATGTAGTAGTTCTCGCCGAACAGGTCGCGGTACCACATCAGTCTCTGCCTGGCCTCGTCCTCCCGGCCCTGCAGCAGCAGCTGCTGCACCTCGCTGCCCAGGCACCCGGAAAAGGCGATGATGCCCTTGTGGTGCTCCTGCAGCAGTTCGTGGTCAATGCGCGGCTTGTAGTAGTAGCCCTCGGTGTAGCCCCGGCTGCTCAGGCGGCACAGGTTCTGGTAACCCTCGAAGTCGCGGGCCAGCAGCGTGAGGTGAAAGATGCCCTTCTCGCCGCTCACACCCGGTTTCTTGTCGCGCCGCGTGCCCATGCCCGGCACCACATACGCCTCGTAGCCCAGAATCGGCTTGACCTGCGCCGCCTGTGCGTAGTTGTAGAAGTGCACCGCGCCGTGCATGTTGCCGTGGTCGGTCATGGCGCACGCGGCGTCCTGGCCCTCGGGCGTGACCTCTTTCACCCACTTGAGCAGGTCCTTGAGTTTGGCCGCGCCGTCCAGCAGCGAGTACTGGGTGTGCTGGTGCAGGTGTGCAAAGCGTCCGCTGTAGCTCTTTTCCGGCGCGCAGCACGAGCCGTCCGGAAGGTGGATATGGGGAGCAGAATCGGCGGGCACGGTCATGCCCAGAGCATAGGTCGCCCCGCGCCCGCTGTCCGTGACTCCAGGCCTTGACGCTGCTTGGCCGCCCATCTGTTCAGGGCTAGAGCCCGTTTTGGAATTTCACGCCTCTCTGGGCGAGCAAATACCATGAGGAATGGCCTCTCAGACGTATGGTTCTGA